>NZ_JBIISY010000302.1:0-6333 GCF_044340795.1 Tardiphaga sp.
TCACCGAGCTTTCCGGCAGTTCGGCGTTGAAGCAGCGCTGATAGAACTCTGCGACCAGCGGACGCTCGAGTTCGTCGCACTTGTTCAGGAACGTGACGCGGAAGGCGAAGCCGATATCGCCAAAAATGTCCGAGTTCTCGGCCCAGGTGATCACCGTACGCGGGCTCATCACCGTGGAGAGATCGCCATTGGCGAAGGCGTTACGCGTGAGGTCGGCGAGGCGCACCATCTTGTTGACGATGTCCTTGCCCTCGGCGGTCTGGTAGTGCTTGGCCTTGGCCAGCACGATCTCGACTTCCTCGTCATGGGCAAGATAGTTCAGCGTGGTGACGATCGACCAGCGGTCCATCTGGCCCTGATTGATCTGCTGGGTGCCGTGATAGAGGCCCGACGTGTCGCCGAGGCCGACCGTGTTGGCGGTGGCGAACAGGCGGAAGGCCGGATGCGGCTTGATGACCTTGTTCTGGTCGAGCAGGGTCAGGCGGCCGGCGACTTCCAGCACGCGCTGGATCACGAACATCACGTCCGGGCGGCCGGCATCGTATTCGTCGAACACCAGCGCCACATTGTGCTGCAGCGCCCACGGCAGGATGCCGTCACGGAATTCGGTGACCTGCTTGCCGTCGCGGACCACGATGGAGTCCTTGCCGACGAGGTCGATACGGCTGATGTGGCTGTCCAGATTGACGCGCACGCAGGGCCAGTTCAGGCGGGCAGCGACCTGCTCAATATGGGTCGACTTGCCGGTGCCGTGGAAGCCGGTGACCATCACGCGGCGGTTGCGGGCGAAGCCGGCGAGAATGGCGAGCGTGGTGGCGCGGTCGAAGCGGTAGTCGGGATCGGCATCCGGCACATGCGGATCGGTCTTGGAGAAGGCCGGCACTTCAAGGTCGGAATCGATGCCGAATACCTTGCGCACCGACACCTTGATGTCGGGAATGCCGGTCAACGCTTCGGCGGACTGTTCTTGCGCTTTCGTCATGGCGGCGGTCATCGATCCTCCGTGGTCCCGGGAATGCCGAAACCAGTCTTTCAGTTTGGCTACGGATGGGGTGCTTTGCGGAACGTAGCAGAGAGCCGCGCGCGGACAAAGCCCATGGGAACGGCAAAGTTCCAAAATGTAATCATATAGATAGGTTGTAATGACAGTTTTTGGAGCCCTGCCCTGCGAATTGGGCGATGCTCAACCCGCCGGAATTCGTTGAGGTATCCTGCGGCCCACGACCAGATCGGACTTTTGTGCACCACATCATCGAAGCCATCACGCAATTCGTCGCTGCCCATGCCTGGCTTGGCTATCTCACCGTGTTCCTGGCGGCATTGCTGGAAGCCGTGCCGGTCCTCGGCACCTTCATTCCGGGCACCACGCTGATCCTCGCACTCTCGGCGCTGATCCCGGCCGGCGATCTGAAGCTCGTGCCGGTGCTGACCGCCGCGATCAGCGGCGCCATTCTCGGCGATGGCGCGGCCTACTGGATCGGCCATGTGCGGCAGCGCGACATCCTGCAGATCTGGCCGCTGAAGAACTATCCCGGCGTTATCGCGCAGAGCGAAGCGTTCTTCGCGCGCTTCGGCGCGCTGGCGGTGTTCCTCGCCCGCTTCGTGCCACCGATCCGGGCCTTCGTGCCCGTGACAGCCGGCGCGCTGGGCATGCCGCCGGCCAAATTCTATCCGGCGAACATCCCGGCCGCGATCATCTGGGCACCGGCGCATGTGCTGCCGGCGGTGTTCGCCGTGACTTTGCTGGAGCATGTCGGCGGCCTTGCCGGGCTGGAACACAAGGCCAGGCATTACAGCGTATTGGCGGTCGTGGTGCTTGCAATCATCGCCGGCGGGGCCGTCTGGTGGTGGTGCCGGCGCAATGCGTCGCAAGACCTCCAAAGATCCGGCAACCAAAAATCAACCCTTTGATTTATCAACGAAAAGAAACGCCTTCGGCTTGACTTCGGCCATGGTTTGACCCGAAAAGCCTGCCACGGCAGTTTCGCCCGCCGTCACTTCCCCCCATATCGAGTGAATGTCCGATCCCATGCGCAGCTATCTCGACTTCGAAAAGCCGGTCGCCGAGCTTGATTCCAAGATCGACGAATTGCGCGTGCTGGCCGCCGGCGGCAGCGACATCGGCGAGGAGATCGTCCGCATCGAGGACAAGGCGGTCGCCGCCCTGCACGAACTCTATGCGAACCTGACGCCGTGGCAGAAGACCCAGGTCGCGCGCCATCCGCAGCGCCCGCATTGCGTCAATTACATCGACTCGCTGATCACTGAATTCACCCCGCTGGCGGGGGACCGCAAGTTCGGCGAGGACGAGGCCCTGATCGCCGGCTTCGGCCGCTTTCGCGGCGAGGCGGTGTGTGTGCTGGGCCAGGAAAAGGGCTCGACCACCGAGACCCGCCTCAAGCACAATTTCGGCATGGCCCGCCCCGAAGGCTACCGCAAGGCCGTTCGCCTGATGGAGATGGCCGACCGTTTCGGCCTGCCCGTGCTGTCGCTGGTGGATACCGCCGGCGCCTATCCCGGCATCGGCGCGGAAGAGCGCGGCCAGGCGGAAGCCATTGCGCGGTCCACCGATGCCTGCCTCGCGCTCGGCGTGCCCAATGTCGCTGTCATCATCGGTGAAGGCGGCTCGGGCGGCGCGATTGCGATCGCCACCGCCAACAAGGTGCTGATGCTGGAACACGCGATCTACAGCGTGATCTCGCCGGAAGCGGCGTCCTCGATCCTGTGGCGCGATTCATCGAAGGCGCAGGAAGCGGCGACAAACATGAAGATCACCGCGCAGGACCTGCTGCGGTTCGGCGTGGTGGACAGCGTGTTGAAGGAGCCGCCGGGCGGCGCCCATCGCGATCCCGCGGCGATGATCGCCACGACTGGCGACGCGATCGCGCAGGCACTGAAGGACCTGAGCGGCATGGATGCCGCAGCCGTGCGCCAGCAGCGTCGGCAGAAGTTCCTGGATATCGGCCGGAAGATCGGCTGATCTTTCTTCTCCCTCCCCGGAGCGAAGCGAATGGGGAGGGTGGCGCGGAGCGAGGTCTTGCGAGTGACGTGACGGGTGGGGTGCTTCCCCAAACTCTACGTCACGTGGGACACCCCCACCCGTCCGTGCTACGCGCAGACCGCATTGTTCGCGCTCCATCACAGACAGCAAAAAGCCCGCCTTTCGGCGGGCTTTTGTCGTCAGCAACCTGTGTTTTGTTACTTCTTCGCCGGCGGCGCCATCTTGGTGTCAGCCGGCTTCGGCGCATCCTTGGCGGCCGGGGCCGGCGTCGCAGCAGCCTGATCCAGACGCTCGACCTTCGCCGCTTCGCGCAGCTTGGTGACGTAGTCGGCCTGGGCCTTGCGGACCACATACTGCTCGATCTGCGGCTTCACCTGATCGAACGACGGCGCCTGGCGGTTGCGCTTTTCCTCGACCTTGATGATGTGCCAGCCGAACTGCGACTTCACCGGGTCCGAGATCTTGCCCGGCTCCAGCTCGAAGGCGACCTTGGAGAATTCCGGCACCATCTGGTCCTTGGTGAAGAAGCCGAGATCGCCGCCATCGGCCGCGCCCGGATCCTTCGACGACTTCTTCGCCAGCTCGGCGAAATTCGCGCCCTTCTTCAGTTCCTCGGCGATCTTCTTGGCCTCGTCCTCGCTCTCCACCAGGATGTGGCGGGCATGGACTTCCTGCTCGCCCGAAATCTGCTTGGCGGCGTCGTCATAGACCTTCTTCATGTTCGCGTCGGTCAGCGCTTCCTTGCCTTCGGTGCCGAGCAGGCTGTCCATCAGCAGGCGATTGCGGGCGAAAGCCAGCTTCGACTTGAACTCCTCGCGATCGGCCACCTTCTTGTCCTCGGCGGCCTTGGCGACGATCTTCATGTCGATCAGGAACGACAGGACGTTGTCCTTGCGGGTCGACGGGTCCATCTGGGCGAGGCTCGGCCCGAGCTCTTCCTCGGCAATCGTGACATCGCTCTGGCGGATTTCCTGGCCGTTGACCTTGGCCAGAACCGGGTTCGCATCCTGCGCATAGACCGGGAAACTGGACAGGAACGCCACCGCAACAGCGCCGGTGAGCGAGGCCAGGGTCAGGCCGGGGCGCTGGCCCGGCTTCTGGGCGGGCGATACGAAGGTCATCGGAATTTCCTCAATCTGAAGGTGCCTGTTGGGACGGCGGGACACTCTCCCAAACAACTCAACTTGGCAACGCGAAAACTCTGTCAAAATCATGAAATCCTTGACACCTTGCCGCCGTTGACATCCCCCCACACGCCCCATATCTCTCCCCGACCGGGCCGGTGGCGAAGGTGCGATTTCGGCTGCGCCGTGGCCGTTTGAACCCCAGATCGCCCGACCTCCACTGATCACCCGCCGGCCTTCATGTCGGCAGGCGGAGCGCCGTTCGGACAGGCGATCCGCTGAACCAATTCCACGGCCCTCCCGGGCCGCATCGAGAAGACAGGATTTCGTGATGATCGGCGCGCTCGCCCGCAAGCTCTTCGGCTCCGCCAACGACCGCCGCATCAAGACGTATCAGTCGCGCGTCGCTGCCATCAATGCGATGGAAAGCGAAATCGCCGCACTTTCCGACGAAGCGCTGAAGGCCCGCACCACCGAATTCAAGGCGCAGCTCGAAGCCGGCAAGAGCCTCGACGATATCCTCGTCCCCGCTTTCGCCACCGTGCGCGAAGCCGCCAAGCGCACCCTCGGCCAGCGCCATTTCGACGTGCAGCTGATCGGCGGCATGGTGCTGCATGAAGGCGACATCGCCGAGATGAAGACCGGCGAAGGTAAAACCCTCGTCGCCACCCTCGCCGTCTATCTCAATGCGCTCGCCGGCAAGGGCGTGCATGTGGTCACCGTCAACGATTACCTCGCCAAGCGCGACTCGGGCTGGATGGGCCAGATCTACGGCTTCCTCGGCCTCACCACCGGCGTGATCGTGCACGGCCTCGATGATGCCGAACGCCAGGCGGCCTATGCCTGCGACATCACCTACGGCACCAACAACGAATACGGTTTCGATTACCTCCGCGACAACATGAAGTACCGGCTGGAGGACATGGTCCAGCGCGGGCACAATTTCGCGATTGTCGACGAAGTCGACTCGATCCTGATCGACGAAGCGCGCACGCCGCTGATCATTTCCGGCCCGCTCGACGACCGCTCGGAATTCTACAACACCATCGACACCTTCCTGCCCTCGCTTGAGAAGAAGGTCGACTTCGAGGTCGACGAGAAGCAGCGCACGGTGACCCTGACCGAAGCCGGCATGGAGAAGATCGAAACCCTGCTGCGCGATGCCGGCCAGCTCAAGGGCGAGAACCTGTACGACGTCGAGAACGTCTCCGTCGTGCATCACGTCAACCAGGCGCTGCGCGCGCATTCGCTGTTCACCCGCGACAAGGACTACATCGTCCGCGACGACGAGGTGGTGATCATCGACGAATTCACCGGCCGCATGATGCAGGGCCGCCGTTATTCGGAAGGCCTGCACCAGGCGCTGGAAGCCAAGGAACACGTCACCGTCCAGCCGGAAAACCAGACGCTGGCCTCGATCACCTTCCAGAACTATTTCCGCATGTATGCGAAGCTCGCCGGCATGACCGGTACGGCGCTGACCGAAGCGGACGAACTGTTCGACATCTACAAGCTCGAAGTCGTCGAGGTGCCGACCAATATCGGCATCAACCGTCTCGACGAGGATGACGAGGTCTACCGTACGCACGGCGAAAAGAACGCCGCGATCCTGGCCGAGATCCAGCGCGCCAATGCACGCATGCAGCCGGTGCTGGTCGGTACCGCTTCGATCGAGAAGTCGGAAGTGCTCGCCGACTTCCTGCTCAAGAACGGCTACAAGATGATCGACTTCGCCGATCCGAAGGGCATGGACAAGCTCTATGCCGCGGCACGTTCGGGCAAGCCGGCAAAACTGTTCGCGGTGCTGAATGCGCGCTTCCATGAGCAGGAAGCCTATATCGTCGCCGAAGCCGGCGTGCCCGGCGCCATCACCATCGCCACCAACATGGCCGGCCGCGGCACCGACATCAAACTCGGCGGCTCGCTGGAAATGCGCACGCAGGTCGAGACCGCTGATATAACCGATGAAGCCGCGAAGACCGCCAAGATCGCCGAGATCAAGGCCGAGATCGAGAAATTCCGTGAAGCCGTGCTGAACGCCAAGGAGATCGTCGAGATCGAGCCGGCCAAGGGCAGCAAGGCCGCGAAGACCGTGGAGAAGCCCGGCGGCCTTTACATCATCGGCTCCGAACGGCACGAGTCGCGCCGTATCGACAATCAGCTCCGCGGTCGCTCCGGCCGTCAGGGCGACCCCGGCCGCTCGAAGTT
>NZ_JBIISY010000066.1:0-28141 GCF_044340795.1 Tardiphaga sp.
AGGCTTCGTCCATCAGGTCGATGGCCTTGTCGGGCAGGAAGCGGTCGGTGATGTAGCGATTCGACAGCGTGACGGCCGCGACCAGCGCCGAGTCCTGAATCCGCACGCCGTGATGCTGCTCGTATTTGTCCTTCAGCCCGCGCAGGATCGAGATCGTGTCCTCGACGCTCGGCTCGGCGACAAAGATCGGCTGGAAGCGCCGCGCCAGCGCCGCGTCCTTCTCCACATGCTTGCGATATTCATCCAGCGTGGTGGCGCCGATGCAATGCAGTTCGCCGCGGGCGAGTGCCGGCTTCAGCAGGTTCGACGCATCCATGGCGCCGTCGCCTTTGCCGGCGCCGATCAGCTGATGCATCTCGTCGATGAACAGGATGATGCCGCCTTCGGCCGAGGTGACCTCGCCGAGCACCGCCTTCAGCCGCTCCTCGAACTCGCCGCGATATTTTGCGCCCGCAATCAGCGCGCCGAGATCGAGCGACAGCAGCTTCTTGTCCTTCAGGCTCTCCGGCACGTCGCCATTAAGGATGCGCAGCGCGAGGCCTTCGGCGATGGCAGTCTTGCCGACGCCGGGCTCGCCGATCAGGACGGGATTGTTCTTGGTTCGCCGCGACAGCACCTGAATCGTGCGGCGGATCTCTTCGTCGCGGCCGATCACCGGATCGAGCTTGCCGTCACGCGCCGCTTGGGTCAGGTCGCGGGCATATTTCTTCAGCGCGTCATAGGCGTTTTCAGCCGTGGCGGAATCCGCCGTGCGGCCCTTGCGCAACGCATTGATCGCAGAATTCAGGTTTTGCGGAGTGACGCCCCCTTTGTTGAGGAGCTGTCCGGCTTCGCTGTCCTTGTCCAGGGTCAGCGCCAGCAGCAGGCGCTCGACGGTGACAAAACTGTCGCCGGCCTTGTCCGCGGCCTGTTCGGCCGCGTCCAGCGCACGCGCCGTGGCTGGGGCGAGATAGACCTGCCCGGCCCCGGAGCCCGAGACCTTCGGCAGCTTGTTCAACTGGTCCTCGGTCGCCCTCAGGATCGCGCGGGAATTGCCACCGGCGCGGTCGATCAGACCGCCGGCGAGACCTTCGCTGTCGTCGAGCAGGACTTTCAGAATATGCAGCGGCGAGAATTGCTGATGGCCCTCGCGCACGGCCAGTGATTGCGCCGACTGAATGAAGCCGCGCACCCGTTCGGTGTATTTCTCAATATTCATCGTGTGTAGCCCTCGGCCTGCCCGCATCGCCTCGAAAGCACGACGCCGGCATCTTCATTGGGTTTTCCCGGTCCGCATTGATGGTCGTCAACCGGCCGCGGTCGTCACTGGCGCGAAAGCCAGCTTGACCGAAATGTGGGCACCGGGTTCCGAAAAAGGAAGGGGCCCGCATAAATTTCCAGCCGGCCCCGCGATGGCGCCCCGGGCCCAAATCTCCTATGGCTGAAACCATGACCGCACAGCCTTATGCCAGCCTCGCCAGCATCTATCGCTATCCCGTCAAGGGCCTGACGCCCGAGCCGCTGACCGACGTCGCCCTGGCGCCCGGCCAGCCCCTGCCGGCCGACCGCCGCTACGCCATCGAGAACGGCCCGATCGGCTTCGATCCGGCGGCGCCGCAATATTTCCCGAAGACGCAGTTTCTCATGCTGATGCGCAATGAGCGCCTGGCGGCGCTGCGCAGCCGGTATGACGACGCCAGCCACACGCTGACGATCCAGAGGGATGGCAATGAAGTCGCCCGGGCCGACCTGCAGTCAGCCGAAGGCCGCGCGTCCATCGAGGCCTATTTCGCCGCGAACTTTGCCGACGAGCTCCGCGGCCCGCCCAAGGTGCTGTTCGCCGAGGGCCACAGCTTTTCCGATGTCCCGCGCAAGGTGGTCTCGATTATCAATCTCGCCAGCGTCGCCGATCTGGAAAAGACGATCGGCCAGCCGGTGCACCCGCTGCGTTTCCGCGGCAACCTGCATGTGTCGGGATGGGCGGCCTGGCAGGAGTTCGAACTGCTTGAGCGCACGCTGAAGATCGGCGATGTCCGCCTGAAGGTGGTGAAGCGCATCGTCCGCTGCGCCGCGACCAATGTCGACCCGGATACGGCGGCGCGCGACCTGACGATCCCGAAGACGCTGCAGCAGACCTATGGCCACGCGGATTGCGGCGTCTATGCCGAAGTGATCACCGGCGGCAGGATAGCGGCCGGTGATAGGATTGAGGTGGAAGCGTAGGGCGGATGAGCGCAAAGTAATCCGCCGGCCGAGTGCGTGTTGCGAAGAACGGCGGATGACGGCTTCGCCTCATCCGCCGTACGGCTTCGCGGTCAGCTCGACGGCATCACATAAGCGTAGACGCGACCCTTGGAATACGTGGCCTCGGCGACGCGGTTGCCGTGATTGCCCGACACGATGATCGGATTGCCCTTGGCATCGATGCCCGAGACGACGCCCACATGGCCGCCGCGACGGCCGCGCGACATCACGGCGATGGCGCCGACCTGCGGACCCGACAGGCGCTGGCCGTAGCTCGAGAACGAGCGTGCCATGTCCGAGCCCGAGCCCTGATGGCCCGAACGCTTGAGCACGAGGTTCATGAATGCCGCGCACCAGAGGCGACCACGCGCCGTCGGATTGCCACGGCCGATGAAGCTGCGTGCGGTCTCGACAAGACCCGAGCCACCGAAGCCGCCACCGGGCTGGTTCATGCTGGCATTGGCATTGGCAAAATTTGCGGAGTCGCCGAACGACGGCGCCTGCTGCTGCGCGCGCGCGGCGTGCCGGCGCGACACATGGCGCACACGCTGCCGGACATGCTTGCGAGAGCTGTGAGTATATTTGCTGACGTGATGAGTCTTGTAGTGCGAGGCGCCGTGCTGAGGCCGGGCAGAAGCCGGCGAGATGGAAGCAAAGAGAAAGGTCGAGCACAGTGCCAAGGCAGCGAGGCGAAGTGCACGACGATACGCAACGAAACGAACCATTCTTAGTTGACCCTCATAGAAATCCCCCGATCCCCACGATCGGAAACACGCTCCAACTTGTTGAGGGCTGCTTGAAAACAGTCCGGATGTGACAAAAGCAAGACCCGGAACGGCACGAATTTGGCTCATTTTTGGGCGTGAAACCCGGTTTTGCCTTCAAGTTTAACAATTCTAATACGTATAGACATAGCAGCCTCCCGCTGAGCGGGAGGCTTTCGCATATTACCTTTTTGAATTAGCTTTTTCTGTTGCAGCTCTGAGCTGCAACGTCCGGATTTGCGCGTGCACGATCGCGCAATCATTCGTAGGGCGGATGAGCCGAAGGCGTAATCCGCCGTTCTTCGCCACATCCAATCGGCCGGCGGATTGCGCTTCGCTAATCCGCCCTACGGCCCGGCGCTACTTCCCCGCACGCTGCAGCAGAAAGACGCCCTGCTCGCCGAACATGTTCCAGAACCACCACGGCGCATTGAGGCGCAGCGGCCGGCCGTGGAGATCGAGCGCCACCGCGCGCTCCATCTTCACATTGATCTCGTCGCACAGATGCACGAAATCCTTGATGGTGCAGAAGTGAATGTTCGGCGTGTCATACCATGTCGCCGGCAGGTTCTCGGTGCGCGGCATGCGCCCACCGACAAGCAGTTGCATCCGCATTCGCCAGAAGCCGAAATTCGGAAACGACACGATGGCGCTGCGGCCGATGCGCAGCAGGTTTTCCAGCACCACGCGCGGCTGCCGCGTCGCCTGCAGCGTCTGCGACAGGATCACATAATCGAAGGCGTCATCGGGATAGTTGATGAGGTCGGTGTCGGCGTCGCCCTGCACCACCGCGAGGCCCTTGCCGACGCAGCGGTTCACGCCCTCGCGTGATAGTTCGATGCCGCGGCCATCGATGCCACGGCTTTCCAGTAGTTGCAGCAGATCACCATCGCCGCAGCCGACGTCCAGCACCTTGGCGCCAGCCGGTATCATCTCGGCGACGAGGAGATGGTCGCCGCGATAGCTGTCGAGCGACGGCGACGCCGGGCGCGCGAGACTGAAATGCAGCCCTTGCTGCTGCGCTGTCATTTGCCGGCCTCCGACACGGGAAGGCCATGCACCGACGCCGCCGAATTCAGGAACGCATCAGCGATGTCGAGGAACTCCGGCACGTCGAGCAAAAAGGCATCGTGGCCCTTGTCGGTCTCGATCTCCGCAAAGGACACGCGCACGCCGCCGGCATTCAGCGCATGCACGACGTCGCGCGATTCTGCGGTCGGGAACAGCCAGTCCGAGGTGAAAGACATGAGGCAGAAACGTGTCTGCGTATCGCGAAAAGCTTCGGCGAGATGGCCGTTATGGTCCGCCGCGATGTCGAAATAGTCCATCGCGCGGGTGAGGTAGAGGTAGGAATTTGCGTCGAAGCGCTCGACGAAGGACGAGCCCTGATAGCGCAGATAGCTCTCGACCTGGAAATCCGCGTCGAACGAGAAGGTCGGCAGTTCGCGATCCTGCATGCGGCGACCGAACTTGCGATGGAGCGCGGCATCCGACAGGTAAGTGATATGCGCAGCCATGCGCGCGACGCCGAGGCCGCGATGCGGATGCGTGCCTTCCTCGAAGTAGCGGCCGCCGCGCCAGTCGGGATCAGCCATCACGGCCTGACGGCCGAGCTCATGGAAGGCGATGTTCTGCGCCGAGTGCTTTGTCGCACAGGCGACCGCGAGCGCGGAGAACACGCGCTCGGGATAGGCCGCCGTCCATTGCAGCGTCTGCATGCCGCCCATGGAACCGCCGACCACAGAGAACAGCTGGATGATGCCGAGCCGGTCGATCAGCATGGTCTGGGCGCGCACCATGTCGGGGATGGTGATGACCGGGAAATCGAGTCCCCAGACCTTGCCCGTGGCCGGGTTGATCGAGGCCGGGCCGGTGGAGCCCATGCAGCCGCCGAGCACGTTGGAGCAGATGATGAAGTAGCGGTCGGTATCCAGCGCCTTGCCCGGCCCGACCATGGTGCCCCACCAGCCCGGCTTGCCGGTGACGGGGTTCTTGTTGAAGACGTGCTGGTCGCCGGTGAGTGCGTGGCAGATCAGGATGGCATTGGTTCTGTCGGCGTTCAGCGTGCCATAGGTCTGGTAGGCGATCTGGAACGGCGCGAGATCGACCCCGCAATCGAGCCGCAGCGGCTGGTCGGCGCCGAATTTCGCGACCTCGGAGGTCGGGTTATTGGCTTCGTGAAGGCGGTCTTCGGCATCCACCGACACGCTTTTCAAGGGCTGGACACTGACCATCGCGATATCCGGCTCCCTCGCGGGAGTCCTCCCATCGAGACCGGGCATGAAAAACCCGGCCTGAACATACGGTTCGGCCGGGAGCAATCGTCCCCGGCCTGTTTAGCGAGTTGTTTAACGTGGCTGCAAGCCGGCCGGCTCAAATGACCACGGAGTAGGCAGGGATCGTAGTCCCACCTCGGCCGACCGTCAATATAGGGGGAGCATGGACGCTTTGCCCAAGAGCCGGCCCTTAGAATAGCTGTCATGTTTTCTTTGCTTTCGGTCCCTGTCTTACCTAATCAGGGGCCGTGCCCGGACACCGCCTGCGCGGTGGGCCACATCAGCCAAGGTCCGTTTTCATGTCGAAACTGCCCCCCGCCCCGCCGTCGCTGAATGAGCTCCGCCAGGAGATCGACAGCATCGACGAACAGGTGCACCGCCTCCTGATGTCGCGCGGCGACATCATCGACCGGCTGATCTCGGTGAAGCAGACCCAGGAAGTCGGCTCGGCGTTCCGCCCGGCGCGCGAGGCCGACATGATGCGCCGGCTGGTGCAGCGCCATCGCGGCATCCTGCCCATCGACACCGTCGAGGGTATCTGGCGCGTCATCATCTCGACCTTCACCTATGTGCAGGCGCCATTCTCGCTGCACGCGGACCTGTCGCTGGGCGAGAGCGCCATGCGCGATTCCGCCCGTTTCCATTTCGGCTTCACGGTGCCGTATATCTCGCATTTCAGCGCCGTGGCGGCGGTGGAAGCCGTGGCAAAATCCAAGGGTGACCTCGCGCTGGTCTCCGCCACCTCCGGCCAGACCCCGTGGTGGCATGAGCTGGAGGCGGAGGGCGTGCCCAAGATCATCGCCCGCCTGCCCTTCATCGAGCGCGCCGACCATCCGGCCGCGCTGCCGGTGTTCGTGGTGTCGCGCGTCGCCGACAGCGCCATGGTCACCGAGGTGGAATGCTGGAGCGTCCGCGTCTCCGGCTGGAACGCCGAGATCGCCCGCGCGCTCGCGCCGCTGGCCGACGTGGTCGTGGTGCCGGATACCGCCTTCGACGGTGCCTCGCTGCTGGTCTCCATCAGCGCGCCGCAGACCTTCGACGGCATCAAGGCTGCCCTGATCGCAGCGGGGGCCTCGGTGCGGTCCTCCGCCCTCGTCGGCAGCCACGCAACCCGCTATACGGTGCCCGCAGACGGCGCGCCGAACGCCTGACCTTTTTCCAGACTATCCGGAGCTACCCATGTCCCGCCCCGTGCCGAAAGCCGGCATCCTCGATATCGCGCCCTACACCCCGGGCAAGACTCCCGTGCCGGAAGCCGGCCGCAAGGTGTTCAAGCTGTCGGCCAACGAGACGCCGTTTGGCCCGTCGCCGCACGCCAAGGAGGCCTTTGCCCGCGTCGGCACGCATCTCGAGGACTATCCGGAAGGCACGTCAAAGGTTCTGCGCGACGCCGTCGGCAAGCGTTACGGCCTCAACCCCGACAACATCATCTGCGGCGCCGGTTCGGACGAAATCCTGAACCTGATCGCCCATGTCTATCTCGGCCCCGGCGACGAGGCGATCCACACGCAATATGGCTTCCTGGTCTATCCCATCGCCACCATGGGCAATGGCGCCACCAATGTCGTGGCCAAGGAAATCGACTTCACCTGCAATGTGGACGAGATCCTGAAGGTCGTGACGCCGAAGACGAAAGTCGTCTGGCTGGCGAACCCGAACAATCCCACCGGCAGCTATCTGCCCGTCGCGGAAGTGAAGCGTCTGCGGGCCTCGCTGCCGGAGCATGTGCTGCTGGTGCTCGACGCCGCCTATGCCGACTATGTCGGCAAGCCCGACTATGAGAGCGGGATCGAACTCGCCAAGACCACCGAGAACACCGTCGCCTGCTTCACCTTCTCCAAGGTGCATGGCCTTGCCGCACTACGGATTGGCTGGATGTTCGGCCCCGCGCATATCGTCGACGCGATGAATCGCGTGCGCGGCCCATTCAACGTCTCCGCGCCGGCGATGCTGGCTGCCGTGGCCGCGATCGAGGACACCGGTCACGTCGAGATGTCGCGCGCCTTCACCGAGAAGTGGCGCGATCTCCTCACCACCGAGATCGAGAAGCTCGGGCTGAAGGTGACGCCGAGCGTCGCAAACTTCATCCTGATCCACTTCCCGACCACCGCTGGCCTCACCGCGGCCGAAGCCGACGCGTTCCTGACCAAGCGTGGCCTGGTGCTGCGCGCGGTCGCGAGCTACGGCCTGCATCAGGAGCTGCGCATGACCATCGGCACCGAGGAAGCCAACGAACTCGTTCTCGCCGCCTTGCGCGAATTCATGCAGCGCAATGACTGACGCACCGCTCTTCCCTCGCGTCACGCTGATCGGCCTCGGCCTGATCGGCTCGTCGCTGGCACGCGGCATCCAGCAGCTCGGCCTCGCCGGCGAACTCGTCGCCACCGATGCCTCGCCGGAAGTCCGTGCCCGCGCCAAGGAGATCAAGCTCGCGGATCGCATCGCCGACGACAACGCATCGGCGGTGACGGATTCCGACCTGATCATCTCCTGCGTCCCCGTCGGCCGTGCCGGCGATGTCGCGCAGAGCATCGCGCCGCATCTGAAGCCGGGCACCATCATCTCCGATGTCGGCTCGGTGAAAGCCTCGGTGTTTGCTGCGATGTCCGAGCATCTGCCGGACAATGTGCATTTCATCCCTGCGCACCCGGTCGCCGGCACCGAGAATTCGGGCCCGGATTCCGGCTTCGCCGAACTCTTCATGAATCGCTGGTGCATCCTCACGCCGCCCGACGGCGCGGATGCAGCGGCCGTCGAGAAACTCTCCGCGCTCTGGTCCGCGCTCGGTGCCAATGTCGAGATCATGGGCGCTGCGCATCATGACCTCGTGCTCGCGGTCACGAGCCATCTGCCACATCTCATCGCCTATACGATCGTCGGCACGGCCGACGAGCTGGAAGATGTGACTCGTTCGGAGGTGCTGAAGTTCTCCGCCGGCGGTTTTCGCGATTTCACCCGTATCGCCGCGTCCGATCCCACCATGTGGCGCGACGTGTTCCTGACCAACAAGGACGCGGTGCTGGAAATGCTCGGTGCCTTCCAGGAAGATCTGTCGAAGCTGACGCGGGCCATTCGTCGTGGCGATGGCGAGACGCTGTTCGAGCATTTTACCCGGACGCGCGCGATCCGACGCGGGATCGTCAGCATCGGGCAGGATGAAGCGGCAGCGGACTTCGGCCGCAAGCATGCGGCGTTGAAGAAGAAGTAATTGCACGCCGAGGCCGTAGGATGGGTTGAGCACAGCGATACCCATCACCACCGGCGCCGGAGCATACGGTGATGGGTATCGCTCCGGCGCTTCGCGCCTGCGCTCGACCCATCCTACAAGGCCTTAAAACAACGGCGGAATCTGCGCGACCTTCAGCGGCCCGAAGAACACCGCACCATCGACAAACTTCAGCGGAAACGCCCGCGCCGGCTTGCCTTCCAGGGTGGCCGGCGTGCCGATCGAATTCACCCCCGCAGCCAGTCCCGCTCCCGCATTCCTGCGCGCGAGATTCCCGAGCCCCGGGATCGCGCGATCAAGTGCGCCCAGAATGTTGTTCACGTCCTGCGACTTCACCCCCGGCGCCAGGCGATCCAGCGCCTCCTGCGGCACGCCCATCTCCAGCAGCTTGTCGATGCCGAGCGCATTGATCGCCTTGTCGAGCCCCGTCACCGTCATCTGCAACTCGCCATCGAGATTGCCGGCTGCCGTGATGCCCAGCGAGCCCGTCGCCAGCGAGATGATATCGCCCTGCTGCACGCGTGACTGCGTGATTTCCAACCGGCCACCCGCCGCCTGGATCTCGCGAAAGCGCTCCGGCCAGGGCTTCGGTGACAGACCGGTGAGGCCCGACACCTGCGCACGAATATCCGTGTCGAACGGCGCCGCCAGCAGCGGATGGACGTCCGCAATGGTGCCGCTGGTGATGCGCAGCGCCGTCTCGATCACCGGCTTCTCGGGCGTCGAGGTGGGCGCCGTGCGACCATTCAAGATGACACGCTTGGCCCGCACGGCCGGCGCCTGCGCGGTGCCCGAAAAGCGATCCAGCGTCAGATCGTCGAAGACGAGATCACCGCTGTCGGGCGTGCCGGGCAGCCCCGTGATGCTGCTGCGTGCATTGCTCCAGCCCATCGCCATCCAGGGCTGGCCCGCTTGCGAGATCACCGCCGGCGCCTTGAACTCCGCGATCAGCAGCCGCGGCGTGTAGATCTGCGCCACAACGAGAATCTCGCCAAGCTTCGCCGTCACCGGAATCTGTGTGGCGCTCTGCGTCGCCGTCTGCGCCTGCAGCGCAACGCTGACGCCGTCGCAACGGACTTCGAGGCGGAACGGAAAGCCGGCGACCGAGCGATTGGCGCAGTCATATTTGCGGCCGGCAGCGGCCTCCCGCGCCTGCCACAGTTCGACATTCTCATCGACCTTGGAGGCGGCGAAGAACCAGAAGCCGGTCCATGCGAGGCAGATGACGACGACCACCACAGGCATGAAGAACAGGAGCCCGAGGCGGCGACGGCGAGGCTGAAGAAGTTCTGACATGGCAAACCTAAAGCATGATCCCGAGAAGCGGGTACCGGTGTTCGGACAAGATCATGCTCCCTCAAGAGAAAGGGACTCAAAACTGATCCATCGAAGATGGGTCAGGTTCTAGACCCCGGGAATTTGTCAAATCGGCGGTAGAGTGGCGATTTGAGCGAAGCGGATGGCAGGTAGGCTGCAAACCCCTTCGCACGATGCGCCGGTTTCTGCTAGTGCGACCCCATGACCCCGCTCAATTCGCCCGCCCCTGTTTCCGATCATGATCTCTGGGTGTTCGGCTATGGTTCGCTGATGTGGCGGCCGGGATTCGACTTTGTCGAACAGACGCCGGCGCGCTTGATCGGCGAGCATCGCGCGCTCTGCGTCTATTCCTTCGATCATCGCGGCACGCCGGAGAAGCCGGGCCTCGTGCTTGGCCTCGACCGCGGCGGCGCCTGCCGCGGCATCGCCTTTCGCGTCGCCGCCGACAGGAAGGAAGCCACCATCGCCTATCTGCGCGAGCGCGAGCAGACCACCGGCGTCTATCGCGAGGTGATGCGCTCGGTCTGGCTCGATGACGACGCCCGCTCGCGGGTCAGTGCACTCACCTATGTGGCCGATCGCAGCCACGTGCAGTATGCGGGGCGCTTGTCGCTGGCCGAACAGGTACGCGTGGTGAAGCAGGGCCATGGTCGCTCGGGCCACAATCTCGATTATGTTCTCTCGACGGTGAAATCGATCGAGGCGCAGGGATTTCGGGATGCGCAGCTGCACAAGCTGGCGATGATGCTGCATGAGTGAGCTCTTCTCCCTCCCCCAAGCCGCGTAGCGGCGCCGTGGGGAGGGTGGATCGAAGCGAGCGTTCAGCGAGCTTCGAGACGGGTGGGGTGCTTCCCCAAACTCTGACATCGCGTGGGGAGAGACCCCACCCGGCGCTACGCGCCACCCTCCCCATTCGCTTCGCTCCGGGGAGGGATATCCGCGAGCAGCGCGCCCTACTTCTCCTTCACCGCCACATCCGGCACCCGGCCGAATATCCCGGCCTGCTCCGCGCGTCCTTCCGCGACCAGCCGGTCCGTCGCCTCCTCGATCCGCTCCGCGAGCAGCGGCAGGAAATCCTTGCGGTCCATGCCGGCCGGCAGTGGCTCCAAAAACTCCACCACGATCGTGCCGGGATAACGCAGGAACGTCCGCCGCGGCCAGAACAGGCCGGAATTCAGCGCCACCGGCAGACACGGCTCGTTGCTCATCGCATAAATCTGCGCGACGCCGCTCTTGTAGTCCGGCGGTGCTCCGACCGGACGGCGCGTGCCTTCGGGGAAGATGATGAGTTGGCGGCCGCCCTGGATCGCCACCGCAGCGCGCTTGCTCATATCCATCAGCGCGCGCACGCCACCCTTGCGGTCGACCTCGATCATCTTCGACTTGATCAGATACCAGCCGAAGAACGGAATGCGGCCGAGCTCCTTCTTGTAGATGAACAGCGGCCAGTCGAAGAACTGCAGCAGTGCGAAGGTTTCCCACATCGACTGATGCTTGGATGCGACGATCAGCGGGCCATCGGGAATCCGGTCGCGGCCGCGGACCTCGAACTTCGTGTTGCACACCACGCGCATCAGCCAGATGCTGCTGGTCCCCCACATCTTGGCGACGGTCATGAAGACGTGAGGCGGGAACGGCAAGGTCGGGATTGCAACCAGGATCCAGAACACCAGCAGAGCGTAGAACAGCACCTGATAGATCAGCGAACGCAGGAATATCATGTCTTACACTTCGCTCGATCAGGTGGCTCAGGACACAGGTCACTTAAGATGTGGGCTTGCGCGGTGCGGGCTCGGGCAGTTCGTTGGTGTCGGGCATCAGGTCGATGCCGATATTGGCCAGCCGCGCCCGCGCTTCGGCGGCGATGTATTTCACATATTCCGATAACAGCAAACGCAGCGTGGTGCCACTGGTCCACCACGCCTCGTCGCGCCAGCGTTCGCCGATCACCGAGAACGGGATCAGCTCCACGTCGGGCAGTTCATGGGACAGTTCCACCAGCGCGCGCGGCATATGGTAATTCGACGTCACCACGATCAGCGAATGAAAGCCCTGCTTGCGGACCCAGCGCCGCGTCTCCACCGCATTGCTGCGCGTATCGGTGGCGGAGCGATCGAGATCGACGCAACAGGCGAGCAGGCGCTGGTTATTGTCCGGCAGCGAACGCTGGATATTGCTGATGCCATTGGTGGGATGCACGCCGGAAATCAGCAGGCGCTTGCCGAAGCCATTGCCGAGCAGGTCCAGCGCATCCGCCACGCGGGACGAACCGCCGGTGAGCACCACGATGCCATCGGCCTTGGTGGACGGCGTGACGTCGCCACTGCGCAACTGCGACAGGAAGGCGACGAATCCGACTGCACCAGCCATGAAGCCGATGGCGACCGCAGCCACCAGCGCAGCACGGATCAGCCGCCGCCGTGGCAGCGGCCGCTCGGGCGCTTCATCGAACTGGTTCTGGTCGTCCAATAGCGTCATCGTTCTGGTGCGGAGCTTGTCCGCTGCAAATTTAAGCACATTTCGACGCCTTGGCGATGGTGTGCCCGCGCCATCCGAGCGACCTTGGGCGTCAGTCGATGTCATTGAGCGTCGCAAACAGCGTACGGCGCGAGGCGGCGGCGGTGATGGCCGCAATCACCAGCGCCTGCGCGGCCAGGATCAGATAGCCCGACGGCCGCAGCGAGAAGGTGCCGAGCAACGCCGCGAATTGATCGCCCACGGCCGTGCCCGAGAACCAGCCCGCGATCGATTCCGAGAAACCGAACATCAGCATCGCCACGCCGCCGCCGATCACGCCGCCCTGCAGGCCAAGCCGCAGGAAGTGGCGGAAGAAACGATTGGCAATGTAGCGATCGCCGGCGCCGACAAAATGCAGCACCTCGACGATCGGCTTGTTGGCCGCCATGGCGCCGCGGGTGGCGAAGGATACGGATATAATGGTGGCGATGATCACCAGCGCAAGGATACCGAGGCCGGCCAGCACCACCGCCGAGGTCATGGAGCGCATGCGCTCCACCCAGGCGCGGTGATCATCCACGCTCGCGCTCGGCGCGAATTGCGCGACACGCGCGCGCAGGCCGACAATGTCGAGCGTGGTGCCCGGCGTGACGCGCGCGACAATGACCCGCGGCACCGGCAGTTCGTCGAGCGACAGGCCGGTGCCCAGCCACGGTTCCAGCAACTGCGCCGATTGTTCCTTGGTGTAAGGCTGCACTTCGACAATGCCCGGCTGGCCGCGTACGGCATCCGAAACCGCCTGCGCATCGCGTTCGAGATTGCGGCCGGCGACCGGCTTCACCTGGATCGTGATTTCGCTCGCGACTTCCGACTGCCATTCCGAGGCCGACGCGCTGATCAGCAGCACGGCGCCGGATGTGATCGAAGCCAGGAAGGTCATGATCGCCACCACGGCGACCAGCGCGCGGCCGGCGATCTGGCCGCTCGGCACGATGGGCGACGCATTGCGCGCCTTCGCCGGGACCTGCGGGCGCTCCTGCCCGAGATCCATCAGCGGTCCATGCTCGTCGCCGATCCTGCTCACACGTCTTGCCTATTCATACATATGCAGCCGGCCCTGATGCAGCACCATGCGACGCGCGTCGTACTGGTCCATCAGGGTGATGTCATGGGTCGCGATGATCACGGCCGTACCGGATTTGTTGAGCTCGATAAACAAGCGCAGCAAGCGGCGGCCGAGGGTCGGATCGACGTTACCGGTCGGTTCGTCCGCGAGCAGCAGTTGCGGCCGCGCGATCACCGCGCGCGCGATGGCGGCGCGCTGCTTCTCACCGCCCGAGAGGATCGGCGGCAGCGCATCCATGCGCTCGCCGAGGCCGACCCATTTCAGGAGATCGATGACTTCGCGGCGATAGCTGGACTCCTCGCGGCCCATCACGCGAAACGGCAGCGCGACATTCTCGTAAGTCGTCATGTGATCGAGCAGGCGGAAATCCTGCAGCACGATGCCGATGCGCTTGCGCAGGTCGGCGATCTCATCCTTCGCCAGCAGCGAGATGTCCTGCCCGAACAGATTGACGAGCCCGCGGGTCGGCCGCAGCGACAGGAACAGCAGGCGCAGCAATGACGTCTTGCCGGCGCCGGAGGGGCCGGTCAGGAATTGAAAGGAATGCGCGGGGATCTGGAAATTCAGATCGCGCAGGATTTCCGGACCAAGCCCGTATCGCAGGCCTACATTTTCGAACCGGACCACGTGCAGCTCCGTTCGACGGGTTCACTTCAGGCGCAAGATAACGGTCATTTGCTTGTGCGGCCGTTATGGTTTCCGATTCGTTAACGGTCGTCTTGTAGTTTGCCGCCATGTCATCGGCACTCGGCACCATGCATATCGTCTGTCCCCATTGCACGACGTCCTACGCCGTCAATCCGGCCGGCTTCGGCGATGCCGGCCGCACCGTCCGTTGCGCGCGCTGCAAGGAAACCTGGCTGGCCAAGCCGGAAATCCTGCCACCGCCGAGGCCGGTGATGGCCGCGAGCCAGCCCGAGCCGGATGAAGACCTCAGCGCCTGGGGCGTCTCGGAGGACGAGGCGCGGGAACCCGACGTTCCTGTGGTCGAGAGCCCCTCGATCTCGGCCGACCTGCCGGCGGAGCCCAGGTTCCAGACGCGCACCGAGGATACCGACTGGACAATCGCGGCCCGCAATGACGCCGGACCGGTGTCCGACGACAGGTCGGTGCGCTCCGGTCGGCTCCGCAAGTTTGCCCCAAGGATGCCGCAACGCGGCCTCAACAGATCGCACATTCTACCTATCGTCACCGCCGCCATGGCGGCCTTTGCGATGGCGCTGCTGATCTGGCGCATCGACATCGTCCGGCTGATGCCGCAAACTGCTGCATTCTATGAGGTTTTCGGCCTCGACGTGAATATCCGCGGGCTCGCATTCAAGGATGTGAAAGTCACCACCGAGACCGTCGACGGCAAGCCGCAGATGCTCATCGAAGGCTATGTCGTGTCCGAAACCCGCGTGCCGACGGCCATGCCGCGTCTACGGTTTGTGGTCCGCGACGAGAAGGGCACCGAAATCTATGCCTGGAGCGCCGTGCTGGAGCAGCCCGGCCTCAATCCCGGTGATAAGACATGGTTCAAATCCCGCCTGGCCTCGCCGCCAGCGGAAGGCCGCAGCATCGACGTGCGCTTTTTCAACAAGCGCGACGTCGCCGGCGCGTGAGTTTTTGAGGATTTAAGATGTCGCGTATCCTGATCGCGGATGACGAAGAACCCCTGCGCCTGCTGGTCGGCCGCGCCATCGGCATGGACGGGCACGAGATCGTCACCGCCGAGGATGGCGCCGAAGCCCTTGAAATCCTTACGGAACAGGAAGGTCGCTTCGACCTCCTGCTGACCGATATCAAGATGCCCATCATGGACGGCATCGCTTTAGCCCTCGCCGCCGCACGCGATTTTCCAGAGCTCACCATCCTGCTGATGACCGGCTATGCCGACCAGCGCGAACGCGCGACCGGCCTCAATGCCATCGTCCATGACGTGGTGACGAAGCCGTTTTCCGTCGCCGATATCCGCACCGCCGTCGCGGATGCGCTGGCGTCCCGCACCAGGGCCTGATCTTCTTGGCCTTGATATCGCTCAGGAATTCCGCATGACCGACGCCGATCTCGCAGCCGCTGGCTGGACCGTCATGCATGACGACGGCTTTATTCAGCTCATCGGCCCGATGTGGCATCGGGAACTCGACGGCATCCACGAATTCGCGATCCTGGGCCAGGAAAAGCACCGCAACCGCCGCGGCGTGGTGCAAGGGGGCGCGGTCATGACCCTCGCCGATCGCAGCTGCGGCATCGGCGCCCGCCTGGCCGCTGGTGTCGAGGCCCTCGCCACTGTGCAAATGGATACATATTTCGTCGACGCCGCGCGGATCGGCGACCTCATCGTGTCGCGCCCGCGCGCAGTCCGCACCACCAAGAGCCTGATTTTCATGACCACCGAAGTGAGCGTCGGCGACAATCAGGTCGTTGCCACCGCCCATGGCGTGTTCAAAATCGTGCGTGATCGTACCGACAGGGGCCGCCAGCCCAGCTGACGCAGCAAGAATACCGCTCCCGGTTGCGGAACGAAAAGACGCGTCAGCTCTTAGGAGACATATCGCGCCAGTTGTGGCGCCCTGCGGACTACGCGATCAATTTTGAGCATCACCTTTCCCGTCATGGCCTTTTCCACTCACACCACTCCAAACGCCCGCTTTGCGCCCGGAAATGAGACGGAAGAGCCGATGTCTGCCGATACGCCGCGTTTTGATAAAGCTGTGGTCCTTGTGGTCGAGGATGATCCCCTGCTGCGCATGAACGCCGTCGACATGATCGAGGAAGCAGGATTCCGGGCCATCGAAGCGCCCAATGCCGACGCAGCGATCCGGACCCTTGAGACTCGCAACGACATCCGCCTGATTTTTACCGATATCGACATGCCCGGCTCGATGGATGGACTGGCACTCGCCCATGCCGTCGCCAATCGCTGGCCACCGGTGCGCATCTTTGCGACGTCGGGGCATTTCAAGGTCAGCGAAACCGATCTGCCCAATGGCGGTCGGTTCATTCCCAAGCCCTATCGGCAACATCAGCTGATCGACATGCTGGCCGGACTATCAACATCCGCCCGCCTCTGAGGCGTGCTGCAGCGCGCTGAAGCTTGACGCTTCCTCACCGCCCGGCCACGCTGGTTGCGGCATACCAGCTTCTGGTGGGGGCATGCGATGTGGGCATCGCTACAGCGTCTTCTCGACAGTTCCATGTTCGCGCCGCACGGCATCTGCCTGCTTTGGGAGCCTGGCCTGATCTGGCTCCATGTCGGCGCCGATGCGCTGATCGCCGCGGCCTATTTCTCAATTCCCGTCGCGCTCACGATCTTTGTCTCGAAACGACGCGATGTCGAATTCGGCTGGGTGTTCTGGGCTTTCGCGCTCTTCATCATGGCATGCGGCCTCACCCATGTGATGTCGATCTATACATTGTGGGTCCCCGCCTACGGACTCGAAGGCATCGTCAAGGCGATGACGGCCATCGCATCTGTGATCACCGCAGCCATGCTGTGGCCGCTGCTGCCAAGACTGCTCGCCATTCCCTCCCCGTCGCAATTGCGCGAGACCGAACTGGCCCTGATCGAGGAAAGCCGTTATCGCCGCGAGGCCGAAGATCTGCTGCGACACACGCAGAAAATGGAAGCGATCGGACACCTGACCGGCGGCGTCGCGCATGACTTCAACAATCTGCTCACCATCATCAGCGGCAATCTCGAAATTGCCGAACAGAGCCTCGCCAACTGGACCGAAACATCCCGTGATCGGCTCAAACGGGTGATCGGCAGCGCCGCTGGCGGCGCGCAGCGTGCCGTCGTGCTCACCCAGCGTCTGCTGGCCTTCGCGCGCCGGCAACCGCTCGACCCCAAGATTGTGAATGTGAACGGGCTGCTGCAAGGCATGTCGGATTTCTTCCAGCGCACCCTGAGCGAAAACATCCATCTCGAGATCGTCGGCGGCGCCGGCCTGTGGCAGGTCGAGGTCGATCCAAGCCAGATGGAAGCCGCGGTCCTCAATCTCGTCGTCAATGCGCGTGACGCGATGCAGGGGCACGGCAAACTCACCATCGAAACCAGCAACGCCTTCATCGACGAAGCCTATGCGCAGCAGTCGAATATCTCTGTCGGCCAATATGTGCTGATCGCCGTCACCGACGACGGGCCAGGCATGCCGAAAGACGTGCAGGAACGCGCCTTCGATCCTTTCTTCACCACGAAGGAACCGGGACAGGGCACGGGGCTCGGCCTCAGCCAGGTCTATGGCTTCGTCCGGCAATCCGGCGGACATGTGAAGATCTACAGCGAGGTGGATGAAGGCACGACGATCAAGATCTACCTGCCCCGCAACACGCGCCAGCCTGACTACATGGCCGATGATCAGCAGCAGATCGTCGGCAGCAAAGGCGACGAGATCATCATGGTGGTCGAGGACGATCCCGATGTGCGTTCCTATATCGTCGAGACGCTGGAGGGTTTGAACTATCAGGTCCGCACCGCCCCCAATGCCGACGCCGCGCTTCACGATCTCGCCGATGACCCCGAGCCTTTCGACCTTTTGCTCACCGACATCGTGATGCCCGGCATGAACGGACGGCTTCTCGCCGACGAAATGACGAAGCGCCTGCCTGGCCTGAAGGTGCTCTATATGACGGGCTATTCGCGCAACGCCATCGTGCATCAAGGCCGCCTCGATCCCGGCGTGTCGCTGCTGCAGAAGCCCGTGACTCAGGCCGCACTGGGCGGAAAGATCCGCGAGATGCTGGACAAACGCTAGGCCCCGCGATTCGAGACGACGCCCAGCGCAGGCCGCGCGGAGCGCGTGACCTGATACTGAGCCAGCCAGCGTTCGAAGTCCGGAACGGACAGCGCCGGTGCGTGGACGAAGCCCTGGGTGACATCGCAACCGAGTTCGGTGAGCAGCTGCCGCTGCCCCTCGGTCTCCACGCCCTCGGCCACCACGGTCATATCGAGACTTTGGCCGACACGAACAATGGCCCGGGTAATCGCAAGCGCGCTGGCCTGGCTTTCGATGTCACGCATGAAACTGCGATCGATCTTGAGCTCGCGCACCGGCAGATCCGCAAGCCGGCTCAGACTTGAATAGCCGGTCCCGAAGTCATCCATGGAGAGCCGCACCCCCGACTGCCGGATCTTCTCCATGGTACCGATGGCCATGGCGTGATCGCTCATGACGACACCCTCGGTGATTTCGAGCATCAGCATGTCCGGCGTCAGTTCGTTCTCGGCGAGTATCTCACCGACCCGGTCCGCGAGATCGCCGTTCTGGAAATTGATCGGCGACATATTGACCGACACGCAGGGCACATCCAGACCTGCGCGGCGCCACGCCGCGAACTGGCGGCACGCCTCGCGCAATGACCACATGCCGACCATTTCGATCAGGCCATATTCCTCCGCAAGCGGAATGAATTTCGATGGCGGGACCTCACCGAGCACCGGATCGTACCAGCGGGCCAGCGCCTCGACGCCATAGATGCGGCCATCGACGCGCAACTGCGGCTGATAGTGCAAGCGCAACACGCCCTGGATGATGGCATTGCGCAAGGCGATGCTGAAAGCCAGCCGCTCTTCGGACACGCGGTTCATCTCGGCGCTGAAGAAGCGATAGGTCGAACGCCCGGCGAGCTTGGCCTGATACATGGCGGCATCGGCATGCTTGAGCAGGCCATCGATGTCGCTGGCGTTGTCGGGATAGATGCTGACGCCGATACTCGCGGAAATCGGCACCGTCCTCGCATTGAGCTTGACCGGCGGCAGCAGCGATTCCAGCAGGCGGGCGGCGATGGCCGCGGCATCCTCGACATCGCAATTCGGCAGCACGACGACAAATTCGTCTCCGCCCTGACGGCTGAGCGTATCACCGGGACGAATATGCTGGCACAGGCGCTGGGTGACGCTGACCAGGAGATCGTCCCCGATCGAGTGGCCGAGCGAATCGTTGATATCCTTGAAATGATCGAGGTCGAGAAACATCACCGCGATCTTCTCACCCGCGCCCGCGGCTTCGATCTGCTTCGTCATCAACTGGCGCAGTTGGGCACGATTGGGCAGCCCGGTCAGCGGATCGAAATAAGCCAGACGTGCGATCTCGCTGCGCGCCTCGTGGCGCTCGATGGCGAGGGCGCAGAGATGGACGCAGCTATCGACGATCGTCTGGTGCCAGCGTGTCGGTGTTCGCGACTCGCGAAAGTAGAAGCCCATTGCACCAATGACGCGTCCGTCCTTCGCCTTGATCGGCGTCGACCAGCACGCGCGCAAACCGGCTTTCAGCGGTAATGCGTTATACGGCAACCATTTGGGATCAGTTGCGATGTCGATGGATAGGACCGGCTCGCCGCTGAATGCGGCGGCGCCACAGCAACCGACATCGGGACCAAGCAGCAGCCCGTCGATCGATTTCGAGAATTCCGGCGGCAGGCGATCACCACCGAGCGGGTGCAGCAGGCCGTCGGTATCGACGTGCAAGACTGAGCATATGACATCCGGCGCGATGGCTTCGACGCGGCGGCAGAGATCCCCGATGACATCCAGAACCGGCATGTCATTGGCGAGATTTTCCAGTGTGAGATGCTGCAGCGAATGGATCAGTTTGCTCTCGGTGATATCGACGAGGACAGAAACGAAGTTCTTGACGTCGCCATTCTCGTCGCGATCTGCATTGACGGTGGCCGAAATCCATATTTCCTCGCCGTCCTTGTCGTATGTAAGCAGCTCTTCCTGGCCATGCCCCTCGGCATCAATGCCTGCGTGGAAACGGGCGAGCGTCTCGCTATCGGTGTACTCGCCGGTCAGCAGATGCTCGGGATGCTGACCCATGGCTTCCGCCAACGAGTAGCCGAACAGATCGGTGAAGGCGTTGTTCACGTATTTGATGCGCAGATCGCGATCCGTCACCATGACGACGCGGTCGGTCTTTTCGGCGACAAGCGCCATCAGCGCATTCTTCTCCCGAGATTTCACCTCGTCAGTAACGTCGCGCACGAAGTTGATGTAGAGCGTCTTGCCGCCGTAATCGACGCGCGAGATCGAGAACGCCCCCCAGGCCTCGCTGCCGTCGCTCCGGCTGATGCGGAACTCACGTCGCCCTTTGACGAGTACGTTGGCCGGTAGCGCCGCCTTCAGCGCGATGACGTCAGCGAGATTAGCGCGGACATCGCTCGGCACCAGCATATTGACCGGACGACCGACGACCTCCATCCGTCCATAGCCCCACAGGCGTTCGGCAGCCGCATTGAAATAGCGAATCTCGCTATCAAGCCCGGTCAAAACGACCGCATCGACCGCATGCTCGAATGCAGAGAATAAAGACCGAGCAGCATCGCTGGTTTGACCAAGCAAGGGCTGCTCGACTGGGCTAACTGGCATGATGCGACCTTCACTCCTTGACACGACGCGGATCACCGCTAACCGAACGGTGCTTTCGACCATCCAAAACCGTATTCAAGCACCAATCTGGAAAGTGTTTGAATCGCATCAGCCAATCACCCGACAACACCGGAAGTGGTTAACGGTGCATGAAGCTCGACGAAGGGATCGCGAACTTGCTAAGCGGCTGTAGAACCCATGCTTTGTGAGTATTCGTCTCTCTGAGTGCGCGCTTTGCGACATTCGGAAGCAACCGCCGTCCACCGCTCTGCGTGACGCGCAGAGAGCCATGCCTCGAGATCGGATGGCGACAGGCCAGGTGCATGAGTGCGTGACATTGTTGCGTGCGTCGATCATCACCACGGCGTCGATGGCCTGTTCGAGGCCGGCCAGCAGGGATCGCGTCGTATAGCAGTGATGGGGCTCGGCCGAATTCATAAGCGCAACTCACAAACAATCGCATGGTCAAGAACTGAGCGAGTCAAATGGCTCAGATGCCGGTTGCCCGCATGGGTGCGATGATATGTGAAAGTTGTCGCTGATTTACTTGCCGAACAGCTCGACGCCTGAACAGCGGAAATATCATTAAGTGCCGGCTAACACGCCACGCCCCTCGATTGTCGGAAAAACGACCTGCAATCCCGGGGAGGATCATTCAGCTGCAACTTCACCCATTTGGGTGAAGTCAAACACGCATGCTCGCCTGGCGTACGGCCGATCGGCGTTAGTGTACTTCCGCCGCAAGCACGGCTTCGACGCGAATTTCTTCGGTGAGGCGTGCTTTCAGGTCAGAAAAGGCCGGGCTGGTCTTGATCGTGTAGTGTCGCGGGTGCGGCAAGTCGACCGGGATGTCAGCCTTGATGCGACCGGGCCGCGCCGACATCACCACCGTACGGGATGCCAGGAAGATCGCTTCCTCGATATCGTGCGTGACGAAGATCACGGTCTTGCGCTCGCGCTCCCAGATGCCGAGCAGCAGCTCCTGCATCAAGGCGCGGGTCTGGTTGTCGAGCGCGCCGAACGGCTCGTCGAGCAACAGGATCTTCGGATCATTGGCGAGCGCACGCGCGATCGCGGTGCGTTGCTGCATGCCGCCCGAGAGCTGCTTCGGAAAATGATTGGCAAAGCTGGTGAGACCGACCTTGTCGAGCCATTCGCGCGCGATGTTGCTGCGCTCCTTCTGCGAGACACCGCGCTCGCGCAGGCCGAAGGCGATGTTCTCCGCCACCGTGAGCCACGGAAACAGCGTGTAGGACTGGAACACCATGCCGCGATCGGCACCGGGGCCGGTGATTGATTTGCCGTCGAGCAGGATGCGGCCCGTGGTCGGCGTATCCAGGCCGGCGACCATGCGCAGCAGCGTGGACTTGCCGCAGCCGGAGGGGCCGAGAATGGTGACGAAGTCGTTGTCGGCGACATTGAGGTTGGTCGGCTCAAGCGCACGCGTGGGCGTGCCGCCACGAACAGCCGGAAAAACGCGCGAGACGTTCTCGATGACGAGCTTGCTCAAATGATGCTCCACGGGAACAGGCGCTTGTTGGCGGCCTTGAAGACGTAGTCCGAGATCAAACCAATGATGCCGATGACGATGATGCCGAAGATGATCTGGCCAGTGGCGAGCAGCGCCTGGCTGTCGATGATCATATGGCCGATGCCCGAAGACGAGCCGATCAGTTCGGCGACGATGACATAGGTCCAGGCCCAGCCGAGCACGAGACGCAGGATCTCGGCGATTTCTGGCGCGGCGGAGGGGATCAGGACACGACGCAGCACGCCATCGTCTTTTGCGCCGAGCGTCAACGACGCCTCGACGAGGTCGCGGCGGACGCTGCCGACAGCCACGGCGACCATCAGGATAAGCTGGAACACCGAGCCGATGAAGATCACCAGCAGCTTCTGCATCTCGCCGATGCCGGCCCACAGGATCAGCAGCGGAATGAAGGCCGAGGCCGGCAGATAGCGCGCAAAGGAAACGAAAGGTTCGAGGAAAGCCTCGACCGGCTTGTAGGCCCCCATCAGGATGCCGATGGGGACCGCGACCAGGGCGGCCAGCACGAAGCCGCCGACCACGCGCCAGATCGTCATGCCGATATCGAACAGGAAGTTCTGCTTGGTCAGCAGGAACCAGCCGTCCTCCATCATGGTGATCGGATTGGCGAGGAATGTCTTCGAGACGAAGCCGCCAAAGGTCGCAAACGACCAGCCGGCCACGAACAGGACGAAGAACGAGATGCCGAGCACGACTCGCGCGGGCGATGAAATGGGGGCGAGTGGTTTCATGATGTTTAATCAGTATCCATGGTCGTCATTGCGAGGAGCGTTGCGACGAAGCAATCCAGACGTCGTTCTGGTTTTCTGGATCGCTTCGCCCAAACGAATTGCTCCGCAGTTCGTTTGGGCTCGCAATGACGGCTGATGGCGATGTGGCCTCTTACTGAATGAAGCGCGGATCGGCGAGCTTGGTCATGTCCGGCAGCTGCTTGATCACGCCGATTTCCAGCAGCAGGTCGGCGGCTTCCTTCGAGAAGGCGGCATGCTCACCGGCGAAGAACTTCTTGTTCTGCTCCTGATCCTGCCAGCGCAGATATTGCGCCGACTTGCCGAAGGCCTCACCGGTCTGCTTCACATCGGCGCCCATGATCTCATAGGACTTGGTCTGGTCGGCCTTGATCATGGCAACGGCTTCGAAATAGCTCTTGGCCAGCGCCTTCACCGCAGCTTCGTTGTCGGCGATGAATTTCGGTGTGCAGCCGAACGTGTCCATGATCATCGGATAGTCGAGCGTGGTGGCGATGATCTTGCCGGCATCCGGCTTGTCGCGCACGGCCGAGAGGTAGGGCTCATAGGTCATGGCCGCATCGTTCTGGCCAGCGATGAACGCCTGCGCTGCCGGACCCGGCTCCATGTTGACGACGGAGACATCCTTCACGGTCAGCCCGTTCTTCTTCAGGAACCAGGCAAGCGTGAAATAGGGCGCGGTGCCCGGCGCCGAGGCGGCAACCGACTTGCCTTTCAGATCCTTGATCGACGCGACATTGCCACGCACGGCCATGCCATCGGCGCCATAGCTCTTGTCGAGCTGGAACAGCTGCGTGGTGGCGACGCCATTGGCGTTCCACACCACCCAGGTCTCAACGGTGGTAGCCGCGCATTGCACGTCGCCCGAAGCGATGGCTAGGTGGCGGCTGGCCTGCGGGATTTTCTTGATGGTGACGTCGAGGCCGTTCTTCGCGAAGATGCCGGCCTCCTTGGCAAGGGTGAGCGGCGCGAAACCGGTCCAACCCGACATGCCGATGGTGACCTTGGTCTGCGCAACGGCGGGCGTGACAACCACGGGCGTTGCGACCAGAGCCGCGAGCGCAGCGGCGACGGATACTCCAATCAACTTCATAACCCACTCTCCTCAGCTGGTTTGAAATAATACTGCACGGCAACATGCTGGAATGCCAGAGGCAATTTCTGCGCCGCCACTGCGACAGATGATTCCTGCTATCACCATCACAAGCGCCCCGCAGGGGTGAAGCGCGCGGTCAACCGGTACAGATCGTTTGGATAGGTGACGCGTACTGCGGTGATGATCCTGTTCTTGCGCCAAGTACGGCGCTCCACCACAAGGCAGGCGGCCGGCTTCTTCAGTGCCAGCGCCTTGCGCGCGTCGTCCTCCGCGAGGCATGCGGTGATCTGATGCTCGGCCTCGCTCCACGGTACATGGCCAAGCAGCCAGGTGCCCGGCGGCACACTGGCGAAATCGATCTCCGCAGCCGCTGCGACCACATCGAGATTGATGAGACGTTCCTCATAGGCAAATGGCCGCCCCTTCGCGATGTGGCGGCAGCCGAGCACCAGCACGTCGCAGCTGCGCTCACTGCCGAGACGCTCGAGATCATCCTTGGTCGCCTTGCGACGCCTGCGCGCCAGCAGCTCGTAACCATAGGCCTCGCCACGTTTGGCGATTTCGGCCTGGATATCCGGAATATGCAGCACTGCGGACTGCACCACGGGCTTCGCGACAAAACTGCCAAGCCGGCGCTTGCGCTCGATGATGCCAGCCGCGGCAAGACCGGACATCACCTTGTTCACGGTCATGCGTGAGCATTGATAGGTCTCGACCAGCTCATGCTCGAACGGCATGCGATGCCCGGGCGGCCAGCGACCCGACAGGATCTTGTCTTCGAGATCGGCGCGGATGCGCTGATACAGCGCCTGCGGCGCCGCCTTTCCGTTCAGTGCTTTCGCTCCGCGCGCCGCCATCAGAGGCTTGCCAGACGCTTGACGACGCGGCGATAGCGCTCGGTGATCGCAGCGCGCTTGAGATGGCGCCCGCCTTCGACAACGAGCTTGCCGCCCACATAGACATTGGAAATCGCAGACTTGCCGGCAACGAAGGTCGTCGCATCGAGCCAGCGATCACCCGTCACGCCGCAGAGATCGGGATGCGTATCATCGAGCATCACGATATCAGCGCGCTTACCGACCGCGAGCGCACCGATGGCGCGACCGGATGCCCGCGCACCGCCAACGAGCGCATGTTCGTAGAGCGCGCGACCAGTGGATTCGCCAGTTCGACGCACGACGGCGTTGCGAATGCGGTGATGCAGGCGCTGGCTGTATTCGAACTGTTTCAGCTCGCCGGGCGCCGTGATCTCGATATTGGAATCGGTGCCAACACCGAACATGCCCCCAGCCGCGATGAAACGCGGGCCTTCGAAAATGCCGTCGCCGAGATTGGCTTCCGTCAGCGGACAGAGCCCCACAACGGCACCTGCCCTGGCAATACCCGTGGTCTCATCCGGTGTCAGATGCGTGGCATGGATCAGGACCCAGCGTTGATCGACATCAACGTGATCGAGCAGCCATGAGACCGGGCGTTGGCCGGACCATGCGAGGCAGTCCTCGACCTCCTTCACCTGCTCCGCGATATGCATATGGACCGGACCGGCCGGAACGGCTTTCAGGACCTCGCCGAGCGTCTCCGGCGTCACCGCGCGGAGTGAATGCGGCGCGATGCCGATGGCGGCATCAGCGACCGGCCTGATCGCCTCCCGCGAGCGTTCGAGCAGAGCCAGAAAGCGCGCGGGATCATTGATGAAGCGCCGTTGGCCGTGAACCGGCGCGGCCCCACCGAAACCGCTGAAATGATAGAACACGGGCAGCAAAGTGAGGCCGATACCGGTCTCGACGCAAGCACCCGCGATCCGCGCGCCCAACTCGGCGAGGTCACCATAGGGAGCGCCGTTCTCGTCGTGATGCAGGTAATGGAACTCGGCCACCGAGGTGAAACCGGCTTCCAGCATCTCGGCATAGGCATAGGCGGCGATGGCCTCGACATCATCCGGCGTCAGCGTATCGATGAAGCGATACATCAATTGCCGCCAGGTCCAGAAACTGTCCTGCGTCTCGCCGCGCAGTTCGGTCAGCCCGGCCATGCCGCGCTGGAACGCGTGGCTGTGCAGATTGGGCATTCCCGGCAGCGCAACTCCGCTGACGGTTTCCGCGCCAGCACTGCTCGAATTGTCGGCAACGGCCGTGATCACGCCATTCTCGATCGTCAGGGTGACGTCGCGCGCCCAGCCGCCGGGAAGCAGCGCATGGGCGAAGAACAGCTTTTTTGCAGCACTTGACGCGTGCATGGCCTTGGTCCGTTGCATTCAAAAGACGCTCGACAATAAGCGAGGGCGCTGATTATGTATAGACATAGAACGTCCCAAATGAGCGGCACCGCCTCATGACCTTCGACACGCAGTCTTTCGATACGATCTGGACCAACGCCCGCCTCGCCACCATGGCCGAAGGCCAGCCCGGCCTTGGCATCATCGAGAATGGTTGCATCGCAGCGAAAGACGGGCGCATCGCCTTTGTCGGTGCCGCTTCCGATCTTCCGGCCGGCTCTGGCGCCGCCAAGCGCATCGATTGCGGCGGGCGCTGGATCACGCCGGGTCTGGTCGATTGCCACACGCATCTCGTTTATGGCGGCCACCGCGCCAATGAATTTGCGATGCGGCTGGAAGGCGCGACCTATGAGGAGATTTCGCGCGCCGGCGGCGGCATTGCCTCCAGCATGACTTCGACGCGCGCGGCCAGCGAAGCGCAGCTCGTCGCCAGCGGCCTGAAGCGGCTGGATCATCTGATTGCGGAAGGCGTGACCACCGTCGAGATCAAGTCGGGCTACGGGCTCGACAAGGAGACGGAGATCCGCTGCCTGAAGGCGGCACGCCAGCTCGGCTATGAGCGCGATGTCGCGGTCGTCACCTCGTTCCTCGGCGCCCACGCGATGCCGCCGGAAGCCAAGGGCGACAAGGACGCCTATATCGACGGCGTCATCCGCGACACCTTGCCCGCCATTGCAGAATTGAAGCTCGCCGATGCGGTGGATGCCTTCTGTGAAGGGATTGCGTTCTCGCCGGAACAGACGGCGCGGCTGTTCGATGCCGCCAGGACCTATGGCCTGCCAGTGAAGCTGCATGCCGATCAGCTCTCGAACCTGCATGGCGCTAGGCTCGCCGCTGACTACGGCGCCTTGTCGGCCGATCACCTAGAACACACCGACGAAGACGGCGTCATCGCGCTGACCAAAGCCGGCACCGTCGCCGTGGTGCTGCCCGGCGCCTATTATACGCTGCGCGAGACCCAGGCGCCGCCGATCGCGCTGTTCCGCAAGCACGGCACGCATCTGGCGCTGGCCACCGACAGCAATCCCGGCACCTCGCCGTTGACCTCGCTGCTGCTCACCATGAACATGGGCGCGACGCTGTTTCGCATGACGGTCGATGAATGCCTCATTGGCGTGACGCGCGAAGGTGCGCGGGCACTGGGCAAGCTCAGCGAGATCGGCACGCTGGAAGCCGGAAAGTTCTGCGATCTTGCCATCTGGGACATCGAGACACCGGCCGAACTCGTCTATCGCGTCGGCTTCAATCCGCTTCACGCGCGCGTCCGGCACGGCCGGACTACCTTCACCCACTAAGGACCGCCATCATGGATCGCAGCAAAAATTCGCGCATCGTGCGCAGCCCGCACGGCACCGAGCTCTCTGCCAAGGACTGGCTGACCGAAGCACCGCTGCGCATGCTGATGAACAATCTCGATCCGGAAGTGGCTGAGAACCCCAACGAGCTCGTGGTCTATGGCGGCATCGGTCGCGCTGCGCGCAGCTGGGAAGCTTTCGACCAGATCGTGGCCTCGCTGCGCAATCTGAACAATGACGAGACGCTGCTGGTGCAGTCCGGCAAGCCGGTCGGCGTGTTCCGCACCCATGCGGATGCGCCGCGCGTGCTGATCGCCAATTCGAATCTCGTGCCGCGCTGGGCCAATTGGGAGCACTTCAACGAGCTCGATCGCAAGGGCCTGATGATGTACGGCCAGATGACCGCCGGCTCGTGGATCTATATCGGCTCGCAAGGC
>NZ_JBIISY010000067.1:0-28135 GCF_044340795.1 Tardiphaga sp.
CGCGGCCCAGCATGCCGGCAATCTCAGTCACGGCCAGAAACAGTGGCTGGAGATCGGCATGGCGATCAGCCTGAAGCCAAAATTGCTGCTGCTGGACGAACCCACGGCAGGCATGTCGCCGGCCGAGACCCATGCCACCGGCGAGATCGTCAAGACGCTGAATGCCGATGGCGTCACCGTGCTCGCGGTCGAGCACGATATGAGTTTCGTCCGTCAGGTCGCGCGGCGGGTCACGGTGCTGCATCTCGGCAAGATCTTTGCGCAGGGCACGATTGACGAGATCGTCGCCGACGAGCGTGTCGCCGAAATCTATCTGGGGCATGGTCATGGTTGACACCGCGACGCGCAAGGAAGTCCTGCTGTCGGCGCTGAAGCTGCGCTCGGGCTATGGCGGCAAGCCGGTGCTGCAGGGCATCGACATGGATGTCCGGGAAGGCGAGATCGTCGCCGTGATCGGCCGCAACGGTGTCGGCAAATCGACGCTGATAAAGACCCTGATCGGGTTGCTGCCGCCGACCGAAGGCCATGTCGTGTTCAAGGGCGAGGACGTCAGCGCCATGGTCGCGCATCGCCGCGCCCGGCTCGGCATCGGTTATGTGCCACAGGGCCGCGACGTGTTTCCGCGCATGAGCGTCGAGGAAAATCTCAAGGTCGGCGAGAGCATCGCCGGCAAGGCGCGCGCCGATGATTATGCGCGGGTCTATGCGACATTCCCGATCCTGGCTGAGCGGCGCCGGCAACCGGCGGGCACCATGTCGGGCGGCCAGCAGCAGCAGCTCGCCATCGGTCGGGTGATGATTTCCAATCCGTCGCTGATCCTCCTCGATGAGCCGTCGGAGGGCATCCAGCCTTCCATCGTGCAGGACATCGCGCGCACCATCGTCGATCTCAACAAGCGCACGAATGTCACGGTGATCGTGGTGGAGCAGAATATCGAGATGATCCGCGCCATGGCGCAGCGCTGCTACGTCATGGACAAGGGGCGCATCGTCGCCGCACTGACACCGCAAGATCTCGATGATCGCGACGTCGTTCGCCGTCATCTCGCCGTCTAGCCTGCAATCGACCAGAAGGAGGAAATGACCATGTCATGGCTCGAAAATTCCATCATGACCCGTCGCGGGGTCGCCAAGGGAAAGCCCGGGAAATCCCATGCCATCACCGAGGAAAGCCAGGGCAAGTATCACTATGTCTACGGCCCCTATGCGAAGCCGGTGCTGACCGTCGATCCCGGCGCGGTGATCTCGGCCGAAACGCATGATGCCTTTGAAGGCAAGATCAAGCATGAGACCGACAAGCCCAGCGAGATCCTCAATTTCCCCTATCTCAATCCCCAGAACGGCCCGATCTATGTGAACGGCGCCGAGAAGGGCGATGTGCTCGCGGTCTATATCAAGTCGATCGTGCCGCGCGGTCCGCAGCCGGTGGGCACCACCTGCCTGATCACTGAATTCGGCGGTCTAGTTGCGACTGGTGATACGGCGCTGCTCAATCCGCCGCTGCCGGAGAAGGTGAAGAAGCTCGAAGTCACCGTGGAGGGCGGTGTCAAATGGAGCGACAAGATCACGCTGCCTTATGATCCGTTCATCGGGACCATTGGCGTGTCACCGGAGATCGAGGCGATCTCCTCGCTGCAGCCGGATTACTATGGCGGCAACATGGATCTCCCCGACGTTGGCGTCGGCGCCGTCATCTATCTGCCGGTGAATACGCCGGGCGCGCTGCTTTATCTCGGCGATTGCCATGCCTGCCAGGGCGATGGCGAGCTCTGCGGTGTCGCGCTGGAACATCCGACGGTGACGACGGTGCAGGTCGATCTGATCAAGAACTGGTCGTTCAAATGGCCGCGGCTGGAGACCGACAAGTTCATCATGACCATCGGTTCTGCGCGGCCGATGGAGGATGCGTCGCGCATCGCCTATCGGGAGTTGATCCGCTGGATGGCGGCCGATTACGGCTTCGACGAGACCGAAGCCTATATGCTGCTCACCCAATGCGGCCGGGTCCGCCTCGGCAACATGGTCGATCCCAAATACACGCTGGGGGCATCGATCCTGAAGACGTATCTCGCCTGACAACGGTCGGCTGCGATCGGGAAAGCTTAGTTCGCTTTCTCGATCAGGCTTTCCAGCAACCGCTTCAAGTCTGCGGTGGCCTTGTTGCCATAGTTTTCGGCGATATGGGCTTCCTGGCTCAGTGCCAGCGAGTTGAGGCGCTGGGTCAGCGTCTTGCCACGATCGGAGATGAACATCAGCACCTTGCGGCGATCGTCGGGATCCTGCACGCGATAGACGAGGGCATCAGACACCATCCGGTCGACCATCTTGGTGAGGGTCGGATGGTTGAGCAAGACGGCTTCGGCGAGGTCGCCCATCGAATGGCCCTGGCCGTCCGACAGGATCTTGAGGATGCGCCATTGCTCGACCGGCACGCCTTCTTTCTTGAAGCGTGCGTCAAGCTGGCGATTGATCTCGCGATTGGCCTGCGCCAGCAGATAAGCGAGATGCTCGGTGATCGGCGTAGCGGGCGACTTGGTAGAGGGCGACTTGGCAGACGGAGTCTTGGCCACGGGTCCGTGCTCGGTTGGAAAAAGGGGCGAATATTGAGCGGCGTTGCCCGAACTCTATGCATGGGAATTGTTGAAGTTTCAATATTTTCCGTTAGGATATTTTCTTTGTGTCATTTTACCTCCCGCGACGCCGACAACGACAAGAACTGATCATGCCGAAAGGAGAGCCGTATGCTCTCATCTGTGCAGACCGGACTGACAGCTCCTTCGCCTGCGTGGCTGTTCAGGGGCGTGGGCGGCAGCGGCGACGACGATCTGTATGATCGCGCGGATGGCTTCCTGCGCCGGCGCAATGCGAGCAAGTTGCGCGTCGTCAATTTCATCGGTCTAACCGGGCCTGCCGGCATCTGGGGGCTCGCCGGCACCAACAGCATGCTGCTGGCGGCATCCGAGATCAATCGCCGCGGCGGCATCCTGGGACGCGAGATCGAGCCGGTGTTCTATGATGCCGGCGGCAATATCGAGGACATTGCGGAAACCGCGCGAGACATCATCGCGCGCGACGAAGCCGATATCATTGTGGGGTCGCATATCAGCGCCGTGCGCGTCGCGCTGCGCAAGGCGATCGGTGGCCGTGTCCCCTATATTTACACTCCCGTTTATGAAGGCGGCGAGCGAACGCCGGGGGTGATGGCCATCGGCGAGACACCGCGCGATCAGTCCAGGCCTGCCATCCAGTGGCTCGCGGAACGCAAGAAGGCGCAGCGCTGGTACCTGATCGGCAGCGACTATGTCTGGCCGTGGCTCGCCCACAAGGCCACCAAGAAATATATCGCCGAGGCCGGCGGGCAGGTGGTCGGCGAGGAATTCGTGGCGATGGGCGAGCATGATCATTCGGCCGCCATTGATCGCATTCGGGATGCGCGGCCCGATGTCGTCGTGATTTCGCTGATCGGCACCGACAGTATCGTATTCAATCGTGCTTTCGCCGAGCACGGTTTGGCAGCGAAGATGCTGCGCCTCGCCGGTGCGATGGACGAGACGCTGCTGCTCGGAATCGGTGCCAACAATTCCGAGAATCTCTATTGCTCGTCGGGCTACTTCATCGAGCGCGGTTCGGCGGCGAACGACATCTTTCGCGGGCAGTACGAGGCGATGTTCGGGCGGTGCTCGCCGTCTCCGGGGTCCGTGGCGCAGTCGAATTATGAGGGACTGCGTTTTCTTGAAGCGGTGGCCGCGAAGGCCGGCAGTGTCGGCGTCAGGCCGCTGCTGCAGGCCGCATCGCGCAGCAGCTATCGCGGCGCGCGGGGCGAGGTGGTGATGAAAGCCGGTCGCGCCAAGATGCCGATCTATCTCGCTGAAGCCGATGGCCTCGACTTCAGGCTGATCGAGACGTTCTGACGACGCGTCGGCATTTCCAATAGCTGAGTCAAAAATAATACTTGAAAAAGAAAATATTTCCGTTTCCTATGATCCGCGTGGAGCGACATTGTTGTCGCTCATGGCGATGCGCTCGCGGTTTCGCGCGCGTTTGCCGGACATCGTGAAGATCAGGAGACCTCGTCGTGGCAGTTGCGCTTCCCACCCCCGATCAGATTCTCGCCGTCGCCGACCAGTGCGGACTTGCGCTGTCAGACGATGACATCACCTCGTTCCGCGCGCTGATGCAGCCGTCGGTCGATGCCTATAACGCCGTGGCAGCGATGCCGGATGAGGTGCCGGAGGTGAAGTATCCGCGCACGCCGGGCTTCCAGCCCTCGCCGCACGAGAACAAGCACAATGCCTGGTACCGCAAGTCGGTGGTGAAGGGAGCGTCCAGCGGCAAGCTGAAAGGCAAGACCGTCGCGCTGAAGGACAACATCATGCTGGCCGGTGTGCCGATGATGAACGGCTCCTCCACGCTGGAAGGTTACGTGCCGGACTTCGACGCCACCATCGTCACGCGCATGCTCGATGCCGGCGCAGAGATCCTCGGCAAGGTGCATTGCGAGCACTTTTGCATGTCGGGTGGTAGCCATACCAACTCCACCGGGCCTGTGCACAATCCGCACAAGATGGGCTATTCCGCAGGCGGTTCGTCATCGGGTAGCGCGGTCGTGGTGGCGCTCGGCGAAGCCGACATGGCGATCGGCGGTGACCAGGGCGGCTCGATCCGCATGCCGTCGTCCTTCAGCGGCACCTATGGCATGAAGCCGACCTGGGGGCTCGTGCCCTATACGGGGATCATGCCGATCGAGATCTATGTCGATCACACCGGGCCAATGACGGCGAATGTGGCCGACAATGCCCTGCTGCTCGAGGTTCTGGCCGGCGATGACGGCTATGACCCGCGCATCAAGGCCCCTGTAGTGCAGGACTACACGAAGGCGCTCGGCGGCGGTGTGCGTGGCATGAAGATCGCCATCGTCAAGGAAGGGTTCGAGCAGGCGGGCGCCGAGACCGCCGTGAACGAGAGCGTCCGCGAGGCCGCGAAACGTCTCGCCAGCCTTGGCGCCGAGGTCGAGGAAATCTCGATCCCGATGCATCTGACCGCGGCCTCCGTGTGGATGCCGATCGGTACCGAGGGCATGACCCAGACGATGATGTATGGCGACGGCTATGGGCTTAGCCGCGCCGATCTCTATGCCACCTCGCTGATGGACGCCCATCGCGGTTGGCGCGGGCAGGCGGACTCGCTGTCCGAGACGACCAAGCTGCTGTTGTTGTTCGGAACCCACATCAACAACACCTTCGGATCGCGCTTCTATGGCAAGGCCCTCAATATCTCGCGCCGGGTGACGGCTGCCTATGACCGGGCATTGGCCAAATACGACCTGCTGCTGATGCCGACCACCCCGATGAAGGCCACCAAACTGCCGGAGCCGGGCGCGCCGCGTGAGGAGATCATCGGCCGCGCTTTCGAGATGATCACCAACACATCGCCCTTCGACATCACGCATCATCCGGCCATGTCGCTGCCTTGCGGCATGGTGGATGGCCTGCCGGTGGGCCTGATGCTGGTGGGCAAGCACTTTGACGAGATGACGATCTACCGCGCCGCCCATGCGTTCGAGCAGGCCGGCGACTGGAAAACCATGTGAGGCCGATGTGCGGAACACGATCCCGGTGATCGCGCATGGATAGTCTGGTGATGGCGATCTTCGAGATCGCCAGTTTCGGGGCGATCGTGGTGCTGGTGGTGCTCGGTCTCGGCATCATCGCCAGCATGATGGGCATCTTCAATTTCGCGCAGGGTGAATTCGTCCTGCTCGGCGCCTACGTCACCTATGTCGTCCATGCGGCCGGTGCGCCGGTCTGGCTCGGCATGCTGGCGGCGCCGTTTGTGGTCGGTGCTCTGGGCTTCGTGCTCGAGCGGCTGATCGTCCGGCGCTTCTATGCGGCGCCGATCGTGGCCATGCTCGGCACTTATGCGCTGGGCCTGATCATCCGCGAGATCGTGCGCGGCCTGATCGGCGGGCTCTATCTGTCGGTGCCGGAGCCGATCGGTGGATCGGTGACCATCGGCAACATGCATTTCTCGGCCTGGCGGTTGGTGATCATCGTCATTACCGCGCTGGTGATGCTCGGCAGCTATGTGCTGCTCGCCCGCACGGCGTTCGGTCTGCGTATCCGGGCGTCGCTGGAAAATCCGTCACTGGCGCGCGCCTCGGGCATCTCGACCAGCGCGATCTATGGCGCAACCTTCGCCTTTGGGGCGGCGCTGGCGGGGCTTGCAGGCGCGCTGATCGTGCCGGTGTTCACGCTGTTCGCGGATCTCGGCCTCCGCTTCCTGATCCAGGGCTTTGTCGCCGTGATGGTGGGGGGGATCGGCTCCTTCGCCGGTCCGGTGGCCGGTGCTGGCGTCATCGGCACGCTGAGCGCGGCGCTGCCATGGATCATCTCGCCGGTCATCGCCGACGTCGCGGTGTTCGTGCTTGCCATCATCTTCATCAAGTTCCGGCCGCAGGGCCTCGTATCGGGAAAAGGGGTGTAATCCATGTCGCGCGACCACAGCCAGTTCACACGTCGCCGCTTTCTCGGCAATTTCGCCTTTGCCTCGACGGCCATCGCCACTGGCGTGGGAAGCTGGGTCATACCCGCGGACTGGGCCAATGCGGCGGCGGGGCCGATCAAGGTCGGGATCGGCACCGACCTGACCGGACCGATGGGCTATGCGGGCAACGCCGATGCCAATGTCGCGAAGATGGTGGTCAAGCAGATCAACGACGCTGGTGGCCTGCTGGGGCGTCCGCTCGAACTCTATATCGAGGATACCGCGTCAAACGAATCCGTCGCTGTCGGCAATGTCCGGAAACTGATCCAGCGCGAGAAGGTCGATCTGGTGCTCGGGGGCATCACCTCGTCGATGCGCAATGCCATCAAGGACGTCATCGTGTCCCGCGGCAAGACGCTCTACATCTATCCGCAACTCTATGAGGGCAAGGAATGCACGCCCTATCTGTTCTGCACGGGGCCGACGCCGGCGCAGCAATGTGACGAGTTCATTCCATGGCTGATCAAGAATGGCGGCAAGCGCTTCGCGCTGCCGAGTGCCAATTACGTCTGGCCGCGCACGCTGAACGCTTATGCCCGCAAGGTGATCGAGACCAATGGGGGCGAGGTGGTGTTCGAGGAATACTACCCGCTCGACCAGATCGATTTCTCGTCGACCGTGAACCGCGTCATCTCCAACAAGGTCGATGTGGTTTTCAACACCATCATCCCGCCGGGCGTCGGCCCGTTCTTCAAGCAGTTATCGGACGCGGGATTCCTCAAGAATGGCGGTCGGCTCGCTTGTGTCTATTACGACGAGAATACGCTGAGCATCAATCAGCCCGCGGAAATCGAAGGGCTGGCGAGCTGTCTCGATTACTTCAAGGCGCTGACGCCGGAGCAGCCGTTCAGCGCCAAGCTGCAGGAGACTTACGAGAAGCAGTATCCCGGCAATTTCCTGTTTGCAGCGGGCAGCGCGGCCACCGGCACCTATCGCGGCCTGAAACTGTGGGAAGCCGCGGTGAAGGAGGCCGGCAGTGTCGAGCGTGATGCGGTGGCGAAGGCGCTCGACCATGCCAAGATCGCCGAAGGACCGGGCGGGCCGGCGGAGATGGTGCCCGGCAAGCGCCATTGCAAGATGAACATGTATACGGCGGTCGCCAAGGGCGGGAAATACGACATCGTCGCGCGCAGCGCCGGTCTGGTCGATCCGAAAGAATGCTGACATCCCAACGATGACCGAGATCACACATTCCTCCGCACCACTAACGACACGCCAGCAAGGCGCGTCACGACGATGGGCCGTGCTGCCGATCCTGGAAGTCGCGTTGCTGGCGACGGGCCTCGTTCTGCCCTGGTTGCTGCAGGACTATCTCACCGTCTATGCCACGCGTGTGCTGATCCTCTGCCTGTTCGCCTTGTCCTTCGATCTCGTCTGGGGCTATGCGGGCATCATGAGTTTCGGGCAGGCGGCCTTCTTCGGTTCGGCTGGCTATGGCGTGGCATTGCTGGCGCGCGATCTCGGTATCGTTTCGATGTTCCTTGTGCTCCCGGCGGGGATCCTGATCGGCTTCGCCTTCGCGCTCCTGCTGGGCGGCTTCCTGCTGCTCGGACGGCATCCGGCCAGTGTCATCTTCGTGGCGCTCGGCACGCTGACGGGCTCCTATGCCTGCGATCGTCTGGCGCGGGGATGGTACTATCTCGGCGGCCAGAACGGCATTCCATCGATCCCGCCGATGACGGTGGGGAGCTATGATCTCACCGAGGGCATGGCCTTCTACTATGTCGCGCTCGGTTTCCTCATCGCCGTCTATCTGCTCTGCCGTTTCCTGATGCGCTCGCAATTCGGCCTCGCGCTGGCGGGGCTGCGCGAGAACGAGCAGCGCATCGCCTTTTTCGGCTACAAGGTGCAGCATCTCAAGGCGATCATCTTCTCACTGGCCGGCGCCATCGCCGGGCTTGCCGGCAGCCTCTATGCGTTCCACGAAGGCTTCGTCTGGCCGAACATGCTGGGCGTCGTGATCTCGACCCAGGTGGTGCTCTATGTGCTGTTCGGCGGCTCCGGCACGCTGATCGGGGCGGTGATCGGGACGATCGTCATCGAGGCGATCAGTTTCTGGCTCTCCAACAGCTATCAGGATATCTGGCCGATCATTCTTGGCGTGCTGCTGCTGCTCGTGATCCTGTTCCGTCCTGCGGGGCTTGTCAGCCTTGTCGTCTCGCAGCGCGAACGTGTCGGTACGTTCGGCCGACCGCCGGGGAGGGGCTGACCATGGCGCTGCTCGAGGCACAAGGTCTGGTCAAGGTCTTTGGCAAGCTCACCGCACTCAACGACGCCGCGCTTACGGTCGGCGAGAACGAGTTTCACGGCCTGATCGGTCCCAACGGGTCCGGCAAGAGCACGCTGATGAAATGCATCGCCGGTGCCGAGACGCCGACCAGAGGCATCGTTTCGTTCGGTGGCCACGACATCACGCAAGCCACGCCGGCCGAGCGCGCCCGCGCCGGCATGAGCCTGAAATTTCAGATCACCAGCGTGCTTCCGGCGCTGACGCTATATGACAATGTCCTGCTGGCGTTGCAGGCGCAGACGTCGTTGCTGACGCTGGCCTTGTCGCGCACGCGTGGTGTGCTGCATGACAAGGTGATGGGGATGTTGGAGCAGTTCCGGCTTGCTGACCGCGCCTATGAACCGGCGGCTGCGCTGTCGCATGGCCAGCAGCAATGGCTCGAGATCGCGATGGCGCTGGCGCCCGAGCCGAAGCTGCTGCTGCTGGATGAGCCGACCGGCGGCATGAGCATTGAGGAGCGCCGGGTCACCGGCGAGCTGCTGCAGCCGATCAAGGCCAGCTGCTCGCTCGTGATCGTCGAACACGATCTCGATTTTATCCGCGACATCTGTGATCGGCTGACGGTGCTTGATCAGGGACAGATCCTGCAGACGGGATCGGTCCAGCATGTCCAGTCCTGCCCTCGCGTTCAGGAGGTCTATCTCCGCCGTGCCTGACGACAAATTCCTCGACATTCAAAATCTCGACGCCGGCTATGGCCGCAGCCAGGTTCTGTTCGGCGTGAATCTGAGCGTGCCATGGCGTGGCGGCGTCGCCATTCTCGGCCGCAACGGCGCCGGCAAGACGACGCTGATGAAGGCCATCGTCGGCGAACTGCCGGTGCTGTCGGGGGCGATCCAGCTCGACGGGCGCGGCATCGGAACCCTGCCGACCGAGCAACGCATTCGCCATGGCATCGGCTATGTGCCGCAGGAGCATTCGGTCTTCGCGAAACTGTCGGTGCGCGACAATCTTGCCGTTGGCGCCCTCACAAATCGCGACAGCGGCGCCGTCGATCGCGTTCTGGAGATTTTTCCGAAGCTCGGCCAGCGCCTCGACCAGTTCGCCGGTACGCTGTCCGGCGGTGAGCGCAAGATGCTGGCGATCGGCCGCGCCATGTTGTCCAATCCGAAGATCCTGTTACTGGACGAGCCAACCGAGGGCGTCTGGATCGGTGTCATCGAGGAGATCACCGAGCGCTTGCTGGCCCTGTCGAAGGACATTGCGGTGGTGATCGTGGAGCAGCATCTCGATCTGGCGCTGCGCATCGCGACGCAGGCCTATGTGCTCGACCGGGGCACCGTCGCCATGGCCGGAAGCGCAGCCGCGATCCGCGACGATGCACGGCTGTTCCAGTTTCTGGCGCCTTAGCGATGTGCCTTGATCGGTTCGGTTAACACAAACAACGCAGGCCGATACAGTCGTCGGTTTTTGGCACAAGCGGACATCGTATGGTCGTGCCAAAGGCCGTTCAGGTGCTCTAATACGTGACTGTTATATCGAAAGTCTCACGCCTTAGGAGAGTTGGCTTCGCAAGGACGGGTCGTGGTATTTGCGCCGGAGTAGCGTGCAGGGGCGATCGGACGGACCAACTCCGCGTTCAATCTCGCATTGGCCTTACGCGGACTGCTGGAAGTGCCCTTGCACAGAATGACGCATTGTCTTCGGTACTCCGGGACAGCCTCTGGCATCGGGGCGCATCTCAAACAGCCTCCATGGGGCAATAGCAGGGGATGCTGCCCTTAACGCCTTTTGTCGATTCGATCGAGCAGACTGGTTTGCGGATTACCGCGAAGGGCCCGCAGGATTTGCGAAAGCGAATGGATCGCGGGCTCCCCACGTGGGCCGATGTGGTGTCACAGATTGGTCTGCGGATCAAATGACGTGACGCACTCGGTGAGCGAGCGTGTCACCGGTTCACTCCGCAGCCGTTTGCAGCAGGTCACGGCCCTCGTTCGGTTCGACAAGCACGACACCCTGCCATTCGCCGGTCAGAACGAGCGTTCGTGCGGTGTCCTGCAATTCGACGGCGACGGCCGACGCCGCCGGCGATAGCAATGTCTTGGCGATCGAATAAACGTAATTGCGGCGTGCGATTTTCGCGTCGGCGATGCTGAGCGCCCGCCAATGCTTGCCGCGCTCGCCTTCATGACGGAGTGCGGACATCGGTTTGATCGTCACGCCCATGCCGTCATAGACGCAATTCATCAGCAGCGTCAGCGAGTCGATCTCGGCTACCACATGCGGTGTCAGATCGCGGCGCTCGAATTCGGCAACGACGCGGCGGCGCAGACCATGCGTGCTGGTGGGGAGTATAAGCGGAAGCCTGGCGACCTCAGCGACCGTGATGGTGCTTTGTTTGGCGGGGACGAGTTTGCTGTCTCGCGGCAGCAGGACGAACAGTTCTTCATCGAGCAGCGGCGTTGCATCGAGCTTGGTGGAGACGTCATTGGTGAAGAGGATCGCGAGATCGAGCTGGCCGAGCCGCATCATCTGCGCGATGTGTCCGCTCATGCCTTCGACGACGTTGAGCAGGATGCCGGGGTATTTTTCGTGGATGCGCCGCATCAGCGGCAGGCCGAGCGCGACCAGCGTCGTGGATGGCAGTCCGAGCGAAACCATGCCGCGGACTTCGCCGGCTTCCTGGCGGGCGATCGAAAGTGCCTGATCAAGCTGGCGCAGCATGAAGCGTGCGTGGTGATACAGCGCAAGGCCGTTGTCGGTCGGCGTCACGCCTTTTGCCGAACGATGCAGCAGCGGCTTGCCGACCTCGTCCTCCAGCTTGGCGAGTTGCTGGCTCAGCGCCGGCTGCGCGACGAACAGGCAGCGTGATGCCTTCGACAGGCTGCCGCTTTCGACGATCTGGGCGAAATAGCGCAACTGGCGCAGATCCATTGATCGCATCCCGACATTTGGAAGAGGGTGGGTATATCGTGTCCTTATAGCACCCAATCCAAATCAGTATTTTCGCTTATGTCAATTCAGTTCTAATTCGCACGAGAACTTAGAAATTCTCGGGAGTAGGACGCGATGGCGGGTGTTTCGGCCCAGCAACGTTCAGCGGATTTGCCGACCTGTCGGCTGCTTATCGGCGGTCAGTGGGGTGGGGGAGCGAAAACTGCGCCGGTGATGGACAAGTTCCGTCTTGAGCCGTGCATGTTGGCGCAACTGCCGTCGCGGCAGCAAATCGCTGATTGTGTGGCTGCGGCCGATGCGGCCTTCCAGGCCAGCCGGCTGACGCCCCATGAAAGGGGCGCCATACTCGACCGCACGGCCGCCTTGATCGAGAAACGCGCCGCGGAACTTGCCGATATTCTTTGCAAGGAAGCTGGTTTCCCACTCCGCGATGCGATGGGGGAGGCGCAACGCACCGCCAATACGTTCAGGCTGTCGGCCGAAGAAGCGCGAAACTTTCGCGGGCACACCGTTCCGATCGAGGGCGCAGCCGGGCAAGCGGGCCGTCTTGGCTTCACGCTGCGCGTTCCGCTCGGCGTCATCTGCGCCATTACTCCGTTCAACGCGCCACTGAATACGGTCGCCCACAAGGTCGGTCCCGCACTGGCTGCCGGCAATGCGTTGGTGCTCAAGCCGTCGCTGCATACTCCGATGTCGTCCTGCATCATGGCGGAGTGCCTGCTGGAAGCTGGTTTGCCTGCGGGATTGATGTCGGTCGTGCATGGCGATGCCGAGGTCGCGACATGGCTGCTCGAAGAGCCGCTTGTTCGGTTCTATGCGTTCACCGGCAGCACCGAAGTTGGCCGCGCTATTCAGGCTGCAGCCGGGCTTCGTCGTACTCAGATGGAGCTTGGATCGATTGCCCATTGCATCATTTGCGACGATGCCGATCTGGAGGTAGCGCTGCCCAAGGTGATCAACGCCAGCTACCGCAAAGCCGGGCAGGTGTGCACCTCGATCCAGATGCTGCTCGTGCAGCGACCGCTGCTGGCACAGGTCATCGATCGGCTGGTGCCGATGACCAAGGCGCTGCCTTATGGCGATCCCGCGGACGAGAACGTCGTGGTCGGTCCGGTCATCAGCGAGGCCTCGGCGAAACGGATCGAATCCTGGATCGCTCATGCGGTTGAGCGTGGAGCGCGGCTGCTGGTGAGCGGAGAACGCAGAGGAGCGGTGATGCCACCCGCTCTGCTGACCGATGTCAGTCCCAGCACGCCGCTCGGTTGTCAGGAAGTGTTTGGTCCGGTGCTGTGCATCGCGCCTTTTGATGCGATCGATGAGGCGATCACGCGCGTGAATGCGACGCCTTATGGCCTCGCAACTGGCATCTTCACCAAGCGCATCGATGTTGCACTGCAGGCTGCGCAGAAGCTGCAGGTCGGCGGCGTTCACATCAACGAGACGCCGAGTTCGCGCGTCGATGTGATGCCGTATGGCGGCTCCAAAGACAGTGGCTTCGGGCGCGAAGGTCCGCATTACGCTATCCGCGAGATGAGCGAAGAACGTATGATCACCATTCTGGCCTGACGGCCTGTGATCAAAAAGAACTGGAGTGAGACATGGCTAAAATGAAGGGCGGCGAGGTCATCGCCGAATATCTCGTCAAGCAGAAGGTGCCCTTCGTTTTCGGGATCTGCGGGCATGGCAATGTCGGCATTCTCGACGCGCTGCATGCCGTGCGCGACAAGGTGAAACTGGTGTCGCCGCGCCACGAACAATGCGCGGGGCATATGGCGGACGCCTATTTCCGTGTGAAGCATCAGCCGGTGGCGACGCTGACGTCTACCGGCCCGGGTTCGGCCAATATGGTGATGTCGCTGGCGACGGCGCTATCGGACTCCTCGACCTTCATGGCGATCACCGCGAACGTGCCGACATCGCAGGCCAATCGTGCGCCGTTCCAGGAGCTCTATGCGCATAACCAGGCGGATTTTGCGCAGGTGCTGCGCCCCGTCGTGAAGCGCTCGTTCCAGCCGAGTCGGGTCGATATGCTGCCGCTGGCGCTGCGTCAGGGGTTTGACACCATGGTTACCGGCCGTCCAGGCCCCGTCAATCTCGACATTCCCTATAACGTCTTCCAGGAAGAGGATGACGTCGAGCTGCCGGCGCTGTCGCATGTGCACGGCAAGCATCGTCCGAGCGCAAGCGACAACGATGTTACAGCCGCGCTCGATCTCCTGGCGAAAGCCAAGCGTCCGGTGTTCTTCATCGGCCACGGCACGACGCTTGCGGAAGCCGGCCCCGAGATCACCGAGCTGCAGCAGAAACTCGGCATTCCCGTCATCACTTCGCCGAACGGCATGGGCTGCGTGCCGGCAGACGATCCGCTCACGCTTGGTTTCATTGGGCGGAACGGTGCCTATCCCGCCAATCAGGCCGGCCGGTTTTCGGATCTCGTGATCTGCATCGGCACGCGTTTTGACGATCGTTCGTCGTCGAGCTGGCATGCCGGCTATTCTTGGAATTTCCCCACCACCAAGCTGCTGCAGGTCGATATCGATCCGGCGGAGCTCGGCCGCAATTATCCGCCGACCCTCGGCATTATCGCCGATGCCAAGGTATTTGCGGCGCAGCTGCTCGCTGGCCTCGGCAAGCGCAAGGAAATCGCGCGGGAGAATTTCGGCGACTGGCGCGAGGAAGTCGCCGGTTGGGTGGCCGAATGGGAAAAGTTCATCCGTCCGGCTTTCTCGTCGGTGACGACACCGATCCGGCCGGAATATGTGGTTGGCGCGCTGCTGGACGTGCTGCCCGATGATGTGATCCTGTCCCTCGACTCCGGTGTGCATCACAACTGGTTCATGCAGTTCTGGAAGCCAAAGCGCACCCAGAGCATGCTCAACAGCTGGGGCTATTCGTCGATGGGCTTCGGCGTGTGCGGTGTGCTCGGCGCACAGCTTGCCGCGCCGGATCGTCCTTGCGTCGCGGTGGTTGGAGATGGCGGTTTCATGATGGCCCCTTATGTGGTCGCCACCGCCGTCGAATATGATCTGCCCTGCATCTGGATCGTCTGGAACAACTTTGCCTGGGGCGCGATCCGCGATCTGCAATACGGCCTGTTCGAGGGCCGTGAACTGGGCACCGCTTTCTACAAGGGCAATCAAGGCCCGGGCGGCGATCGCTACAATCCGGACTTCGCGGCATGGGCCCGCGCCTGCGGTGCTGACGGCGTGACCGTCACTCGTAGCGAGGATCTGCGCGGCGCTGTCGAGACTGCCATCAAAAACCGTCGGCCATGCGTCATCGATCTGCATGTCGACTCAGAAGTGCGGCCGCCATCGACCGGTACGTGGGAGTTGCCTCCCATTCCCTACAAGGAACCGATCTTCGGCAAACCGCACCGTACGACCTGATACCAACGACACAAAACAAACCGGGAGGAGACAATGATGAAAAAAGTGAGTTCGGAACGGCGCGCCCTGATCGGCGCGTTCGCGGGTGCAGTCGCACTGTCCACATTCGGCCTCGGAGCCGCGCAGGCGCAGTCCAACGAGCCGATCCGTATTGGCTTGATCTATTCGAAGCAGGGACCGGGTGCCGCCATCGGCCAGTATCTGCAGCGCGGCAGCGAACTCGCTGTCGAGCAGGCCGGCCGCAAGGTGCTAGGTCGCCCGATCGAACTGATCTGGCTGGACGAGCCCAATCCGCAGGTGTCGCAGCAGAACATGCAACGACTGGTCGATGAGAACAAGGTCGTCGCCGTTGTCGGCGGCAACTACTCGTCGTCCGCGCTCGCCATGATGAGCGTCGCCAATCGCGAGAAAATTCCGCTAATCCTCACCGGCGCTGCCGCCAGCGAGATCACCGGCAAGAATTGCAGTCGTTATACGTTCCGTACCCAGGCCACTGTGCCCGTGCAGATGGAAGGCCTGATGCCGTACATCTCGCAGATCGGCAAAAAGGTTTATTTCATCACAGCGTCCTACGCGTTCGGCCAGGATATCCTGCGCTCCTCGCGCGCTCTCCTGAAAAAGGTTGGCGCGACTGAAGTCGGCGTCGATGAAGTACCCATCAACACTGCGGATTACAGCTCCTACGTTCTCAAGATCCGTCAGGCAAAGCCGGATGTCGTGGTCGGCGGTCTCGTCGGCGGTGACTTCTCGAACTTCCTGAAGCAGTGGAACGAAATGGGGATGAAAGACAAGATCCCCTATGGCGCCATCGCCGTCACCGACACCGACTTCTGGGATGTCGGCGCGCAGGCCTCCACCGGCATCTATGTGAAGCCTTGGTACTATAACAATCCGAAGAATACCGAGGCCGAGAAGAAGATGATCGCGGACTTCCAGAAGAAGTATAACGAACCGCCGTCGGACAAGACCTGGTCGGGCTGGACTGGCATGCGTGCGCTACTGGAGTCGATCGAAGCCGCCAAGTCCACGGATTCGAACGCGATCGTGACCGCGCTTGAGAAGTGGAAGAACACGGAAGAAGCGTTCCCGTTCTATTTCCGCGAATGGGATCACCAGTTGGTGCGTCCGGCCGTGATCGTTGGCGTCAAGAAGCAGATCACCGACAAGTGGGACTACTTCGACGTGCTGAAGAACACCTCCGCGACGGCTGAAGAGACCGAGAAGGCCTTCGGCACCAAGGAAGAAGTCGGTTGCAACATGCCGGCTCTCTGAGCCGACACGTCGCTTCTCGTGCAGCATCCGAACGGGTGGAAAACATGCTTGATACCCTCGTCTCACAGGCGGCCAATGGGCTTGTCCTTGGCTTTATCTATGTTCTGATTGCCGTGGGGCTTTCCATCACGTTCGGATTGCTCGGCGTCATCAACTTCGCGCATGGCGCGTTCTTCGCGCTGGGTGCCTATTTCGCATGGCAGCTGTTCCAGCTGTTTGGCTGGCCAGCTGTGATCTTCGCACCGATCCTGGTCGGCCTTGTCGGCATGCTGGTGGAGGTGACGCTAATCCGTCGCCTGTATGGCAAGGAGCCGTTGCTCAGTCTGATCGTGACGTTTGCGCTCGCGCTGCTGATCGAAGCCTTGATCCGTTATATCTGGGGCGCGGACGGCAAGCCCTTCAACCCGCCGCCATTCACCACCGGCATTGTCGAGCTCGGGCCGTTGCTGATCACCAAGTATCGCGTTGCCGTGCTCGGCGCGACGATCGCGACTCTGCTCGGTCTGTGGGCGTTCCTTGCCTGGACGCCCTATGGCCGCGTGCTGCGCGCCGGCAGCCGCGATCCGGAAATGGTTGAACTGCTCGGCATCAATCTGCCGCGCGTGCTCACCGCCGTGTTCGGCCTCGGCTGTGCATTGGCTGCCATCGGTGGCGTGCTCGCTGCGCCGCTGTGGACGGTGTCGCCGTCCATGGCCGCAAATGCCGTCATGCCGGCTTTTGTGGTCGTGGCCATCGGCGGTCTCGGCTCGTTGAGCGGGGCTGTCGTCGCCGGCCTCGCGGTTGGCATCGTCACCTCGCTGACCATTCAGTTCTGGCCCGAAGCCGCTGCGGCTTCGATGTACGCCCTCATGTTTGCAATCATGCTGATCCGGCCCCGCGGTCTGTTCGGCGAGCGCTGGGAGCGCTTCGAATGACAACCAATCGTTCCGTTCTTCGTCGGCTCAGCGAGCATCCCATCGCCATCATGACGGCGGTGTTCGTTGCCGCGACAGGTATTGCCATGATCACCGGCATGCCGATCCATCGCATCACGCAAATTGCCGTATACACGCTCTATGCGGGCGGCGTGAACTTCCTGATCGGCTATCTCGGCCTGGTGCCGTTCGGTGCATCCTTTTTCTTCGGCTGCGCCAGCTATGCGCTGGCCATCGGCAGTGCATCGCTCGGCGGCAACGAAATCACCGGCATCGTGCTCGCCGCACTGTTCTCACTGCTGCTGGCGCTGATTGTCGGTGCCATCATCCTGCGGCGCCGCGGCCTGTATTTCTCGCTGCTGACGCTGGCGTGCTCGCAGATCGCCTTCGAAATCGCGTTCAAATGGACGGCGGTGACGGGCGGTGAAAACGGCCTGCAGAATGTCGAGCGTCCGCTGTTTGCGCATGCGATGCCGTTCCACATCTTCTCGCTCGTTATCGTGCTGGGAACGAGCTGGGCACTGTGGCGTCTCGTTCACGCGCCGTTCGGCCGCGTGATGCAGGCGATCCGCGACAACGAACAGCGCGTGTCGAGCCTCGGCTTCGACACTTATCGCACCAAGCTGATCGCTCTGGTCGTGGCGGGCGGCGCCATCGGTATCGGCGGCGGTTTGATGTCGCTGCTGCTGCAGGGCGTCTATGCCAACAATCTGAGCTGGCAGCATGCGGGCGATCCGGTGCTGATGGCAGCGCTCGGCGGCGTGCACCACTTCCTCGGCCCGCTCTGGGGCGCGATCATCTTCATCACGCTGGAAGATCGCCTCAGTGCCTTTACCGAAAACTGGTGGCTGTTCTTCGCGCCGATCATCATCGCCTTCGCGTTGCTGTCTCATGAAGGCGTGCAAGGCATCTTCCAGCGCATCATCGGTCGCAATCGCTGGACGCTGACGCGCGCGGAGATCCCGGCGCGTCCGGCTACCATCGCGCCGCTCGTTCCCGCGCATCCCGGCGCGCAGCAGGATTCGACGCCGATCCTGGTGATCCAGAACGTCTCGAAGCGCTTCGGTTCAATTGTTACGCAGGACAATGTCTCGCTTGAAGTCAGCCGCACCGGCCTGCACAGCCTGATCGGCCCCAATGGCGCCGGCAAGACCACGCTGTTCAACCTGCTCACCGGCGTGCACAAGATCGACAGCGGCAATATCCTGTTCGAAGGCAAGCCGATCCAGTCGCTCGCGCCGCACAAGCGCGCCCGCCTCGGCATGTCGCGTTCGTTCCAGATCCTCAGCGTGTTCCCGAACCTCACGGCGTTCGAGAATGTGCGTGTCGCGGTGCAGGCAGCGCAACGGCAATGGGGCGGCTACTGGCGCGATGCCTATGACGATGACGGGGCCAATGCCCGCGTCTGGTCGTTGCTCGATGCGGTCGGCGTTGCCGATCGCGCCGCCGAGAACTGCGCCAATCTCGCTCACGGCGAAAAGCGCCTGCTCGAAATCGCCATGTCGCTCGCCACCGACGCAAATCTGCTGCTGCTCGACGAGCCGCTGGCAGGCCTCGCCGAGTCCGATCGCAAGACCGTCGGCGAACTGATCCAGCGTCTGGCGAAATCCCATGCCGTGTTGCTGATCGAACACGATATCGATCGCGTGCTGTCGCTGTCGGATCGCATCACCGTGCTGCATCAGGGCCGCCTGATCGCCGATGGCAAACCTTCCGAAGTCGCCGGTCATCCTGAGGTGATCGCGGCCTATCTCGGCACCGCACATGGCAAGGCTCTGCCGCCGCCGCGTGCCGCCGAAGCCCGCGACATTCCGAAGATTGGTGCAGCCACGGCGCCGCTCCTCAAGGTCGAAGGCATTCGTGCCGGTTATGGCGGCTCCACAGTGCTCGATGGTCTGGACCTCACAGTGCAGCCCGGCGAAGTCGTGGCGCTGCTCGGCCGCAACGGCGTCGGCAAGACCACATCGCTCCGCGCCCTTACCGGCACGCTGCCGTTGGCTGCGGGGTCGATCACCTTCGACGGCAAGCAGATCGGCGGGCTGCGGCCGGATGAGATCAACCGTGCTGGCATCTCGCTGGTACCGGAAGGCCGTCGTCTGTTCCCGAACCTCACGGTGGAGGAAAATCTCAAGCTCGCGGCGCGCCGTGGCGGCGCCTCACAGGAAGAGATCTGCGACCTGTTCCCGAAGCTGCGCACCTTGATGCGCCAGCGCGCGGAAAACCTGTCGGGCGGCGAACGCCAGATGGTGGCCATCTCGCGCGCGCTGATGGTGCCGAGCCGGCTGATCCTGCTGGACGAGCCGTTCGAAGGTCTCGCACCGGCCGTGGTGCAGGAAGTGCGCGAAGCCGTCGCCAAGTTGACGAGCAAAGCGAGTCTGATCATCGTCGAACATCACGCCGAAAGCGTGCTGGCGATGGCGGATCGCGCTTATGTGCTGGTCAATGGCAAGGTGGCCTTCAGTGGCGATGCTGCAACCCTGGCTGCCGACGTCGCTCTACAGGAGCGCCTGCTCGGCATCACCAAGGCGGCGGATCTGCTGCCCGATGCAGTCAGGGCGGTGTAATGGCGCGCAATATCGGCATCAACACCTACGGCTATATCTGGTCGGTCCCGGCTGCCGCATGCGTGCGTCATCTCGGCAAGCTTGGTTATCGCCAGATCGAGTTCCTGTTGCAGCCGCCGCATCTGTCATTCGATGATTTTGGACCGGAGTTGCGGCGCGAATTGCGGGAGGCGCTGCAGGACATCGGCGCCGTCAAGACGGCGATCAACCTGCCGAGTCTTGATCACAATCTCGCCAGCCCGTTCGGGCGCGCGCGGGATGCGGCGGTGAAGATGTTCGAAGATACCATCGATCTCGCCGCCGATATTGGCGCGGAAACCGTGGTCGTGGTGCCAGGCCGCATGAGCCCGCTGTTTCCGCCAAGCATCGAGAATCGCGTGGGCTGGGTCGGCGATGGCGTGGCAAAACTGCTGCCGCGCGCCGAGGATCGCGGCGTCGCGCTTGCCGTCGAGAACGTACCGTTCGCGGCATTCCCGGACAAGGACGCGTTGGAACGTTTTGTGCGTAGCTTCACATCGCCGGCGATCGGTGTGTGCTACGACGCTGCCAACGCCCATTTCATCAAGGAAGATCCGGCCGCCGGCATCCGTCAGCTCGCCGATCTCCTGCGTGTTGTGCATCTGTCCGATACGGGCCAAGTGCATTGGCGGCACGATCCGATCGGCACCGGCACCGTGCCGTTTGCGGAAGTGGCGAGAGCCATGGATGCCATCGACTTCAAGGGAGCCTGCACATTGGAAATCATCGGGCCGGATCCTGATGCAGCGATCCTGAGCAGCCATCGCGCGCTCGAACCGCTCGGTTTCGTCAAGGCGGGAGCAGGCGCGTGAGCACGATTCTCATCACCGGCGCTGCCGGTCTGCTCGGCCGCCACGTCGTCCGCGATCTTCTCGCGCATGGTCATACGGTGCGCGGCCTCGATCGCCGACAGGCGCATGAAGACATCGAATGGCATGTGGGCGATGTGACATCGCCCGAGCTGGTCGCCAAAGCGGTCGCTGGCGCCGATGCCGTCATGCATATCGCGGCAATCCCGAACATATGGTCCGGCGATGGCCAGACCATCATGCGCGTCAATCTGCTCGGCACCTATACGGTGCTGGATGCCGCCGAAGCCGCGGGCGTCAAGCGGGTGATCTTCTGTTCCAGTGATTCCGTCGCGGGCTACACCGTGCGCGAAGGCAAGATGCTGGCGCCGCATTATGCGCCGCTTGATCTCGATCATCCGCTGCTAGCCACCGATCCCTATGCCATCAGCAAAGTGGCCGGCGAGGATCTCTCTCGTGCCTTCGCGCTGCGCGGCATGTCGGTGGTGGCGATGCGCACCGTGTTCGTCGCCTATCCCGATATGGCCGGCGAGATCATCGCCCGCGCCAAGGACCCCGATAACTATCGCGGGCGCATGGTCGGCGGCCCGTCATCAGCTGGCGGCGGTCCCCTCTATCACCACATCGATCCCCGCGATCTTGCCCGTGCCTTCCGCCTCGCTTTCGAGCTGAAGATGGCGCCGGGCGAATTCGAGCGCTTTTATCTGTCGGCACAGGTCACCCTGTCGCCGGAGCCGACCCTCGATCGGCTGAAGCGCCTGCATGGCGGCAGCGTCGCGGTTCGCGATCCCGACGCCTATAGCAAGCAGCCATTCGCGCCGCTTTACGATCTCACCCATGCCGCGAACCGGCTCGGCTTCGTCGCAGAATATGACCAGCGGCATCTGCTTGCCGGTCTGCCCGGTTTTTCTTGAGGAGTATGTCCATGACTTTCGTGTCCCCCGAACCCAATGCTTTCGCCGATGCCGGCACTGCCGAGAAGAAATATGCGGTCACCCGCAATCTCGGCGAACTGCTGTGGATCGAATATCCCGGTCATTTCAACCATGCCCTCTCCAAGGCCATCGTGACGCCCGAGGTCACCGGCAGCCGGTTCTTCGATCACCGCATTTCGACCTATGCGCCCGGCGCCTATGTGGAGAGCCACTCGCACAAGGTCCAGGAGCAGATCTACCACGTGCTCGCCGGCGAGGGCATTCTCGTGGTTGACGGCGAGCGTCGTCTGGTGCGCGCCAACGACGTCACCTTCATCCCGCCCGGCGTGGTGCATGAATTCCACTGCACGGGGACCGAGCGGCTGACCTTCCTTGTCATCACCTCGCCGCCGACCGACGACGAGCCACAGCCGCGCTGAGGTCGATCTGATGTCGAAGACCATTCTCGTCACCGGCGCCTGCGGCTGGCTCGGCAGCGCCATCGTCGCGGCGTTGCTCGAACGCGGCGATGCGGTGATCGCAACCGATCTTGCGGTGTCGCCGGCCATCGCAGCGCTCGCAACCCGCGAGCCGAAACTGACTTTCGCACCCGCGGATCTCGGCGAGTGGCATCAGGTGTTGCGCCTGTTCGAGGCGCATCGTCCGGATGCCGTGATCCACGCTGCGGCAATGGTCGGCGTGATTCAGGTGGCGGACATCCCGATCAAGGCGCAGCGCGTCAATGTGGAAGGTTCGATCAACCTGTTCGAGGCGATGCGCCTCCTCAAGGTTAAGCGGGTCATCCATGTCAGCACGGAAGAAACCTATGGCGACTTCCAGTCCGATCTGATCGACGAGGATCATCCGCAGAAGCCGCTCAGCATCTACGGCTTGACCAAGCTCGCCGCAGAGCATTACGGCCGCGTCTATTCGCGCGACCATGGGCTCGAATGTATCAACGTGCGGACATGCTGGGTCTATGGCCCCCATCTGCCGCGCTTGCGCATGCCGCGCACCTTCGTCGAAGCTGCGCTGCGTGGCGAGTCGTTCCATCAGGTCGACGGCGGCAATCTCGCGGTGGATCAGGTCTATATCGACGACACCGTGCAGGGTGTGTTGCTGGCGCTGGACAAGGACAAGCATAATTACGACGCCTACAACATCGCCACCGGCGTGGCGCCGACGCTGCGTGACACTGCCGAGGCGGTCAATCGTGCCATTCCCGGCGCGAAGATCACGGTCGGAGACAGCGGCCCGTATCACCATGGCGGGACCGTGCTAAGCGCAGTGAAAGGCGCGCTCGATATCAGCCGCGCAAAGAAAGAACTTGGCTATGCCCCGCGTTACGACCTGCAGCGCGGCATCGAGGCCACCATCGCAGCCACGCGCGAGCGCATGACACAGGGCAATTCCTGACGCCGCGTATCAATTCGCCGCTCCGCCTGATGGTGGGGCATCATTGCAACTTCTGCTCGCTCTTTTGAGGACAAGCCCATGTCGAATTCATCTCCCGTTGTGATCATTTTCGGCGGCTCGCGCGGCATCGGCGCGGCCTGCTCGAAAGCATTTGCGGATGCCGGCTGGCAGGTCGCATCAACCTATGCGTCCAAGGCCGATGCGTCGGCGCCGGGCAAGACCTATCAGGTCGATATCCGCGATGCCGCGGCGGTCGCAAAAGTGTTCGATCAGGTGCAGGCCGACTACGGCGATGCGCCGCAGGCCGTGATCGCCAATGCCGGCATCAATGTGCCGGGCGCGCCGCTGGCGAATTTCCCGGCCGAGAATTTCCGCCAGCTTCTCGACGTCAATGTGGTCGGCGCCTTCAACGTACTCGCCGAAGCCGCGCGAAAGGTGAAGGACAAGGGCGCCATCGTCGCTATCACCACCTCGCTGGTGCGCCATGTGGTGCCGGGCACCGGCCCCTATGCGGCGACCAAGGCTGCGGTGGAAAGTCTGGTGCGCGCGATGTCGAAAGAATTGTCCGGTCGCGGCGTGCGCGTCAACGGCGTCGCTCCGGGGCCGGTCGATACCGATCTTTTCAATGCCGGCAAGACCGAGGAAGTAAAGGCGCGCATGGCAGCGTTCAGCCCTTTCAACCGCATCGGCCGTCCGGATGAAATCGCCGAGGTCGTGCGCTTCCTCGCCTCCGATCAGGCATCGTGGGTGCAGGGCCAGATCGTGCAGCCGAATGGCGGCATGGTATGACACAAGGCAGTTCCGCTGCGCCGGATGACGTGTTCGACGTCGTTGTCGTCGGCTCCGGCGCTGGCGGTCTGACCGCTGCCAGCACCGCAGCAGCGCAAGGCTGCTCGGTGCTGTTGCTCGAACAGGCGGAGGTGGTCGGCGGCACAACGGCGATCTCCGGCGGCATGGTGTGGATTCCCGCCAACCACAAGGCGGCTGCAGCCCAGCGTGCGGATACACTCGATACGGCCCGGACTTATCTCGCCGAGACCGTGCCCGGCAACGACCGCAAGCGGCTCGAGACTTTCCTCGCCAGCGGTGACGCTGCGATTCGCGATCTCGAAGCCCGCACCAGCCTACGGCTGCAGCCCGTGATCACCTATCCCGATTACTATCCCGATCTTCCCGGCGCGACGCCGGGTGGCCGTGTGCTGGAGCCCGTGCCGTTCGAGGCCAGCGTGCTCGGCAAGGCGTTTACATTGTTACGCAACCCGCTACCGGAATTCATGCTGTTCGGAGGCATGATGATCAGCCGCGCGGATATCCCGCATTTGCGCCGCATGTCGAAATCACTGCGCTCTGCGCTGCATGTGGCGAAGCTGCTGTTCAAATATGGCGTACAACGTCTTGGCTCGCGCCGCGGCACCACGCTTTATCTCGGCAATGCGCTGGTCGGGCGTCTGCTGAAATCGGCGCTTGATCTCGGCGTCATCATCCGCACTTGCACCACGGTGACGCGGTTGGAAGCGGATGCCAGCGGTCGCATTGCCGTACTGGAAACGCGCGATGCATCGGCGCGGCTGCATCGCGTGCATGCGCGCCGTGGCGTCGTGCTGGCCACGGGCGGTATCTCGCATGACGTGGAATTGCGACGTCAATTCGTGCCGAGCAGCGCCGGCGATCTGTCGGCAACGGTCGGTGCCGGCGATGCACCGCGCGGCGCACGTCTTGCCACTGCCATCGGCGCGCAGCTGTCAAGCCCAACGCGCGAAGGTGCGTTCTGGGTGCCGGCTTCGATATTCACACGTGCGGATGGTAGCCGCGGAGTCTATCCGCATACGGTGACCGACCGTGCGAAGCCCGGATTGATCGCCGTGGACAGCAATGGCCAGCGCTTCGTCAATGAGGCAGTCTCGTATCATGAATTCGTCCGCGCACAGCTTGCCAATGCCAATAGTGCGATCCCGGCCTGGCTGATCTGCGACAGCCGCTTCATCTGGAAATACGGGCTTGGCAAGATCAAGCCGTTCACCACCTCGCTGAACGCCGATGTCGCATCAGGCTATCTCAAGCGCGCCGATACGCTGGTCGATCTCGCGCGGCTGATCGGCGCCCCACCGCCGGCGCTGTCGCATACGGTGGAGACATTCAACCAACATGCGGAGCAGGGCGAAGACCCCGCTTTCGGACGCGGCAGCAACATCTATCAGCGCTCGCTCGGCGATGCCGATCACGCGCCAAATCCCTGCGTTGCGCCGATCAAGGACGGACCATTCTACGCCGTGGCCGTGCGGCCGGCCGACCTCGGAATGTCCGCGGGCCTCGTGACTGACGATCAGGCCCGTGTGCTCGCCGCAGATGGTCAGGCCATTCCCGGCTTGTTTGCCTGCGGCAACGATATGGCGTCGATTATGGAAGGCGCCTATCCGGGGCCGGGCATCACGCTGGGACCCGCGCTCACTTTCGGCTGGATTGCGGGACGGCAAGCCGCGGCAGATGGAGGCATACGATGATCGATCGTAAGAAGCTCGGTTCTCTTCTGCTGTCAGTCGGCACGATCGTCATGGCGTCAGCTTTGCCCGCGCGCGCCGATGGTGAGCGCCTCGTCGTCTTCACGAAGAACAAGGTCAATCCGAACTATGTCGCGTTCCGGCTCGGCACCGATCGGGCGGCAGCGAGGCTTGGCGCCACGACGCTTCACCGCGTGCCGGAAAAGCCGGACGACGCGCCCGAGCAGATCGCACTTCTGGAGACCACTATTCGCGAGCGGCCCGGCGCGATCCTTCTGGCGCCTGCTGACGACAAGCTCCTGGAGCCGACAGTCGAGGCGATAAACGCAGCGAAAATTCCGGTCGTTGGCTTCGTCAACCGCATGGCGAAGGGCGAGTTCGTCAGCTTCGTCGGTAGTGACGATGTCGAGATGGGATATCAGACGGCTCGCTTCCTGCTGCAGGCGATGGGCGAGAAAGGCAATGTCGTCATCATCGAGGGAACTCCGACAGCGCCCACTGCCCGCGATCGGCTGAAGGGGTTTCAACGCGCGCTCGCGGAACATCCCGGCATTCGCCTCCTGGCATCGGTGACGGGCCGCTACCTGACACCAGACGCCGATCGAGCCATGACGAAGCTGCTGGCTGAGTTCCCGCAGATCGACGGCGTCATCGCGGCGAATGACAGCATGGCGATGGGAGTCCTTGACGCTCTGGCGCGCGCGAAGCGCAGTGCAAAGGTGGTTGGCTTGAACGGAACGATGGAGGCAGCGGAGGCAATCCGTGACGGGCGTCTGCTCGCCAGCGAGGACTATAGCGGCTTTGCGCTTGGGTGCCTCACGGCCGAGACGGCGATCCGGCATCTCCGTGGTCAGAAGGTCCCGGCGGACATCATGCTGCCCGTTCGCATCATTGAGCGCTCTAATGTCGCTGAGTGGCTCGTTCCCGTCGAGCAGAGAGAATGCCCGGATTGGGAAAAGGCGGCTCTGAAATGAGTGCAGGCGATAAATCCGCGCGTGAGGCGGGGACGGTTGATGACCCTCTCGTAGAGCCTCGTCGGGATACTGAATGGCAAGTCGCAGCGGAGCCAGTCTCGTGACATCTTCGGTCCATCCCGACGTCCTCGTCATCGGTGGCGGCAATGCGGCTCTCTGCTCGGCGCTGATGGCGCGCGAGGCGGGCGCATCGGTGCTGATGCTGGAATCCGCGCCGAAGGAATGGCGCGGCGGCAACAGCATGCATGTGCGCAATCTCCGTTGCATGCATGACGAGCCGCAGGACGTGCTGGTCGAGGCCTACCCGGAAGAGGAATTCTGGCAGGATCTGCTCAAGGTCACCGGCGGCATCACCAATGAGCCGCTGGCCCGCATGGTGATCCGCCATTCCTCGCGCTGCCGGCCATGGATGCGGAAGCACGGCGTGCACTTCCAGCCGCCGCTGTCCGGCGCGCTGCATGTGGCGCGCACCAATGCGTTCTTCATGGGCGGCGGCAAGGCGCTGGTGAATGCCTATTATCGCAGTGCTGAAGCGCTTGGTGTCGAGATCCGCTACGACACGCCAGTAAAGAGCCTCGAACTCAAGGACGGCGAATTCGTTGCCGCCATCACCGAGTCCGGCGAACGCATCACCGCCAAGAGCTGCGTGCTCGGCTGCGGCGGCTTCGAGTCCAATCTGGAATGGCAGCGCGAAGCCTGGGGTCAGAACGAGCGCGGTGAATGGACCGCGGAAAACTTCCTGATTCGCGGCACCCGCTTCAATCAGGGCGTCCTGCTCAAATTCATGATCGATGCAGGCGCGGATTCCATCGGCGATCCCACGCAAGCCCATTGCGTCGCCATCGATGCCCGCGCGCCGCTCTATGACGGCGGCATCTGCACGCGCATCGATTGCGTCTCGCTTGGCGTCGTCGTCAATCGGGAGGCCAAACGCTTCTATGACGAAGGCGAGGACTTCTGGCCGAAGCGCTACGCCATCTGGGGCCGCCTCGTCGCGCAGCAGCCCGGCCAGACCGCCTGGTCGATCATCGACCAGAAGGCCATCGGCCGTTTCATGCCGCCGGTGTTCGATGGCACCAAGGCGAACACGCTGGAAGAACTCGCGGTCAAGATCGGTGTCGATCCCGTGACCTTCATGGAGACGCTGAACGCCTATAACGCCGCGTGCCAGCCCGGCACCTTCGATCACACCGCGCTCGACGATTGCCGCACCTCGGGCGTCGAGCCTGCGAAGACGCATTGGGCGCGCGTCATCGACACGCCGCCCTTCACCGCCTATCCGCTCGCGCCCGGCATTACCTTCACCTATCTCGGCATGAAGACAGACGAGACCGCTGCGGTGCGCTTCGGCAATGTGGTCAGCAGCAACCTGTTCGCCGCCGGCGAAATGGTGGCCGGCAATGTGCTCGGCAAGGGCTACACCGCGGGCGTCGGCATGAGCATCGGCACCGCCTTCGGCCGCATCGCTGGCGTCAATGCCGCGGCCAGCACCGGGCATCACCACCCCACGTTCGAAGAGGAATTCGCCTATGCCGCCGGTCGCTGAATTGGCCCCGCCGAAAGACGGCGCCTGCAATGGCGGCGTCAATCTCGCCGAGGCAATGACTGCCGGTGAGGCCGAGATCGCGCGCGTCATGCAG
>NZ_JBIISY010000303.1:0-6317 GCF_044340795.1 Tardiphaga sp.
GTGATGGGCTACATCTACAATTATCCGCGCGCCGAATATCAGACGCCGAAGCAGCGCCTGATGACCATCCTGCGCACGTGCCCGACGCTGCTGATCCCCATCGTCATCGTCGGCTCGATCCTCACCGGCCTCGCCAATGCTACCGAATCCGCCGCCGTTGGCGCCGTCGCCGCGGCGCTGGTCGGCCGTTACTGGACCAGGGAATTCCAGTGGTCGCAGCTGCCGCAGATGATGCTGCGTTCCGGCATATATTCCGCGATCGTGCTGTTCCTTGTCGCCGCAGCCGCCGTGTTCTCCTGGGTGCTCATCTTCGGCAAGGTGCCGCAGGAAACCGCCGCCTGGATCCAGACCGTCGCCAAGGATCCGATCAGCTTCATGCTGCTCTGTAACATCATCCTGCTGGTCATCGGCACGGTGATCGATGGCGTGCCGGGCCTGATCATGACGGTACCGATCCTGCTGCCCATCGCCACCGAGATCTATCACATCGATCCCCGCCAGTTCGGCGTCGTCGTCGTCATCAACCTCGTGCTCGGCCTGCTATCGCCGCCGGTCGGGCTCTGCTTCTTCGTCGCTGCGGCCGTCACCGGCGCCAAGCCCGGCAAGATGTTCATGGTGACGCTGCCGTTCTTCTTCATCTCCTGCATCCTTTTGATCCTGCTGTCGCTGTTTCCTTATCTCTCCCTCGCTCTCATCAAGTAACGCATCACCATGGAGCTCTCGTCATGACCATCTCACGTCGTCGCTTCCTCGCTGCATCGGCCGCAGCCTCTGTCTTTGCGCCGTCGCTGTCGCTCGCACAGGCCAAGGAAATGCGCCTCGGCCTGATCACGCCGAACGGCCATTCCTGGAACAAGGCTGCGCTGAAGCTTGCCGACAAGCTGAAGGAGGAGACCAAGGGCCGCCTCACCATGACGGTTTTCCATTCCGGCCAGCTCGGCAACGAGCCCGCAATGATGCAGCAATTGCAATCCGGCGCGCTCGACATGGGCTTCATCCAGGCGGCCGAGCTCGGCTCGCGCGTTCCGCATATCGCAGCGATCAACGCGCCCTATATCGTGCGCTCGACGCCGTCGGTGGCAAAATTCGTGCGCCATCCGGTGGCAGTAAAACTGTTCGACGTGCTGCCCCAGGAAACCGGCACCATCGGTCTCGGCTGGGGCATCACCGGCATGCGCGCCGTGTTTGCGGTGCGCGATCTCAAGACCCTCGACGATATCAAAGGCATGAAGCTGCGCATCAATCCGACGCCGGTGTATCGCGATTTCTATTCATCGCTGGGCGCCGCGCCGACACCGATCCCGACGCCGCAGGTGTTCGACGCCATGTCGAATGGTCAGGTCGATGGGCTCGAAGCCGATCTGGAATTCTCGTGGAACCAGCGCTTCGACAAGGTGTCGAAGTCGATCCTGCAGATGAATGCCGTCTTCATGCCGATGGCGGCCGTCGTCTCCGGTCGCGTGTGGCAGTCGCTGCCGGCTGCCGACAAGGAGCTGATCACCAAGGCCGTGAAATCCACCCTCGATGCACAAATCGACGAACTCGCGGGCGCCGAGCCGGCCTTGATCGAAAACTTCAAGGGCACATCGGTCCCGGTCCGCCAGGTCGCCACCAAGGATACCGAAGCCGTCATCGCCGAATTCGACAAGCTCTGGCTGCCGAAGGCTCCGGTGCTGGCCGAACTGCGCAAGGTCGGCGCCACGCTCTAACGCGCAAATTTCTTCGTCATTGCGAGGAGCGCAGCGACGAAGCAATCCAGTTCTTCCTTTGGCTTTCTGGATTGCTTCGCTGCGCTCGCAATGACGGATGACCCAACATCGCCATCGTTTCCACCTGTCGGCGTCTATCGCGCACGCCGGTAAACAACGGAGTTTTGCCATGAGTCCCCGTATTTCCTGGGAAGGCGTCTTCCCGGCCGTCACCACCCAGTTTCACGATGACCTGTCGCTCGACATCGATTCCACCGCCAAGGTGATCGATGGCCTGATCCGCGACGGCGTGTCTGGCCTCATCATCTGCGGCTCGGTGGGCGAGAACACCTCGCTCGAGCGCAAGGAAAAGATCGCCATCATGGAAGCGGCCAAGTCGGTCGCCAAGGGCCGCGTGCCGGTGCTGTGCGGCATCGCCGAATTCACGACCGCTTTTGCGGTGGAAACCGCGAAGGAGGCCGCGCGTGTCGGCATCGATGGCGTCATGGTGATGCCGGCGCTGGTCTATTCGTCCAAGCCGCATGAGACCGCCGCGCATTTCCGCGCCGTGGCGACGGCGACGGATTTGCCAGTCATGCTCTACAACAATCCGCCGATCTATAAAAATGACGTCACGCCGGACATTCTGGCGACCCTTGCCGATGTCGAGACGGTGGTGTGCTTCAAGGACTCGTCGGGCGATACCCGCCGCTTCATCGACACCCGCAACATGGTCGGTGACCGTTTCGTGCTGTTTGCCGGCCTTGATGACGTCATCGTCGAAAGCGTCGCCATGGGCGCGGTCGGCTGGGTGTCCGGCATGTCGAATGCGTTCCCGCGCGAGGGCGAGACGTTGTTCCGTCTGGCCAAGGCCGGGCGTTATGCCGAGGCGATGAAGATCTATGAATGGTTCATGCCGCTGCTGCATCTCGATGCGCGGCCGGATCTCGTCCAGTGCATCAAGCTCTGCGAGAACATCATGGGCCGCGGCACCGCGCTGACGCGCCCGCCGCGCCTCGCACTGCTGCCGCATGAGAAAGCGGAAGTGGAAGCCATGATGGCCAAAGCCCTGCGCACACGCCCAACCCTGCCAGAAGTCGGGCTGAAGGCAGCCTGAGCGACCAGGCTCCCTTCATGCAAAACGGCGCGCCAGCGCATGATCCCGAAAAGCGGCGACCGGTTTTCGGATCAGATCATGCGAGGAAATGGCGCGCCGTTTTCATTTCTCGCGGTCGCGACGCTCGAACATTTCCGCTTCGTCGTCGCGATCACGCTTTGGCGTAGCAATGTCGCCGTCTTCTTCGTCGTCATCGACAGGACGAGGTGCTGTCTTGTCGGTTGTCGTCTTGTCGGTCGTCGTCTTGGGGGGCTCGCGCCCCTTTCGCGGATTCATCCGGCTCCCCCGCATTCGCGTGATGCGAGCGATTGAAGCAGATTTCGCGGTGGCGGGGCAATCTGCTCTTGTTGTCATCGCCCGACTTGATCGGGCGATCCAGTACACTCGGTCGGTGCGGTGTCTACTGGGTCACCCGGTCGAGCCGGATGACGACAACCTGCGTCAAGTCCGGAACCCGCCTTTGCGCTGCTCGGCGAGCCAGGCGGCCAGAGCCACCGACTTTTCGGCCGGCTTGCCGGTCGAGCCCTTGCCGGACGACGTCTTGCCGGTCGCGCTGCGACCCGACTTGGCGGCGACTTTCTTTTTCGGGGCGGCCTGAGGCATGGACGCCTCGCGGGCAAGGCGCAGCGCTTTCAGGCGCGCCATATTGTCGAGCACGGCCTTTTCGGCGGCGTCGCGCTCGGCTTTGGTGGATTTGTTATCGTCTGCGGACATCAGTTCAGCTTCGTTCTGGATTTTTCTTTGGGTTTGGTGTCAGCGCCACGTGCAGCAAGGGCAGGCGTCGCGCGATCGTTGCGCGATTATATAAATCGCCGCGTCCATTCAGCCAACAGTGGATCACATCGATCGGCCATTTCTGAGGCACATGCGCGGAATTTGAAGCGAAATCGCTGCAGTTGCGCCGATGCCGCCGCTCTGAGACAATCGGGGCGTCAATCGGACCGTTTCTCCCCATGCTTCGCACTCTTTTCAACGATGGCGCCGACAATCTGCGCGGCCGCATCATCGCCATCTATGCCATTCTCATCCCGGCCAATGTGCTGGCCTGGATTTGGGCGCTCGTCGCGTTCCGTGATCAGCCGGTGCTGCTGGGAACCGCGGTTCTGGCTTACACCTTCGGCCTGCGCCACGCTTTCGATGCCGATCACATCGCGGCCATCGATAACATCACGCGCAAATTGATGCAGTCGGGCAAGCGACCAATCTCGGTCGGTATGTTCTTCTCGCTCGGCCATTCCACCGTGGTGATCGTGGCCTCGATCTTCGTGGCACTCGCGGTATCGGCACTGCAGGAGCGGTTCGACAATTTCAAGGAGATCGGCGGGCTGATCGGTACGGGCGTGTCGGCCTTCTTCCTGCTCGTCGTCGGTCTCGCCAATCTCTTCATCCTTGTGGCGGTCTATCGCGTGTTCCGTTCGGTGAAACGCGGTGAGCGCTTCATCGAGGAAGACCTCAACGCGGTGCTCGCCCAGCGGGGCATCATCGGCCGCGCTTTACGCCGGTTGTTCGGGGCGATCACCAGGAGCTGGCATATGTACCCGCTCGGCATCCTGTTCGGTCTCGGCTTCGATACCGCCAGCGAGATCGCGCTGCTCGGCATCGCTGCCTCGCAGAGCGCCGAGGGCATGTCGATGCTGTCGATCCTGATTTTCCCGGCCCTGTTTACCGCCGGCATGTCATTGGTGGACGCAACGGATTCGATCCTGATGGTGCGCGCCTATGGCTGGGCCTTCGTGAAGCCGATCCGCAAGCTTTATTACAACATGATGATCACGGCGGTGTCGGTCATCGTCGCGCTGGTGATCGGCGGCATTGAGGCGCTCGGCCTGATCGGCCGCAAGCTGGATCTTTCCGGCAGCTTCTGGGAAGCGATCGAGGGGCTGAACGAGAATCTCGGCGCAATGGGCTATCTCATCGTCGCCATCTTCCTCGTCAGCTGGCTCGTCTCGGTACTGATCTATCGCATCAAGGGCTATGACGACATCGAGGTGCGGGTCCACGAGGCGTAAGCCTCGCGGTCACTTGCCCGGCATCTTCTCAAGCGCAGCGCGCTTCCACAGATCCCAGGCACGGCCATGGATCTGGTCGATCACCGCCAGTGTCTTCTGGCTCTCGTCGTTTTGCAGATAGGTGACGGTGCCACCCAGCGCGAGCGCCTGCGACTGCAGTTGTGCATTGACGTTGCTGTAATGTGCGCGGAATACCGCCATCGGAATGGTGGCTGCCACCACCACGCTGCCATGGCCGCGCATCAGCGCGACATTGCGGCTGCCAAGCGTGTCGGCCAGTGCCTTGCCGAGCTGCGGCGTGCTCACCAGCATATTGGTCGTTCCGGCAGCATCGCGGATGTCGAACACCGGAACATCCGGCGCGAGGAAGGCGCCGAGATGAAAGATTGGTCGTAGCGGGACGTTGCTGGCGCCGAACGGAATGATACCGGGTGAGTGCGTATGCACGACGGCTTTTACATCCGGCCGCGCCTTGTAGATCTCGCCATGGATAAAGCGCTCGAGAAAGCTTGCGCGCCCGCGCGCGTCCACTGGATTGGAATCGAGATCGTATTCGAGAATATCGTCAGCCGTGACCAGCGCCGGCGCCAGCGAGCGGCCCATCAGATAGCGGTTGGGATCGGCGGGATGCCGCATGCTCACATGGCCGAAACCATCGATGACATTGAGATCGGTGAGGACGCGATTGGCGACCACGAGGTCCTGCATCAGCGCGGGATCGACCGGACCGGCCGAAGCGGGAGTCTGTGCGTTGGCTGGATGGAGCGCGAGCACAAGCGATACGGTCAACAACAGGCGTACAGCCCGGCGTTTGAATGCCATCGGAATCCTCCCCGACTGCGCCGGCGATTGATTCCGCCTTACGCGCTTGAACTATGCAGCTAATACCGGCCCGCCGGCCTTCTTCCAAGCATCAATGCCGCCATCGATATGCGCGGCATGCGCAATGCCGGCCTCCCGGGCGGCATTCACCGCCATGGCCGAGCGTTCGCCATAGGCGCAGAAGAAAACGATGCGGCGTCGGCTCGCATGGGCGACTTCGCGGAGCATGCCGCCGGGCTTGAGGCTCTCGGCGATGGACGGATAGGGAGCATGCAGCGCGCCGGCCAGCGTGCCGAACTTTGCCCGCTCGCCATTTTCGCGCAGGTCCACCAGCAGCATGTCGGGATCGCCGAGATGCGCGATGGCTTCCCGCGGCGATAGCGCCAGACCCTGCTTCAGCAACTGGTCAGGCTTGAGACCGACTTTCATGTTGGCCGGGATCACCACGTCCATCAGCTTCGGGTTCGGCAGGTTCAGCTTGCCCATCAGCTCGATATATTCATCGACGGAATTCACCTGTAGCCGCGGATTGAAGCGCTTTTCCTCGCCGATGGTGGAAACGGTGTCGCCTTTATAGTCATGCGCAGGGAAAACCATGGTTTCGTCCGGCAGCTTCAGCAGGCGATTGAACAGCGAGTCATATTGCGCGCGTGCGCTGCCATTCTGGAAATCGGTGCGGCC
>NZ_JBIISY010000304.1:0-6266 GCF_044340795.1 Tardiphaga sp.
CGACGTCGGTGAGATTGAGAAAGCCCAGCAGGCGATCGACTTCCGCGCCGAGCGACGTGCTTTCCAGATGATGCTGGAGTGCGATCTCCAGATTCTGCCGCGCACTGAGAGCCTTGAAGATGCCGGGCACCTGGAACTTGACGCTCATGCCGCGGCGAATACGCTGGAACGGCTTGAGCGCCGTGATGTCCTCTCCCGCATAGACAATGTTGCCGCTGGACGGCAGATGTTCACCCAGTAGCAGGCGGAAGAACGTGCTCTTGCCGGCACCGTTGGGTCCGATCAGGCAATGCAGTTCGCCCTCATCAAGGGCGAAATTGATATTGGCGGTGACATGCAGGCCGCCGAAACGCTTGTTGAGATTGCGGGTTTCGAGGATCGGCATCATGCCCCTCCCCGACGCCGGCGACCGAACACGCGTGCAAGGCTGACGATCAATCCTTCCGGCGCAATCAGTACCGTCGCAACCAGCAACACGCCCATGACCACCAGCGCATACTGGCTGCCGTAAATGGTCAGCGCCTGGAATGCGGCGAGCACCGTGAGCGTGCCGACCAGAGTAGCCGTAAGATCGCCGCGGCCGCCCACCGCGACCCACACGATCGGCAATGCGGCGGCCGTGATGCTCATGCTGGACGGTGTGATGTATTGGCCCCAGGCCGTGTAGAGCGTGCCGCTGAGCCCGGCCAGCGCGGCGCCGATGACGAAGGCGATCAGCTGATATTTGCGAATGTCGTAGCCGAGCATTTCGGCGCGTTCCGGATTTTCGCGGATCGCCACCAGCACATTGCCGAATTTCGAATTCACCAGAATACGCAGGGCGAGATAGGTCGCGATCAGCAGGCCGAGCACGACATAGTAGAGCTCCACATCTGGAAACAGCACGATGTCGCCGCCGAACCACGGCACGGTCAGCGGCGGCATGCCGTTCATGCCGTTATAGCCGTTCAGCCGTGCCGTGCCGATGCGCCATTCCGGGCCGGCGGTCTGCGCCATGAAGCGCTCGAACACCAGCGTCACAGACAGGGTCACGATGCCGAGAAACACACCGCTGATGCGCCCGAAATACAGGAAGTAGCCAAGCACGGCAGCAAAGGCAGCCGCAACGGCGAGCGAGGCCAGCAACGATATCAGCGTGAAGCCATAGGCCGCGCCAAAATTCAGCGTCAGAACGCCATAGGTGTAGCCGGACAGGCCGAAGAAAGCGGTCTGGCCGAAGCTGAGCGTGCCGCCATAGCCCCAGATCAGGCACAGGCCGAGCGCCATGAAGGCCCAGGTGAAGAAATACACCGTGTTGCCGACCGTGTAACCATCCGCCATTTGCGGATAGGCCAGCGCCGCAAGCAGAACCAGAGCGGCGGCGCTCCAGAACCACGGCCCGCGGCCCAGCGTTTGCGGACCTTCGAGCAGACGAAGAAAACCGGGCGCGCGCATATGTCAGCTCCGCTCCCGCAGGATAAAGCCGGATATGCCTTTCGGCAGCACCCGGATCACGATGATGACGGCGAAGAGCAGGCCGATCTGGCCGAACAATTGCCCCTGCCACGACGTCATCGCCGCCTTGACGATGCCGAGCACCGCCGCTGCCGGCGCCGTGCCGAGGAAGATATCCGCGCCGCCGACTACGACGGTCACGAAAGCCTCCATGATGAAGGTGCTGCCCATGGTGGGCACGATGGTCATGGTCGGCGCATAGAGTCCCCCGGTCAGGCCGGCCAGCGCCGCACCGAGCGCAAAGGTCATGCTGTAGACGAATTTGGTGTCGACCCCGAGCGCTTCCGCCATATGCGGCACCTGAATGGTGGCGCGCGCCAGCACGCCGAAGCGGGTCTTGTTGAAGGCGAGATAGAGCGCGGCAAGCACGGCCAGCGCCACCACGATCAGCACCAGGCGATAGGTCGAATACGAATAGTGGCCGACCGTGAAACTCCCGAGCGGCACGCCCACGCCGGGAACGCTGGAGCCAAGCACGATCAGCGTGCCCTGGGTGGCGATCAGGCTCAGCCCCCATGTTGCGACGATCGTATCCATCGGCCGCTCATAGAGCTGCCGCACCACGATGCGCTCGACCACGAGGCCGATGAGCCCGGCGACCAGCGCGCCACACAGCACAGCCAGCGGCAGCGGCAGGCCGGCGCGGTTGGCATTCACGGTGACATAGGCACCGCACATGATGAATTCGCCATGGGCGAGATTGATCACCCCCATCATGCCGAAGATCACCGCAAGGCCGCAGGCGGCCAGCACCAGAAAGGCGAAAGCGTCGCCGCATTGATAGATAAATCCGAAAACGGAACCCAGCACGTCCATCCAGAGGCCTCTGCGAGAGGTTTGAGGGCCGTCGCCGGAACGCATCGAGCATCCCGGCGACGATCGGCATTACGGCTTCGGCGGCGGATTGCTCGGCGTATACTGCTGGCTGGGATCGTTCTTGGTCAGGTCGCAGCCGGCGTCGCCCAGCCAGTACGGCTTGATGTCATTCCAGACCTTCGGGAAGGTGATGGAATGATCGTCGCCGACCTTGGCCATATAGATGGTGTGCGACATGTGCTGGCTCTTGGGATCGATACACACCTTGCCTTCGGGCGCATCCATACAGACGTCGCCCTTGGCGATCACGGCACGCAGATCGGCGCGCGCGGTCTTGCCGCCGGCCCGCTCGACCATCTGCTTGTAGAGATAGACGGCGAGATAGGAGTTCTCGGCTTCCTGATTGATATAGGGCTCGTTGGGGAACTTGGCCTTCCATTTCGCCACGAAAGCCTTGCTGGCGGGCGTATCGACTTCCTCGACGTAGTTGACCGTCGCATACATGTTGGCGAGGCTCGGCGGCTTGAAGCGCTTGTGTTCATAGCCCTGCCCGACATTGACCGAGGATCCCATCGGCACCTTGAGATTGGCCGCGGCCGCCTGTTCGTAATAGGACGCCTGCGCGGTGCCGACCAACAGGGTGATCAACACGTCCGGCTTGACCTTCTGGATGTTCTGGATCGTCTGCGAGAATTGCGAGACACCGAGCGGGATGAACTCCTCGCCAACCATCTCGCCGCCGTTCTGCTTGACGATCTGGCGCACCCACTCGGCCGAGAATTGACCGAAATTGTAGTCGGCAGCGATGGTGTAGACCTTCTTGCCGTACTTCTCCATCATCCACGGAATGAGCGTGGAGAACTGCTGCTCCGGCACGGCCCCGGTAACGACCATATTGGCGTCGCACACCCCGCCTTCATACTGGTTGTTGTAGAAGGCAAAGCCATCGAGCTGGTTGACGATCGGGCGGTAGGCTTCGCGAGAGGCGCTGGAGAAGCCGGCGAACACCACATTCACCTTGTCGCGCTGGAGCACGCGGCGCATGAATTCTTGGTAACGCGTATTGTCGGACTGCGTGTCATAGATCACAAGTTCGAGCTTGCGCCCCGAAATGCCGCCAGCCGCGTTGATCTCGTCCGTCGCCAGTTGTATGCCATGAAGCTTGCCTATGGTAGCCAGAGCAAAATCACCGGATTGGTCTTCAAGCACGCCGAGCTTGATCGGGTCGGCGGCATAGGCTGAGCTGGCTGCAAGCAAGCCGGCTCCGATGAGGGACGCGACACGCGTCCCCCTCGCGATGGTCTCCAACATGTCACTCTCCTCTGTTTGAACTACCCGTCTGTTTGAACTACTTGCCTCTCGGAATTACTTGGCGCGACGCTCCTGCCTAGCGACATCGGGACCGCAGCATGTATCGTCAGCGACAAGGTCCTGCTCCCGCACCAGAGCGCTGCAGTATTCTTCCATGGTCTGCCGCGCCGCCATGCAGCGCCGTCGCAGCAGATCGTAGGCCCCGTCGTCATCAAGCCCATGCACGGCCATCACGCGGATGATGGCCTTCACCACGTCGCGACGACCACGGCGGCGACGCTCCTGATCTTCAAGCAGCGCTTCGAGATGGCGATGGCGACGATATTCGTTGACGCCGACAAACAGCGCCGGATAGACGGCGGAGGCGTGGATCGGCTTGCGCAGGAATGATGTGGCACCCGCGCGCATCAGCGCCTTCAGGCGACTGGGTGCCGTGACGCCTATCACGCCGATCACCGGCGCCGGCGGCAATTGCCCGACCGGCGTGAGCGGCAACGCGGCGCCATCTCCCATATCGCCATCGATGAAGATGACGTCCCGCTCTGCAGACAGCGTGGTCAGATCGATATCACCCACCGACCCGACGATGTTTCCGGCTGCCACGGCGACGCCGAGCCGCTCCAGCGCGGTAACGAGCGTATCCATTGCGGATGCCCTGTCGGTCACCACCAGGGCCCGATTGCCATTGAAATTCTGCAACAGCCGCGGCTCGATCATGACACCAGCCTCAGGACGGGAAACGGGGCAGCCTCGAATCTTCCGGAATTGTTGATCAGATAGGGATCCGGCCGCACCGGCGCGCGCGCTTCGCCGACCAGATCGAACCGCGCCTCGTGATTGGAGCGCCCGATCCGCGGCGTCAGGAAGGCGTGAAAGGTTTCGCTGTCGATCCACACGTCGCCTTGCGGCGCGTGGCAATGCTGCTCGACCAGTCGACCCTTAACCATGCGCGGATCGTCGCTGCCCGCAGCAGCAATGCTGCGCGCGAGCAGCCAGACGGCGTTGTACGACGCTTCAGCGTCTGCCGACGCAGTCGGCCCTTCGGGGAAGGCTTCACCATAGGCTTGCAGGAAGCGCGCATTCTCCGCACTCTCGATCGAGGTGAAATAGACGCTCGAACTGAGATGACCATCGACCGCATCGCCGCCGATGGCCTCCAGTTCCGGCTCGGAGAGCGAACAGCTGGCCACTGGCATCTCGCGCGCCTGATCGATGCCGGCAGCGCGGCAGGCCACACGAAAGGCGCGGAAGAACGCATAGGCGGACGTGCCGATCAGCGTGAGGAACACGAAGGACGGCCGCGCCGCAATGATCGCCTCGACCACCTGGCTGAAGTCGGTTTCACCGACCGCGAAATAGCGTTCGGCCAGCACCGTTCCGCCGCGCGAACTGACGCTTTCGCGCAGGATCCGATTGTTCTCCCAAGCCCAGATGTAATTCGATCCGACGCAGAAGGCCCGACGGCCGTGATGCTGCAGCAGATACTCCACCAGCGGCAGCATGTGCTGGTTCGGCGCGGCGCCCGTATAGATAACGTTGTTGGAGCTTTCGAAGCCTTCGTAATGCGACGGATACCACAACAATCCGTCATGCTTCTCGAAAAGCGGTATGACCTCTTTGCGCGCCGACGAGGTGTAGCAGCCGACCACGTGGCGGATGCCGCCGCGCAGCAATGCTTCGGCGTGCATGGCATAGTTCGCGAGATCTCCGCCCGGATTATGGATCGACGGCGTGATCCGCAGCCCCAGCTCCGACCGATTGACCTCCTCGACAGCGAGCAGCGCGCCGTTCAGCATCGACTGCGCGACCGTGCCGTACGAGCCAGTGGTGGAGAACAGAACTCCGATATCGATATCGAGAGGCGGCATGCTCACAACCCAGACACATCAAGTTCGTCGTCACCTGAGCATCGTGCCCGGTACGATCAGACTGCGGCCAACATTGCCGTGAGAGATGGTGCAAATTGGGTTGCGCCGTTGCGAGCAACCTTGCTCAGCGCGGTATGAGGCTCTCCCGGCCACTCATTCATGTCAAGGACAATTTTGATAGCAATCATCCCCGATCGTGTTCCGCGACAGAAGATCTGCCGCGTCACCAGCCCGCTGCGCATTCTGTGAGCGCGACCGATCAATGACGCAGCAGAACGACAGGTCACACTGCTTTCGTGAGTGCACCGTCGATGATCAGATTAGTGCCGGAGATGCGGCTGGCGACCGGGCTCGCAACGAAGACAACGCCCGCCGCGACTTCCTGCGCAGTGCCCATCTTGGCGGTCGGGTTGAGGCCCATGGCCATCTTGAACAGATCCGGATTGCCGTTCTCGATATTGTGCCAGATTCCACCCTCGAAATAGGTGTTGCCCGGTGACACCGCATTGACACGGATGCCCTTGGTCGCGAGTTGTGTGCTCAGGCCCTTGGCATAATGGATCAGCGCGGCCTTGACGGCGCGGTAGGAGCCCGCGGCGAAGTCGACCTCAAACCCGGACACGCTCGATACGATCACGATAGAGGCCGCCTTCGATTTCTCGAGATAGGGCATCGCAGCCGCGACCGAGTTGACGGTGTGCATCATGTCGACGCGGAACGATTTCTCCCACGTCTCCGGTGTATCGCCGACCGCAAGTGCGCTGACATTGCAGACAA
>NZ_JBIISY010000305.1:0-6257 GCF_044340795.1 Tardiphaga sp.
CTTGTCTGCGGCCTTTTTCATTGAGCGCCCCCTAAGTCTAGTTGGGGCTCGATTCGCTCCGGCTGTGCCCGCCATGAGCAGCGTGGTACCGACCAGAGCAAGCCTGGCCGACCGACCTGTGGAAATTCCATACCGCGTCGCGGGTCATGGCGAGCTAGAACGCCTCAAAAAGCGTGCTGGTTTTGCAACACATCGCTACAACCGCTCACGAAAACGTGCATTCGCCCAAAGAGGCGGCAATTGCCCGTTTTTTCTCCTTCACCGTGTACCTCCTACGCCTCAGAGTTGCGTCAGGTTTACAGATTTCGCGGTTTCGCCGTTTTGTCGACACGGAACTGCTCGGTTTCATAAGTGATGGGGAATGTCATGAAGAAGGTAGTTATTGCCGCTTCCGCGGTGCTGGCGATGGGGATCACCACGGCTTCGGCAGCTGATCTGGGCGCCAAGATGTACAAGAAGGCGGCGCCGATCGTGGCCCCCTACGATCCTTGGGATATCGCTTTCGGTGCCTCGATCACCAATAACTACCTGTTCCGCGGCGTGTCGCAGTCGAACAACCGTCCGTCGGTGACGGCTTATTTCGAGCCGCGCTACAACATCAACAAGGACCTGCAGCTCTATATCGGTACCTCGGCGTCGAGCATCTCCTTCGCCAACCGCGCTGCGCTTGAGATCGACGGCTACTTCGGTATCCGCCCGACCTTCGGTGCGGCCGCCTTCGACTTCGGCTTCTGGTACTACGGTTATCCGGGCGGCCAGTGCACCGACTTCGACGCGGCCGGCACGCTCGGCGTCTGCGGCCCCGGCACCTCTCCGCAGGTGCTGGCCAACGGCAACGTGATGAAGAAGGACGTGTCGTTCTACGAGGTCTACGGCAAGTTCAACTACACCTTCAACGACTACTTTACGATGGGCGTGTCGGACAACTACTCGCCGAACTTCCTGAACACCGGTGCCTGGGGCAACTACGCCGCCGTGACTGCGAAGGCGATCGCTCCGACCACCTGGTTCGGTTCGTCGGGCGTCGGCATGTACGTGTCGGGTGAATTCGGTCGCCAGTGGCTGGGTACGTCGGATGCGTTCTACAGCGTTCCTGCCTTCCCGGCCGGCATCAAGTATGCCGACTACAACACCTGGAACGTCGGTATCGGCTTCACCTACAAGGTCTTCACCCTCGATCTGCGTTACTCGGACACCAGCCTGAACCGCGGCGATTGCAATGCCTTCACCTCGGACTTCACCGCTTCGGGCGTGACCAACATCACCCCGATCAATCCGGGCGGTGCTGGCTCGAGCTGGTGCGGCGCCACCGGCATCGTCAAGCTGTCGGCTGACCTGACCGCGATGACGAACCTGAAGTAAGCTTTTCCAACCTCGGTTGGATGCGAGCGGGCAGCGAGAAATCGCTGCCCGCTTTTCTTTGCGCAGGTCTGCCCTCCCGTTGCCGGCATTGCTGTCAGGCATCAGACCTGCAACACCCCCGTGCAATGAAAACCCGCCGCTATCTCGCTCATTTCGGCCTTCGCTCCCGCCTCGCGCGCAAGCGTTGGACCCGCCACATGTTGTTCCTGGCGGGCGGGATCTGTGTCGGCCTCGCCGCCATCGCGATGGCCTGGCTTGCCGACCATGCGCAGCATCTGTTCGGCGCCTTGCTGGCACGATGGCCCTATGCCGGGCTGTTCGTGACACCGATCGGCTTTGTCATCTGCATGTGGCTGGCCGTCGCCGTCTTTCCCAATGCGCAGGGCTCGGGCATTCCGCAGGTGATCGCAGCGTTGCGGTTGCCGCAGAAGCGTCGCGGGCCGCTGGTCTCGCTGCGCGTCGCCTGCGGCAAGGTCGTGGTGATGTCCCTCGGCCTGCTGTTCGGCGCCTCGACCGGTCGCGAGGGACCGACCGTTCAGGTCGGCGGTGCCATCATGGCGGCGCTGGGTCGCTTCGCGCCCTATCGACAGCCCGGCTTTTTGCTCGCGGGGTCGGCCGCCGGCGTCGCGGCGGCGTTCAACACACCGCTAGCCGGCATCGTTTTCGCCATCGAGGAGCTAAGTCGTTCTTTCGAGATGCGTAGCCTGGGTCTGGTCATCGGCGCCATCGTTGCCGCCGGTCTGACCTCGCTCGCCCTGCTCGGCGAGTATCACTATTTCGGCTCGCCGTCCGCGGTGTTGCCGCTCGGTCAAGCATGGATCGTGGTACCGGTCTGCGCGGCTCTCTGCGGTGTGCTTGGCGGTGTCTTCAGCCGCATTCTCATCCGCTTTGCGCTGGGACTTCCCGGCCGCTTCGGCGGTGCCATCAAGCGGCATCCGGTCATCTTCGCGGGCGCCTGCGGTCTCGGTGTTGCGCTATGCGGCTTGGTGAGCGGCATCCATGTCTACGGCACCGGCTATGAGCAGGCGCGCGCCATCATCGACGATGGTTCGAATGCGGTGGCGCACGGTTTCGGGGCCTGGAAATATGCGGCCACCATGCTGTCGGCGATCTCCGGCATCCCCGGCGGCATCTTCGCGCCGTCGCTGGCGATCGGTGCGGGTATCGCGTCCGATCTGGCGCCGCTGCTTCCGCCGGTGCCGCTCGATGCGCTCGTGCTGATCGGCATGGTATCATACCTGACCGGCGTGGTACGCGCGCCGATCACCGCCTTCGTCATTACGTCGGAAATGACCAACAACCATGCCATGGTCATTCCCCTGATGGCCGCAGCGCTGATTGCCAATGGCGCATCGCAGCTGGTGCTCAGCGAAGGCCTTTACCACGCCCTCGCGAGCATCACGCTGGCGCGCTTTGCTGCTGACGAAGCGAAGATGGTTTAGCTGGCTGGCGCTGTTGTTGCCTCCGCCAATGTGAAGCCATCGTCCGTCTTCTCCAACGACACCCGGCGCTGATGGAACGCATGCAGCGTGCCGCGATGGCCGATCGAGATGACGGTCGTATTCGGCAGCCGCGTTTCGATCAGCCGGTACAGTGCCGCTTCCGACGGCTCATCGAGTGATGCGGTGGCTTCATCCAGGAACAGATAGTCTGGCCTGTGCAGCAGCGCGCGGGCGACGCCGAGGCGCTGTTGCTCGCCGAGTGAGAGCATGCGGTTCCAGTGTGCGTCCTCGTCGAGGCGCCCTGTCAGCGCGGGCAGCCCGACGGCGGTGATCGCTTCCGTGATGGCCGTTCCGTCGAAAGAACCAGCGTTGCCGGGATAGGCAATGGCGTCTTTCAGCGTGCCGACCGGGAAATATGGCCGTTGCGGCAGCATCATCAGCGAGGCATTGGCGGGGAGGGCGACATGGCCCTTGCCGAATGGCCAGATGCCGGCGATGGCGCGGAACAGCGTCGACTTGCCCGAGCCCGATGGGCCGGTCAGCAGCGTGCGCTCGCCCTTGCGGAAGCGGAAGTCGCGCGCCTGCACGAGTGGTGCGCCATTCGGGAGCGCGACATCGAGATCCGGCAGTGCGATGGCGTCATCGGCCGTGGCTGTCGTGTGGATGATGTCGGGCTTGGTGACGAGCGTCTGGCCGTTGACGATGGCCTGCTCGAAACCGTCGAGACGCGCAACCACCGACTGCCATTCCGCCAGCGTCCGATAGGCGGAGACGAAGAACGACATGGCCTCCTGCACGCTGCCGAATGCCGATGCTGTCTGCGTCACGCTACCGAGTTGGACCTTGCCCGCAAAGTAAGCCGGCCCGATCATGATGTAGGGAAACAGCACCGCAGCCTGATTGTAGCTGCCCGTGAAGGCCGTCAGCTTCTTGGTGCGGCTCATGATGTCGATATAGTTCCGCACCACCAGCCCGAAGCGCTCGGACAGTCTCTGATGCTCGGCCGGCTCGCCTTTCAGCAGCGCGATCTGCTCGGCATTTTCACGTGTGCGCACGAGGTTGAAGCGGAAGTCCGCTTCAAAACGCTGCTGGCGGAAATTCAGCCCGACCAGCGGCCAGCCGATCAGATGGGTTAGCGTGGTGCCGACGATGGCATAGATCAGTGCCGCCCAGATCAGGTAGCCAGGAATGTTGAGGTCGATGCCGAACAGGTGCAGCGGCGCTGCCGCCGATAGACCCCACAGGATCACCACGAAGGAGCCGATGGTCACGACCGAGCTGAGCAGGCCGACGCCAAGCGCGAGGGTCTGGTCGACGAACAGTTGCGCGTCTTCCTCGATGCGCTGGTCGGGATTGTCCGCAGTCTCGCCCTGCAGCTGCATGCGATAGTGGTTGGCATTGCGGAGCCAGCCGGTGAGGTAATGCTCCGTCAGCCAGCGCCGCCAACGGATGCGCAGCCACTGGTTCAGATAGAGCTGATACACCTGCACGATCACGGACATGGTCGCCAGCACGGCGAAATAGCCGAGTAGAGAGGTGAAGCTCGACCAGTCACGCTCCTGCAGAGTGTTGTAGAAGTCGCTGTTCCAGCGGTTCACCATCACGGTGATGGCGACATAGCCGAGCTCCAGTGCGATCACCGCCGCGAGCAAGCCGCGCCCCGCCCATTTGTCTTCGGAATTGAAGTAGGGGATCGCGATCCGCCAGACGGCTTTGAGGGTGGAGCGGATGTTATTCACAGACGATCTCCGGGGAAGGGGCGCTAAGCCCTTGAGAGCGAGAGGGATTCTAACCGTTTAGACGAAAGTCGCCGACAAAGTGACGCGCGGCGCCTTGTCGCGAAACTGTGATTCAACCTAGCATGCGCGAAAGGCGAGGGCGGGGCTCTCGGCGCCGCGCGAACAGATCCAGCATCGGCATTGGCCGATCGCCGGCGCCCTCGCAAGTGAACAATCAGCAAGCTGCCGACCCCATGCGGGCCGGTCGCGCCACACGCTGCTAACAAGAACAACGAGGGAAACGGCCATGTGGAATCAGGTCTACAATCCATTCAACAATGCGACGCTCTCGACGCTGGTCGCGGCCATTCCCGTGGTCATCCTGCTGGTGCTGATCGCCACCAACAAGGTGAAGGCGCATATCGCCGCCGTCATCGCGCTGGTGCTGGCCAACCTCGTCGCGATCTATGCCTTCACCATGCCGGCCAACATGTCGATCCGCGCATCGGCGCTGGGCATCGTCACCGGCTTTTTCCCCATCGGCTGGATCGTCCTCAACGTCATCTTCATGTATCGGCTCACGGTCGATAGCGGCCGCTTCGAGATCCTGCAGCGCGCCATCGGCGGCGTCACCAATGATCGTCGCTTGCAGATATTGCTGATCGCCTTTTCCTTCGGAGCGTTCTTCGAGGGTGCCTCGGGCTTCGGCACGCCGGTCGCCGTCACCGGCGCCGTGCTGATCGGCCTCGGCTTCTCGCCGCTCGCCGCCTCCGGCCTATCGCTGATCGCCAATACCGCGCCTGTTGCTTACGGCGCGCTGGGCACGCCGATCCAGGGTCTGGCCACCGTCACCGGCTTTGATCCCTTCATCCTCGGTGCCATGGTCGGCCGTCAGCTGCCGGTGTTCTCGATGATCGTGCCGTTCTGGGTGGTCTGGGCCTTTGCGGGCTGGAAGGGCATGAAGGAAGTCTGGCCGGCAATCCTGATCACGGCACTGTCCTTCGCGATCCCGCAATTCGTGATCTCGAACTACATCAATCCGTGGATCGTCGATATCGGTGCGTCGCTGATCTCGATGGCCGCGCTGATCCTGTTCCTCAAGGTCTGGCAGCCGAAGACGATCTGGACCTCGGCCAAGCTGCGCCAGCGCGACGACAGCGCCGCGACCGCGCCGCCGGCCAAGCCGTTCGACACTACGCCGCTGACCTCGGCCGAGGTGTGGAAGGCGTTGACCCCGTGGATCATCCTCTGCGTCATCCTGCTGATCTGGGGCACCAACTGGTTCAAGGGGATCGTCAATCCGATCTTCTCCTGGAACTATCAGGTGCCCGAGCTGCACAACATGATCAACAAAGTGCCGCCGGTGGCTCCGCAGCCGACCAAGGAAGCCGCCGTCTTCGCCTTCACCTATGTATCCTTCACCGGCACCGGCATGCTGCTCGCTGCCATCATCTCCGGTTTCGTGATGGGCTTCTCGCCGCTCAAGATGATCGCGGAATATGGCCGCACCATCAAGATCTGCGCTTATTCGCTGATCACCATCTCGGCGATGCTGGCCATCGGCACGCTGACGCGCCTGTCCGGCGTCGACGCCACCCTCGGTCTGGCCTTCGCGGCCACCGGTGTGCTGTACCCGTTCTTCGGTACGTTGCTGGGTTGGCTCGGTGTCGCGCTGACCGGGTCGGACACGGCATCGAATGTGCTGTTCGGCAATCTGCAGAAGATCACCTCCGAG
>NZ_JBIISY010000306.1:0-6218 GCF_044340795.1 Tardiphaga sp.
CCAGACCCTCGACGAGATCGATCTCGATGCCATCCTGGCGCGTCGTCCAAAACTCGTGCTGGTCGATGAACTCGCACATACCAATGCACCGGGCTCGCGGCATCCGAAGCGCCATCTCGATGTCGCCGAGCTGCTTGCGGCGGGTATTGATGTCTATACTGCCGTCAATATCCAGCACATCGAGAGCCTGAATGACGTGGTCGCGCAGATCACCCATGTGCGGGTGCGCGAGACCGTGCCGGATACGGTGTTCGATCGCGCCGATGCCATCGAGCTGATCGACCTCACGCCAGATGACCTGATCCAGCGCCTGAAGGAAGGCAAGATCTACGTCCCGAAACAAGCGGAGCGGGCTCTTGAGCATTATTTCTCGCCGGGCAATCTCACAGCGCTGCGCGAGCTTGCGCTGCGCCGAACGGCGGATCGCGTCGATGAGCAGTTGCTCACCCATATGCAGGCCAATGCGATTGTCGGCCCCTGGGCGGCGGGGGAGCGCATTCTCGTCTGCATCAGCGAGGACCCGCGCTCGGCAGGCCTCGTGCGCTACACCAAACGGCTCGCCGATCGCCTTCATGCGCCCTGGACGGCGGTGAGCATCGAGACGCGGCGCAGCCTGCAATTCTCCGAGGAGCAGCGCGATCGTCTGGCCGATACGCTGCGTCTCGCCGAAGCGCTCGGGGCGGATGTGCTGACGATCCCGGCCGCGGCGCGGCGCATCGCGGATGACCTGCTGAACTATGCCCGCGCCAACAACGTCACCCAGATCGTGATCGGCAAGGCGTCGCGGTCGTGGTGGTTCGAGCTGCTGCGCGGCTCGGTGGTGCATGATCTCGTTCGCCGTGCTGGCAATATCAGCGTGCATGTCATTGCCGGGGATGCACTGCCTGCAGAGCCTGCGGCCAAACGCGCGCAGATGACGGACCGGACGGAGCCGTTCGACATCAGGCCCTACGGCTTTTCATTCGCGATCATTGCCGCCGCGCTCGGTCTCGGCATGCTGCTCTACCCAGTCTTCGGCGTGGAGAATGTCGATCTCATCTTCATGACGGCGGTGGTCGGCGTTGCGGTGCGCTTTGGGCTCGGTCCGTCGCTGCTGGCGAGTCTCGCGGGCTCGCTGGCCTATAACTTCTTCTTCCTGCCGCCGGTCTATACGTTCACCATCACCGATCCGACAAATATCGCGGCGTTCTTCTTTTTCATGCTGGTGGCGGTGCTGGTGTCGAACCTCGCGGCGCGGGTGCGTAGCCAGGCCGTGTCCGCCTTCGGTCGCGTCCGCACCACCGAATCGCTCTATGCCTTCAGCCGCAAGCTCGCCGGTACGGCGACGCTGGATGATGTGCTGTGGGCCTCGGCCTATCAGATCGCGCTGATGCTGCGGGTGCGTGTCGTGCTGCTGCTGCCGGATGACGGCATCATCACCGTGAAGGCCGGCTATCCGCCAGAAGACCAGCTCGACCAGGCCGATCTCGCCGCCGCCAACTGGGCCTGGGGCAATGATCGCCCGGCCGGCCGCGGTTCGGACACGTTGCCGGGGGCCAAGCGCCTGTTCCTCCCGATGCGCACCGGGCGCGGGCCGATCGGCGTCATCGGCATCGATGACGATCGCACCGGCCCGCTGCTGACGCCCGACCAGCGCCGGCTGCTCGATGCGCTGGTGGACCAGAGCGCGCTGGCCATCGAGCGCGTGCAGCTGGTCGAGGACATGGACCGTGCCCAGCGCAATATCGAATCGGATCGCCTGCGCGCGGCGCTGCTCACCTCGATCTCGCATGACCTGAAAACGCCGCTGGCCTCCGTGCTGGGCGCTGCGTCGACCCTGCGCGATCTCTCGCCAAAGCTCGGCGAGGCCGAGCGCGCCGATCTGCTCGCCACCGTGATCGACGAATCCGAGCGGCTCAATCGCTTCATTGCCAATCTGCTCGATATGACAAGGCTGGAGTCCGGTGCCGTGGTGCCGAATGCCGTCCTGCTCGATCCCGGCGAGATCGTCGGCAGCGCGTTGCGTCGTGCGGGCAAGATTCTGGGCGGTCATCGTGTGGTGCTCGATCTGGTACCGCATCTGCCCATGCTCAAGCTCGATGCCGTCCTGTTCGAGCAGGTGCTGTTCAATCTGCTCGACAACGCCGCCAAATATGCGCCACCGGATACGGTGATCACCATCCGGGCTGCGCGCGAGGATGACGCGGTGATCCTGCAAGTCATGGATGAAGGCGCCGGCATTCCGGCCGCCGACCTCGAGCAGGTGTTCGACAAGTTTTACCGTGCCAACAAGGGCGATCATGTTCGCGCCGGCACCGGCCTTGGGCTCGCCATCTCGCGTGGTTTTGTCGAGGCCATGCAGGGCACCATCACCGCCGCCAATCGTGCCGATCGTTCGGGTGCGGTTCTCACCATTCACCTGCCCATTCCGCCTGCGCTCGACGCTCTGGACACCGCCGCATGAATGCTTCCGCCATCAAGGTTCTGGTCATCGACGACGAGCCGCCGATCCGCAAATTGCTGCGCATGGGGCTCAGCACCCAGGGCTACGACATCATCGAGGCCAGCAACGGCAAGCTTGCCTTGGAAAAGCTGGCGGAGGAGCCGGCGCTGATCATTCTCGATCTCGGCCTGCCGGATATCCAGGGCCACGATCTCCTGCAAATGATTCGCGCGCGCAATGACAGCGTGCCGGTCGTGGTGCTGTCGAGCCGGGGCGACGAAGCGGGCAAGGTGCAGGCGCTCGATCTCGGGGCCGACGACTATCTGACAAAACCGTTCGGGATGGACGAGTTGCTGGCGCGGCTGCGCGCTGCATTGCGGCATCAGCTGCAGGTGCATGGCGAGCGGCCGGTGTTCAAGACCGGCGAATTGTCGGTGGATCTGGTGCGCCGCATCGTCAAGGTGGGCGAGCGCGAGGTGAAACTGTCACCGAAGGAATATGACCTGCTGCGTGTGCTGGTGCAGCATGCGGGCAAGGTGCTCACCCATCGCTTCCTGCTGAAGGAGCTGTGGGACGAGCTGACCGATGCACAATATTTGCGCGTCTATGTGCGCCAGCTCCGCCAGAAGATCGAGCTCGACCCGGAGCGGCCACAATTCGTGCTGACCGAAACCGGGATCGGCTATCGGCTGCGGGCGCCGGACTAGTTACTTGCCCGGCTTCCCCAGCCCTTTCGGAGCATTGTAGTCCAGCAGACGGATCGCCTCGTCGGCGGCGTCGACCATATCGGACATCAATTTCCGCGTCCGCTCGAAATCGGTGGCGGACATGGCGCGAAACAGCATGTCGTTGACCGGACGTTGAACCGGCGCCAGTTCGTTGAGCAGGGTACGGGCCTTCGGCGTGATGGTGAGAATGACCCTGCGGCGATCCTCCGCATCGGTTTCCTTCTCGACCAGGCCGGCCGCCACGAGCTTGTTGATCTCGATGGTGATGAACGCGCCGCTGAAATGCAAATGTTCGGCGATCTGGTTGACGCCGATCTTCTCATCCGCGCCGCTCAGGTGAGAAATGGCGATCAGCACCGTATATTGCGTGCCGGACAGGCCGATCACCGCACCCAACTGGCCGCGAACGGCTTGCAACCGCGCTGAAAACGCCAATGTATCGTGTAGAAACTGCCGAAACGCGAGATCAGACCCGTCGACCATCAATTGTGGCCGAGAAATGGTCAGTTCGGCTCGAATTTTCCTGGATTTGCTCTTCGTCGCCATCAGGCCCCCGCACACCTAAGAGTCGTATAGCGGGCTGCTTACTAGCAAACAAGTTCGGGCACGCGCTTTAATAGCAAATCAGCCATGCTTGACAGGCCTCCATCGCTCGATAATATAGCTTTGTATCAAAGCTAATCGCCTCGTTCGGGAGAACGACTCATGAGCGCCACCGCGAATTTCGATCCCCGCGCCTTCCGCCAGGCGCTCGGACAATTCGCCACCGGTGTTGCGGTCATCACGGCGGAAGGGGCAGGCGGCCAGCCGATCGGACTGACCATGAGTTCCTTCAACTCGGTCTCGGTCGATCCGCCGCTGATCCTGTTCTCCATCGACCGCAAGGCATTCAGCCTGCCGGCGATGACCGAGGCGAAGGGTTATGCGGTGAATATCCTGGGGCGCGACCAGGAGCATCTGTCGAACAAGTTCGCGCGGGCGCTGGGCGACAAGTGGGAAGCGGTCGAGCACACGCTCGGCCATGAGGCGGCACCGTTGCTCGCCGGCGCGCTCGCGCATTTCGAATGTGCGCCCTACGCGCAATATGACGGCGGCGACCACGTCATCTTTGTCGGTCGTGTGGTGAAGTTCTCGGCCTATCCGACCAACGAGCCACTGGTTTTCTTTCGCGGGGCCTATCGCAGCCTCAAGGATACCGAGCGCAGCCCGGAATGGCCGCTGCCCATGCACTACTAAAAACTGGCATTACTGAAATTGGACGTATCGAGGAACAGCATGATCAAGACCGGTGAACAGCATATTGCCAGCCTGCGCGACGGCCGCGAGGTCTACCTCGACGGCGGACTCGTCAAGGACGTCACCACCCATCCGGCCTATCGCGGCGCGGTTGCCTCGGTCGGCAAGATGTTCGATTTTCACAGCGCGCCGGAAAATCGCGATCTCATGACTTTCGAGACCGAGACCGGCACTCGCGCCAACCGCATCTGGGAGCTGCCGGGCAGCTATGATGCGCTGGTGAAGCGCCGCAAGGGTCTCGAAGCATGGACCGAGCTGCACGCCGGCTTCATGGGCCGCGCACCGGATCACGTCGCGTCCTGCATCGCCGGCATGTTCATGGGCCTCGACGTGTTCGAAGCCTACAATGCCGATCGCGCCAAGGCATTGGCCGACTACTACCGCTATGCCCGCGATAACGATCTCTATCTCACTTACGTCATCATCAATCCGCAGGCCGACCGCTCCAAGAGTGCGGCGCAGCAGGCTGATCCGTTCCTGTCGGCCGGCGTCGTTTCGCGCGATGAAGATGGCCTGGTGATCCGTGGCGCCAAGATGCTGGCCACCGGCGGCATCATGGCGAATGAAGTCTTCGTCACCTGCATCCAGCCGCTGCAGCCCGGCGACGAGAAATATGCGGTGTCCTTCGCCATTCCGATGAACACCAAGGGTCTGAAGATCCTGTCGCGCAAGTCCTACGAGGCGTCGGCGACCTCGGTGTTCGACAATCCGCTGGCCAGCCGCTTCGACGAGAACGACGCCGTCCTGTATTTCGACGACGTGAAGGTGCCGTGGAATCGCGTGTTCATCGATCAGGACATCGCCATGTGCCAGAAGCAGTTCCACGCGACGCCGGCGCATTCCTACCAGAACTATCAGGCGATGATCCGCCTGTCGGTCAAGCTGCGCTTCCTGATCGGCATCGCGCATCGCACCGCCGAGACCAACGGCGTCATCGGCTTCCCGCAGGTCAAGGAAATGCTCGGCCAACTCGCGGCCGAAGTGTCGATGGTGGAAGCCTTCGTGCTCGGCATGGAAGCCAAGGGCGCCCAGCGCGGCCAGTATTTCGTGCCGGATCGCGGCCTGCTCTACGGCGCGCAGGTGCTGACCCAGCAGCTCTATTCCAAGGTCATCAACACGCTGCGCGAGCTCGCCGGTGGTGGCATGATCATGCTGCCGTCCTCGGTGAAGGACTTCGAGAATCCGGAACTGGCGGCCCTGATCGGGAAGACCCAGCAGTCGCCGGCGGCCAGCGCCGTCGACAAGGTGAAATTCTACAAGCTTGCCTGGGATGCGGTCGGCTCCGAATTCGCCTCGCGCCACTCGCAATATGAAATGTTCTTCGCCGGCGCGACCTTCGTCACCAAGGGCCATGCGTTCCGCACATATGACTGGGCCGGGTCCACTGCATTGCTCGACAAGATGCTGGCGAGCTATGACCTTGCTGACGAACTCACCGCCGGCGGCAAGCCCGCCGCGTCTCCTCGTGCCGTTGCTTAATCTGCGAAGTCAGGACAACCACCATGGCCGTCAACAAGATCCACGACGAATTCCGCACCATCGACATGTCCTCGGGCTGGGAAACGCCGCCCGGCTATCCCGCCGGCATCCAGCAGAAGATCCTGTCGGGCGCGCTCGATGAGCCGAACAAGAAGGGCAGCCGCACTCGCCTGCTGCGCTTCGATCCCGGCGTGTACACCACCGAACCTTTCGTGCATGAATATTGGGAAGAAGTGTTCCTGTTCACCGGCGACCTGATTGTCGGCAATGACAAGCAGGGCAATGGCGGCGAG
>NZ_JBIISY010000068.1:0-27442 GCF_044340795.1 Tardiphaga sp.
TGCGGCGCCTGCACGATCCATATCGACGGCGTCTCCGCACGTTCGTGCATCACGCTTGCGGCAGCCTGCGATGGCCGCGACATCCGCACCATCGAGGGATTTTCCGACAATGCGCAGATGGATGCCATCCGCGCCGAATTTTCCAAAGAACACGCCCTGCAATGCGGCTATTGCACGCCGGGCATGCTGATGACGTCGTTCGATCTGGTCACGCGATTTCCGGATCTCGACCCGGCCGATATCGCCCGTGAGATGTCCGGCAATCTGTGCCGTTGTACTGGCTATCAAGGCATCATACGTGCCGTCGAGAATATCTACGCGGCCAAGCGCGCGAAAGCGTAAGGAGATATTTCTATGCAGCTCGATCAATCCTTTAACGTCGCCCGCCCCATCGATGTGGTGTGGCGCGGTTTTGGCGATCTGCCCGCAACGGCGTCCTGCATCCCCGGTGCCGAGATCACGCAAGTCGAAGGCAATGAGAAAGCATCGGGCGTGTTCAAGATTCAACTCGGTCCGATCAAGGCTGCCTTTGCCGGCGATGCTGAAGTCACCCGGGACGACGCCACGCATTCGGGCACCATCAGTGGCGCCGGCAAGGATGGCAAGAACGCGACCCGCGTGAAGGCCGTGGTCAAGTATCAGCTGCACGCCGTTGATGCCGCTTCCACGCGCGTCGATCTGTCGGTCGATTACAATATTTCGGGTCCGCTCGCTCAGTTCAGCCGCGCCGGCATCGTCAAGGAAATTGCGGGAAGCATCACCAAGATCTTCGCCACCAATCTCGAAGCCATGCTGGCCGCCTCGGCTCCCGCTGCGGCACCGCCGGCGACCGTGACAGCCGCGGACCCAGCCTTGGCGGGACAGGAGCCAATTGCGTCTGCAACCGCCGCGCCGGCTTCGGCCGCACCGGCCTCAGCGGTTCAGCCGGCCCCGCAGCCGCGCCCGAGTGCCGAAGCGCAGTCGCTCAACCTGGGGTCGCTGGTCTGGACGCTGCTGTGGCAGAAGATCAAGGGCATCTTCTCGTCGCAGAAATCGTGATAGACGTCATCGCCCAAATATACTCGATGCGGCCCGGAGACTGATCAAACGGAATCCGGTCAGCCGGCGACCGGCAAGGGCAAGAACACGATGACGACGAGGATCACATACACCGCGCTTCCCGGATTGCCATTGGTGAGCCCCGGCGATGACTTGGTCGAAATGATTGTCGCTGGCGCGGGGCGCGCCGACGTGAAGGTGGCAGATGGGGACATCTTCGTCCTCGCGCAGAAAATCGTATCGAAAAGCGAGAACCGTTACGTCGATCTCGCGGACGTCACGCCGTCGGAACGCGCGCGCGAGCTTGCAATGACGGTCGGCAAGGATCCTCGCCATATCGAAGTGGTGCTGTCGGAGTCCAAAGATGTCCTGCGGACGCGCCAAAACGTGATCATTGTGGAGCATCGCCTGGGCTTCGTGATGGCCAATGCCGGCATCGACGAGTCCAATATCGCCCATGGCGACGGAGAGGCACGGGTTCTGTTGCTGCCGGTCGATCCCGATGCGAGCTGTGCGCGTCTGAAGGAAGGGCTCGATCGCGCATTCGGCTGCGAGGTCGGCGTTCTCATGAATGACAGTTTTGGGCGCCCGTGGCGCAATGGCGTCGTCGGTGTGGCCGTGGGCAGCGCGGGCATCCCGTCGCTTTACAACATGATCGGTGCGCCGGATCTGTTCGATCGCGCCATGCAGGTGACTGAGGTCGCCATTGCCGATGAACTGGCGGCCGCGGCCTCGCTTGTGATGGGGCAGGGCGACGAGGGACAACCGGTCGTGCATATCTCGGGCTTCAACAGCAAGGCCACCGTCAATCCTGTGGCGACGCTGGTTCGGCCGAAGGAGAAGGATATGTTCCGATGACCTCCACAACGTCGTTGGGCGAAGGCAAGCGTGTCGTGGCGATCTGCGGCGGCGTCGGCGGCGCGAAGCTCGCGCTCGGGCTTCAGGACGTCGTTGGCGAAGCGCTCGATGTCGCCGTCAATGTGGCCGACGATTTTTCGCATCTGGGTCTCGAGATCTCGCCGGACCTTGACACGGTGCTCTACACGCTGGGCGGCCTCAACGACGAGAAACGCGGCTGGGGGCGCGCCGATGAAACATGGAATTTCATGGCGGCGATGGCTCAAATCGGCGGAGAAACATGGTTCTCTCTTGGTGATCGCGACCTTGCGCTACACGTCGAGCGCAGCAAGCGGCGTGCTGCGGGCGAAACGCTGACGCAGTTTGCCCGGGACATTGCGCAGCGTTTCTCAATTCGCGCCAACATCCTGCCCGTCAGCGATGGCCGTATCCGCACGATGGTTGACACCAGCATCGGAGAGCTCGAATTCCAGCGCTACTTCGTCGAGCGGCGTTGCGAGCCCGAGGTCAAGGCCATTCGCTTCGATGTTGAGCAGGGACTGTCCATGACGCACGACGTCGCCAATGCGCTGTCGGCGAGCGATCTGGGCATGATCGTGGTTTGCCCGTCCAATCCTTATCTCAGCATCGATCCGATCCTGGCCGTGCCCGGAATGGCGGAGGCGATCCGGAGCGCTCGTGTCCCGGTCGTGGCGGTGTCGCCGATCATCGGTGGCCAGGCAGTCAAAGGGCCGACCCGGAAGATCATGATGGAACTCGGCATCCCGGTCAGCAATGTCGGAATAGCTCGGCACTACGGCGATTTGATCGACGGGCTGGTGATCGACGACAGCGACAGCGGGGAGGCGGATACTCTGCCGCTTGCCACATATGCCACTCCGACGCTCATGACGGACAAAGCGTCAAGATGCAGTCTTGCCGAGCACGTGCTGGCTTTTGGTGCGCATCTCGGGCGCGATTCGCGATGGCAATCCAGAATGGCCGCGCAATGAACGCGCCGCGCGACTGGTTGCTGGTGCCGGTCAAGGCATTCTCGCAGGCGAAGACGCGGCTCGCGCCCGTGCTGACCCCGGTGATGAGGGCGCTCCTGGCCACCGCCATGCTGGAAGATGTGCTTGCCGCCGCAACCGATGTTTGTGAGCTCTGTGATATCGCGATCGTCACCAATTCGCCGGACGTCGCGTGGTTTGTCGCGGGCCGCTGCACGACCGTCATCGATGATCGTGGGGCAATCGGAACGAATGCAGCGGTGACGATTGCGCTGGCTGAGCTCGCCGTTCGCGAGGCGCGCACGGTGGTTATTCTGCCAAGCGATATCCCGCTGATCAGAGGAAGGGACATCGCCGAACTTATCGCTGCCGCGAAGCGGTGCGGTGTCGCTCTTGCGCCGGCAACCTATGACAACGGCACTAACGGCTTCGCTTTAAAATCTCCGACATTGATCTCGCCTCATTTTGGTCCCAACAGTTTCACGCGCCACTTGGCAGCTGCATGCGCTGCCGGCATAAACTCAGCAAAGGTCACCAATTCTCGACTTGGTCTCGATCTCGATGATCCGCTTCGTCTCCGGGAATTCAGGTCAATGCAGAGCGACACGCAATCTGAGCGATTGTTGCTTCGCTTCGATACGCGAATCTGCGGCGAAGCTTTTGAGAATGGTGCATTAGCAAGCGGCTGTGCGAGAGATCTCCACGATCATGAACCCGAGATCGCACGCATGCTGGTCCGAGATTTAGACGCGGAATGCTAGCGTTAGCGCCAGTATAAAGTTAGGACACCGAAAGCGATTCATCTTCTCGGTCGACGATCAGAAATTATGGGGGACGGTGAGTTCCCGGCCCCCGGCATGTCTGTCGCGTGCCACATGCCGAAGCTTTGGTTGGGCAAGTATTTTGCCAATTCGATTTGATCCGAAATCGAGCCTGTATCGGACGAAGCCATGAGCGACTACAAATTCGTCCCGCTAACGCGCGCTAAGAGCTCGAAGGCGCGCAACGATGTCGATCGTGGGATTCTCAACCTTACTAAGGACGCGTGCGAGAGCTGTTAGGGTATCATTTATCGAGCCATGTCAGCTCGTGGCGCAAAGCGGGGCTAGAACAATCTCCACCAACATCTCACGAGTCAGCCTCAATCATCGACGGTGACGCGTTCAGCAAATCCTGAATCGACGTGAAATTGTCGCACGGCAGAATTCAGATAAGCTCCATAAATATATTTTTGACACTTGTTTAAATACAGACGGTGTGTAGTCTGATCTCAACTGGCCTTTGAGCCGGAGAAAAATGGGAGGATTTGATGACGATGACGTTTGGTCGTTCACGTGTAGCGGGCGCGTGCCTTCTGCCGGTGCTGCTGACAGCAGCGTCGCTCTCGACGACCGGGGCCGCGCGCGCTGACAGCGGCATTACCAATACGGAAGTCACTATCGGTATGTCGGCCGCGATGTCAGGCCCGAATGCGGGCTACGGCGCGATTGGGCGCAGCATGCAGGCTTGTGTCAGCTACCTCAATGAAGAAGCCGGCGGCGTCACTTTCGGCGATGGCGTGAAGCGGAAGGTCAAGCTGGAGCTGCTTGATGACGCTATGGAGCCCGCGCGGGCCCTGCAGAATGCTCGCAGGTTTGCCAGTCAGCTCAAGGTATTTGCGGTTGTCGGCAATGCCGGCACGGGCGCCAATCTCGGCACGCGCACCTACTACAATTCCGAAAAGCTGCCGCAGATGTTCATCGGTTCGGGCGGCCCAATGTTCGGCGACAAGAAGGAGGTCGCGAGCTATCCGTGGACTATGCCGGCCTGGCTTGCTTACAACACCGAGGCAGCCATGTATGCAGCGTTCATCAAGGAGAAGTTTCCGAACGCCAAGATCGCGCTGCTGAATGACGATAGCGGCGGTCCGTTTTTCTCCGAGGCGTTTCTTAAGTCGGCGAAAGAGCTCGGCTTGAACATCGTCGCGCATGAAGAGCATACCTATAGCGAGCCGACCATCAACGCGAAGATCAGCCGACTGGCCGATTCCGGCGCGGATGTTTTCGTCGATGCCACCACTCCGAAATTCGTGGTGCAGGCGATCAAGCAGGCTGCATCGATTGGCTGGAAGCCGAAGCATATCATCTGGGGCGTCGGATCGAGCATCGGCGGCGTGTTCGAGCCGGCCGGTATCGAGAATTCCAAGGGCGTCTATAGCGGCCAGTGGCTCAAGGATCAGTCCAATCCGGCTTACGCCAATGATGAAGACGTGAAGCTGTACGTCGCGAAGCTCAAGCAATATGGCAGCTCGCTGAATCCGGCTGACCAGAATGCGGCAGCCGGATGGTTCGTCTGCTTTGCAACAAAGTATCTGTTCGAGCAAATGAAACAGCCGACGCGTCAGGCCTTCATGGATGCTGCGCGTAACATGAAAAACGTCAAGTTCCCGCTTTTGCTCGATGGTATCAATCTCAATACCAACGGTGCCGAGGATGGATACCCGATCGAAGCGGTGCAAATTTCTCAGTTTGACGGCGTGAAGTTTGTCCCGGTCGGCGGTGTCATCAACTACGAAAACAAGACGCCGCCCTACGAACCGAAGTCTCGATAGTCAAAAACAAGAGAAGCGCGGAAAAGAACAAGGAAAACGTAAATGTTCAAGACTGTTGGATTCGTTGGCCTCGGCGCGATGGGCAGCCGCATGGTCAAGCATCTCAAGGGTGCTGCCGATATTCTCATCTATGACACCGATAGCGCACGTGCATCCGAGGCCGTCTCACATGTTGGCGGACGGGCCGTGCAGGATCTCTCGGAAATGGCGGGAGCGGACGCCGTCATCCTAATGCTACCGACCAGCGCGGTGGTCGATCAGGTTCTGCATGGTGGCAGTGGCAAAAAAGGCTTACTCGAACACCTGGTCAAAGGCGCAATGGTGATCGATATGAGTTCGTCGGCGCCGACCAACTCGGTGGCGAACGCAGAGACCGCGGCCAAGCTCGGCATCAGCTTCATCGACGCGCCGGTGTCTGGCGGCATCAAGGGAGCTGAGGCCGCTAGTCTCGCGATCATGGCCGGTGGATCGCAAGCCGAATATGATCGTGCGCTGCCTCTGCTGAAGAAGATGGGAGCAAACGTGTTCCTGGTCGGCAAGGTGGGGGCGGGCCATGCGGTCAAGGCGCTCAACAATCTGCTCGCCGCAACCACCTTCGTCGCTGCCAGTGAGGTATTCGCGGTCGGCGCGAAATTCGGTCTCGATCCTTCGACCATGCTCAAAGTCGTTAACGCATCGAGCGGCCAGAATTTCCAGACCACTCATGTCTGGGAGAAGGCGGTCATCGAACGGACATTCTCATTCGGCTTCGCGCTGGCGCTGATGGAGAAAGACGTACGGGTCGCGATGTCGCTCTTCGATGCCATGGGCTCCGATGCCCTGTTATCGCGCACCTCGGCCGGCATTTGGGCGAAGGCGCTCGCGTCCGCGACGCCAGGCTCTGACATGAGCATCGTCGCCAAACAGGCAGAAGAAGCACTCGGCTTGCCGCAGTGACATGTCGCTCACGCGGTGAGTGGCTTTGGACATGACATCGAGGGGACGATCCCATGGATGCTGCCTTGGCTCAATCGGCACCTGCAAGTCCGCAAGGACTTGCAGGTGATGCCAAGTTATCGGTCGAGAATCTGTTTCTGCGGTTTGGCGGCGTCGTCGCCATCAACAGGCTGACATTTCAGGTCCCACAGAATGTGATCTGCGGGCTGATCGGGCCGAATGGCGCCGGCAAGACCAGCCTGTTCAACTGTGTGAGCCGGCTCTACAACCCGACCGACGGGCGTATCATCTTCCAGGGTGAAGATATCACCCGATGCCGGTCGCAAGACATTGCGCAGAAGGGAATCGCGCGTACCTTTCAAAATCTGGCGCTGATGAAGTCGCTCACAGTCATCGAGAACGTGATGCTGGGCGCATATAATCACTGCCGGACGTCGCTGCTGCGCGCACCATTCGTGCCAGTGATGTTTCGCTCCGAGGAGGCCACGCAGCGACGTGACGCGATGGAGCTGCTTGAGCGGCTCCAACTCGACCGCGTCCATGATCAGCGTGTCGATAGTCTGCCATATCCAACGCTGAAGCGTGTCGAGCTAGCACGCGCCCTCGCGGCGCGTCCGACACTCTTGATGCTCGACGAGCCCGCCGGAGGCCTCGCGCATTCGGAAGTGGATGAGCTGTCGGACACGCTGGTTCGTGTCCGCGATGATTTCGGCCTCACGCTGCTGCTGGTCGAGCATCACATGGGCATGGTGATGAATATCTCGGACAATATCGTGGTGATGGACTTCGGCAACAAGATCGCTGAAGGCCGGCCTGCCGACGTGAAGTCGGATCCGCGTGTCATTCAAGCGTATCTGGGGAAACAGCGTGAGCGTTCTTGAGATCAAAGGCCTTAGTGCCGGCTACGGGCGTATCGCAGTCTTGCACAATATATCGCTTGCAGTGGAAGAGGGACATGTCGCCGTGTTGCTGGGCGCCAACGGTGCCGGCAAGACCACGACGCTCCGCGCCATCAGCGGCATGATCAAATATAGCGGGCAGGTCCTGCTGGACGGTAAGGACCTCAAGGGCCTTGGTCCAGATCAGATCGCCAGGCTCGGGGTTGCGCATGGCGTTCAGGGCCGTGGCACATTCGTCGACCTGACGGTCGAGGACAATCTGATGGTCGGTGCCTTTCGCCGCAAGGACAAGGTTCAGATCGCCGAAGATGTCGAGCGCATCTATCAGCTGTTCCCGCGTCTCGCCGAGCGCCGCAAGCAAAAGGCGGGCAGCCTGAGCGGCGGCGAGCAGCAGATGCTGGCGGTCGGGCGAGCGCTGATGCTGAAGCCGCGCGTCATGTTGCTCGACGAACCATCGCTCGGACTCGCGCCGGTCATCATCGACACGCTCTACGAGGCACTCCAGCAGATCAACCGAACCCTGGGGACGGCCATGTTGATCGTCGAGCAGAATGCAAATCTGGCGCTGGAGATCGCCAATGACGCCTATGTGCTGGAAACCGGCTCCATGGTGGTCACGGGCACAGCGGCGCAGGTTGCCGCAAATGACGCGGTGCGGGCGGCCTATCTCGGGCATTAGCCGCTAAGGCTCAGGATTTCGGATCACGACTGAACTGCGGGACGGATGATGTCTTACTTTTTGCAACAGCTGGTCAACGGGATTGGAGATGGCGCGATCTATGCGTCGCTCGGGCTTGCGTTGGTCCTGATCTATCGAACGACTAATATCGCGAATTTCGCCCAGGGCGAGATGGCGACATTCTCGGCCTATATCGCCTGGCAGCTGATCGATTGGGGCCTGCCATTTGGCGTCGCATTCCTGGTTGCCTTCATCGCGTCGATCATCATCGGCGCGCTGACCTACTATCTGATCGTTCGGCCCGTGCAGCATAAGGACGAGCTGACGATCATCATCGTGACGCTCGGCCTGTTCCTGGCCTTCAACAGTTTGAGCGGCTCGCTGTGGGGCTTCCTGCAGCTATCGATCCCCAGCGCATTCCCGGATCGAAACCTCGCTTTTGGATCAATGCGGCTGAATGTCGAATTGCTCGGAACGATCGCGGTTTTGATTGCAATCTCGGTCGGCATGTTCGTGCTGTTTCAACGTACTCGGATCGGCACAGCGCTGCGCGCCTCTGCGTCCAATGCGACATCGGCCATGCTGGTCGGTGTGCCGTTCACGGCGATGATGGCGCTGGGATGGGGACTTGCCGCTGGTCTTGGCGCAGTTTCCGGTCTTCTGGTGGCACCGAAACTGACACTCGATCCCAACATGATGGGTTCGATCATCATTTATGCATTCGCCGCGGCGGTGGTGGGCGGACTGACGAGCTACCGCGGCGCTGTCGTTGGTGGTGCGATCGTCGGCATCTCCCAGGCGCTGTCGATGGCGTATCTGCCTTGGCTCGGCTCGGATCTGCAGATCCTTCTGCCGCTCTTGCTGATCGTGGCGGTCCTGATTGCAAAGCCTGAAGGCCTGTTCGGCGGAACTGTAATGGTGCGGGTATGAACACGATTGAGATGTCGATTGACCAGCCGGTTCGATCCGCAAGCATGCCGGTCGGCAAGGTCGTGGTGGGGATCGCAATCATGGTGGCCTTGCTCGGCTTTCCGCTGATTGCGCCAGGATATCAGACCTTTCAGTTGACGGGCGTGATGACCTATGCGGTCGCTGCGCTGGGGCTCAATTTGATTACCGGCTATGTGGGGCAGGTCTCGCTCGGTCACAACGCGTTCTTCGCGCTTGGATCCTATACGGCGGTGCTCGCCAATCTTTATCTCGGCACTGGCAGTTTCATCTCGGTAATGCTCGCGGGCTTTGTCACCTTTGTCGCGGGCGTGTTGGCCGGCTATCCGGCCAAGCGATTGCGCGGGCTCTATCTCGCGCTCATCACACTGATCCTGGCGGTCTCCGTGGTGCCGATGATCAAGCAGTTCAAGGCCTACACCGGAGGAGCCGCGGGTCTTCTGGTCGACAAGCCGATGCCGCCAGCATGGTTCACGCTGGGGCAGGACACATGGATCTATTACATCGTCCTGGCGTTCACCATCGTGGCATTCTGGCTCATTCGCAATTTTGTCGGCGGAAGTGTCGGGCGCGCTTTGGCGGGCGTGCGTGAGGGCGATCTCGCGGCATCGTCGATGGGCGTCAATGTGAACAATCTCAAAGTTATCGTGTTCGGCATTGGCTCGATGCTGGCAGGGATCGGCGGTGCTTTGGCAACATTCACGATTGGTTTCATTGGACCGGACTCATTCACCATGATGCTGTCGATCGGCTTCCTGGCGGCGATCGTGGTTGGTGGCCTCGGTACGATCTGGGGCGCGCTGGTCGCGGGCCTGTTCCTGCAATATGTGCCGTCCTATGCGTCTGATCTCGGACAAGCCCTGGCCGGGGCGGTGTATGGCGGAATCCTGATCGTCTGCATGTTTTTGATGCCGAAGGGGATCGTTGGCTCATTGCTGCAATTTGCTCACCATCGACGTGAGGGCAAGCGGACGACGGCTGTCGGAACCGGTCGCGCCGCGCGATAGCTTTGGTGCGAAACGGAATGCAACGCGGTTGAACTTCAACGGCCGCATTCACTGGAGAAGAAAAAAATGACTGTGCAATTTCAGATGAGCCGCGCCTTCGAAGGCCCCGTCAGCGAAGCGGAGTCCTCCGTCCGTCTCGGGCCGGTCAGGCAATTGTTGAATGGCAATTGGGTCGACGCAGCTGATGGTCGCACCATCGCCGTCGAGTCCCCGGCAACGCGCAAGACCATTGGTCACACACCGCGTGCATCGGCCGAAGATGTCGAACGAGCCGTTGCCGCGGCCGAGAAAGCATTTCCGAGTTGGAAGAAGGTCGTGCCATCCCAGCGCGGCAAGGCGCTGCTGAAGATCGCCGATGAGCTCGAAGCGCGTCACGAAGAACTAGCGCGGATTATCGCGCATGAAACAGGCAATGCGCTGCGAACCCAGGCGCGGCCGGAAGCGCTGACCTGCGTCGAAGTGTTCCGCTATTTCGGTGGATTGGGAGGCGAGCTCAAGGGTGATACGCTGCCGCTTGGCGACGATATTCTGAGCTATACGCGCCGTGAACCGCTGGGCGTTGTCGGCGCTATTGTACCCTGGAATGCGCCGGCAACACTCTCGTCGATCAAGATCGCGCCTGCGGTCTGCGCCGGCAACACGCTGGTGTTGAAGCTCGCCGAAGATGCGCCATTTGCGGCATTGTTTATCTCGGAGATCTGCAACCGGTATCTGCCGCCGGGCGTGCTCAATGTGATCACTGGCCTCGGCACCGAATGCGGCGCGGCGCTGGTCAGCCATCCGCGGATCGCGAAAATGTCCTTCACCGGATCGACGGCGGTCGGCCGCAGCATTCTGGCGAATACAGCGGATCGCATCATTCCTGTGTCGCTGGAACTCGGCGGCAAGAGCCCGGCCATCGTCTGCGATGACGCGGATGAGGAATGGGCCGTGCAAGGCGTCGCGTCGGCGATGCGGTTTACCCGCCAGAGCCAATCCTGCACCGCCGGCTCGCGCCTATTCCTGCATCGCAAGATCTACGACAAGTTCCTCGATAGGCTTGTTGCGCTGATGGGCAGCTACAAGATCGGCAATCCCCTGGATGAAACGACCGACATGGGAAGCTTGATTAACGCCAAGCAGTTCAACCGCGTTTGCGGCTATATTGACGAAGGCTTGAAACACAAGGACGTAAAACTGATCACGGGCGGTTTGCCCCCTAAGGACGGTCCGCTCAGCGAAGGATACTTCACCGTGCCGACGCTGTTCGCCAGTACTTCGAACGACTGGCGACTGGCCAAGGAAGAAATCTTCGGACCGGTACTCGTTGCCATCCCTTGGGAAGACGAGGCCGAGGTGCTCAAGATGGCCAATGACAGTCACTATGGCCTTGCTGGCTACGTTTTCTCCCGAAATACATCGCGCGCCATCCGGATGGCTCACGAGATCGATTCCGGCTGGGTCCAGGTCAATCAGGGCAAGGGCCAGATCATGGGGCAACCTTATGGCGGCTTCAAGCAGAGTGGTATCGGCAAGGAAATGTCGCTGGGCTCGATGCTGGAAGGCTTCTCGCGGTCGAAGACCGTGACGGTCAATCTCACGCTCTAGACTAAGCGTCAGGGCTTCACAACGTAAGGGAGTTGCATTACGTCCGGGGGCCGGAAACAGGATTGGCTTAGCAGGTGTTCGGCCTATGCCGGATGTCTGCTGGCTGTTCCGTGTATCCTGTTTAAGCCGGCAACGGCGTAACTTCCAACAAGTGATCGACATGAAGGCTAGTGATCACATTTACCGTGTCGTCGAGTCCCAGATCAGCCAGCGCGAGCTGCTGCCGGGAGATCCCGTCGATGAAGAAATTCTGATGGCCCAGTTCGGGGTCTCGCGAACACCCGTGCGCGAAGCCATTTTGCGTTTGAAAGCCGAAGGCCTTGTTTCAAGCATTTCCCGCGGCGGTGCCATCGTCTCCAAGATGGACTTTGCGCAACTCCTGGCGGTCTGGGAGCTGCTCGCCGAGCTGGAGGGACTTTCGGCGCGCTATGCCTGCGAGCGCATGACCAAGCAGCAGCGTCAGGCTTTGGCTGACGCGCATCACGCTGCGCAAGACGTCGTGGTACGCAACGATGCCGTCGGCTGGCAGCAGGCGAATATGGCCTTCCACGAAGTGCTCTATGAGGGATCTCGCAACCCCTATCTGCGTCAGGAAATCCTGCGTATGCGCGTTCGTACCAGCGCCTATCGCAGTCATTCATTCGATGCGATGGGCTTCATTACGCAGGCCAATGACTATCACGGACGCATCGTGCAGGCGATTTTGGACAACGACGCGCAAACAGCAGCCAAGCTTGCCACGGCGCATCTGACGCCGGGTGAAGGCGCCCCCGCGGTGATGGACATCATGCATCAGCTTCCCAAAGGCCTGCTCGCGTAGAAACAAAGCCGCGCGGGCAATTGACCTCGTAATATAAATATATTAATGCGATGCATAAATATATTTATGGGAGGTCTCTCGTGGCAAGGATCTGCGCATCGCCTGCTCTGGCCGGACTGAAGGTGATTGATCTGACACGCGTGCGTTCAGGCCCGACCTGCGTTCGCATGCTGGCTGATTTCGGCGCGGATGTGATCCGGGTCGAGCCACCGATTGGCGTCGATCCCAATGAGGTCGCCTTCTCAGGCAATCGGCTCGGCGGTGATTTTCAGAATCTCAATCGCAACAAACGGGCTTTGACTCTCAATCTCAAAACGCCGGAGGGATTGGAGATTCTCAAGCGTCTGATCGCGTCGGCGGACGTCGTGGTTGAGAATTGGCGACCGGACGTCAAGCGCCGCCTCGGCCTTGATTACGAGACGCTGAAGGCGATCAATCCCCGCATCATCCTGGCGAGTGTGTCGGGCTTCGGGCAGGACGGGCCATATGCCGGCCGCCCCGGTTTTGATCAAATCGTGCAGGGCATGGGTGGTCTGATGTCGGTTACCGGTCACCCTGGATCAGGGCCGCTCAGGGCAGGCATTGCGGTCGCGGATTCGAGCACCGGTCTTTACGCAGCGATCGGTGTCCTGGTCGCGCTGCGTGAGCGTGATCTGTCCGGCGAAGGGCAGTGGGTTCATGCATCGCTGCTGCATTCGCAGATCGCGATGATGGATTTTCAAGTCGCGCGCTATCTCAATGAAGGCGAAATTCCGACACCCGCAGGCAATGATCACCCGACATCATCACCGATGGGACTGTTTCACGCATCGGACGGCGCCATGAATCTCGGTGCGGCCGGGCAGGGCATCTGGATCAAGCTGTGCCGGGTGATTGGCGAGGAAGATTTGCTCGATGATCCCGATTTCAGCAATGAGAAGAAGCGTGTCACAAACCGTGCCCGGCTTAATGCTGCATTGGAGCAGGCCTTCGCAAGAAACACCGTTGCGCATTGGGTGGCAGTACTGAACGATGCAGGTGTGCCGGCCGGTCCCGTCTATGACGTGCCGCAAATGCTCGATGACGAACAGGTGCAACATCTCAAGGTTTGTGCCCATACCCAGACGAGCAAAGGCGAGGCCGTACGCGTGATCTCCCAGCCAGTCACGCTGTCGCGGACACCGGCATCGGTTGTGACAGCGGCGCCTGAATGGGGCGAGCAGACCGACGAGATCCTTCAGGAGATCGGGATCGGACATAGTGATATCGAGCGGCTGAGGACCGATGGCGTTGTGTGATCGCTATCGATTCAATCCGTCACCAAAGCCAAGTTGCTCGCATCCTGGCGAAGTCATTATATCTACAGGGAGTGCGAAATGCCGGAATTGATTATCAAGCGAGAAGGCCCGATCGGGCGTATCGTTATTTCCAATCCGAGCAAATTCAACGCAATGACTTTGGACATGTGGCTCGGCCTGCCGAAAGCGATCGAGGCTTTTGATGGGGATCGCGACATCCGTCTCGTTATTCTCGAAGGCGATGGTGACAAAGCATTCGTGTCCGGCGCTGACATTTCCCAATTCGAAGAAAAGCGCACCGATAAGCGAGCGCAAGAACACTATAATGCGGCGGTCGCGACGGCCTATGCGGCTCCGATCTTATGCAGCAAGCCGGTGATCGCCAAGATCGCGGGCATCTGCATGGGAGGGGGTCTCGGACTTGCGGCGGCCTGCGATCTGCGATTTTGCCGCGACGATGTGCGCTTCCGGATGCCTGCCAGCCGGCTGGGGCTTGGTTATGCCGTCGCAGGCGTCAATCGCTTCCTGTCGGTGCTGGGGCCGCAGAACACGATGGACATCTTTTTCTCGGCGCGCATCTTCGATGCAGCCGATGCGCTCCGAATGGGCTTTGTGAGCAAGGTCGCGCCGCGCGATACATTTGATCAAATGGTGGATGAGTGGTGTTCGCTGACTGCAGAGAATGCGCCTCTGGTCCTGAAGGCTCTGAAGAAGACCGTCAATTATCTGCTTCCTGATCCGGACTTTTCCGATATCGCGCCAGTCAGTACGGCCATCGCTGCATGTCTCGCAAGCGAAGATTATCGCGAAGGCGTTCAGGCCTTTAGCGAGAAGCGCAAACCGGCGTTTCGCGGCGCCTGATATTCTTGTCTCTTGCTGATTGTATCCCATGAATCTGTTCTCCCGCCTGTTCGACAAGCTCGAAGACCCCTCGCGCCTCGCTATCGAGACGCCGGAAGGTAAACACATCAGCTACGGGGATCTGGTCGGCCTGGCGGGGCAGATGGCGAATGTGCTGGTCGCACGGGGCGTCAAGCCGGGCGATCGCGTCGCCGCGCAGACCGAGAAGTCGGTGCCGGGCCTCGTTCTGTATCTCGCGACGGTGCGTGCAGGTGCGGTCTATCTGCCGCTCAACACGGCCTACACGCTCAACGAACTCGATTACTTCATCACCGATGCCGAGCCGTCGCTGATCGTTTGCGATCCCTCGAAGAAAGAAGGGATCGAAGCCATCGCCGCCAAGGTTGGCGCGAAGGTCGAGACGCTCGGTGCGGACGGGCAGGGCTCGCTCACCGATGCGGCCGGGAAAGAGAAGTCGGACTTCGCGACGGTGCCGCGCGAAAATGATGATCTTGCGGCGATCCTCTATACGTCGGGCACGACCGGCCGTTCCAAGGGCGCGATGCTGAGCCACGACAATCTCGCATCGAATTCGCTGAGCCTCGTCGACTCCTGGCGCTTCAGCAAGGACGACGTGCTGATCCACGCGCTGCCGATCTATCACACGCATGGTCTGTTCGTGGCGAGCAATGTCACGCTGTTCTCGCGCGCGGCGATGATCTTCCTGCCGAAGCTGGATCCCGAGCGCATCATCCAGCTGATGGCGCGCGCCACTGTGCTGATGGGCGTACCGACTTTCTACACCCGCCTGCTGCAATCGCCGAATCTCTCGAAAGACACCTGCAGCCACATGCGGCTGTTCATTTCCGGCTCGGCGCCGCTGCTGGCCGATACGCATCGCGAATGGTTCGCGCGCACCGGCCATGCCGTGCTCGAACGCTACGGCATGACCGAAACCAACATGAACACGTCGAACCCCTATGACGGGGAGCGCGTCCCCGGCGCAGTCGGCTTCCCGCTGCCCGGTGTGTCCGTGCGCGCCACCGATCCGGAAACGGGCGCGGCGTTCGAGAAAGACACCATCGGCATGATCGAGGTGAAGGGCCCGAACGTGTTCAGGGGCTATTGGCGGATGCCGGAGAAGACCAAGTCGGAATTTCGCGACGACGGCTTCTTCATCACCGGCGATCTCGGCAAGATCGACGCCAAGGGTTATGTCCACATCCTCGGCCGCGGCAAGGATCTGGTGATTTCCGGCGGATTCAACGTCTATCCCAAGGAAATCGAGAGCGAGATCGATGCCATGCCGGGCGTGGTGGAAAGCGCCGTGATCGGCGTGCCGCATGCGGATTTCGGCGAGGGCGTCACGGCAGTGGTGGTGACGGACAAGAAGACCGCGCTCGACGAGGCCTCGGTGATCAAGGCGCTCGACGGCCAGATCGCAAAATTCAAGATGCCGAAGCGCGTGATTTTCGTCGACGATCTCCCGCGCAACACGATGGGCAAGGTGCAGAAGAACGTCCTGCGCGAGACCTATAAGGATATCTACGCGGCGTAATTCAAGCGGACTGGATACATCGAGCAAAGTTCTCGAATTGCGATCTGTCCGCTATTGGCGGATTGTGTTGAAAAACTCCCCTGTTGAAGCGGGGCGCCATCGCTGATTCAATCCCGCTATCGGCGGAGGCTGAATCGATGATGGGTCCACGGCAGACTGATCAGGCGGCTCTGTTCTACGAATTCTCGCTGGAGCGGCACGTACCAGCCACTCACGTGCTCAGGAACATTGACCGGTTTGTCGATCTGTCAGTCATTCGGAGCGAGTTGGCGCCCTTCTACAGTTCGACCGGCCGACCATCGATTGATCCTGAGCTGCTCGTCCGCATGCTGCTGGTCGGCTACTGCTACGGCATCCGGTCGGAGCGTCGGTTGTGCGAGGAGGTCCACCTCAATCTTGCCTACCGGTGGTTCTGCCGGCTTGGCCTCGACGGCGAGGTGCCGGATCATTCAACCTTCTCGAAGAACAGGCACGGTCGCTTCCGCGATTGCGATCTCCTGCGCAAGCTGTTCGAGGCGGTGGTGCGGCGCTGCATGGCGGAGGGGCTGGTCGATGGTACGGCCTTCGCCGTCGATGCCAGCCTGATCGCTGCCGACGCCAACAAGCAGCGTTCAGCTGCAGGGACCGACGACCATGATTGGAAAGCGCTTGCCCGGGCGCGGCGATCCGTCCGCGAGTACCTCGACACGCTGGACGAAGCGGCCTGGGGGGCCGCGAGCGAGACGGTGCCGAAGTTCGTCTCTCGGTCCGATCCGGCTGCGCAATGGACCGGGGCTCACAAAGGCCACGCCATTTTTGCCAACGCCGACAATTACCTGATCGATCTGAAGGCTGCCGTCATCGTCGATGTCGAGGCGACACGGGCCATTCGACAGGCTGAGGTCGGTGCGGCCCGCACGATGATTGAACGTACCGAGAAATGCTTCGGTATCCATCCCCAGCGTCTGGCTGCCGACAGCGCTTACGGATCAGCCGACATGCTGGGCTGGTTGGAGCGCGCGATCGAGCCGCATATACCTGTCTTCGACAAGTCAGCTCGCGAGGACGGAACATTCGCCCGCGACGACTTTGCCTACGATCCGGAGATCGACATCTATCGCTGCCCGGCGGGCAAGGTACTGACGTCCACCGGGACGCTGGTGAATGACGGAGCGACGCTTCTCTATCGCGCCAGCAAGCGGGACTGCGACATCTGCGAGCTCAAGCCACGGTGTTGCCCGAAGATGCCAGCCCGCAAGGTGCCACGCTCGATCTACGAGAGCGCTCGCGATGTGGCGCGCGGGGTCGCCAAGACGGAAGCCTACGTAACCTCGCGACGTGAACGCAAGAAGATCGAGATGTTGTTCGCACATCTGAAACGTATCCTGCGCCTCGACCGGCTTCGTCTGAGAGGTCCTTGCGGTGCTCGCGACGAGTTCCTGCTCGCCGCAACTGCTCAGAACCTTCGAAAGCTGGCAAAACTGGTCCCGGCGCCGGCTCCAATGCCCATCTGAACTGGGGCAGACGCTCGCGCGCCGCCCCACTGTGCACACCCCGATAGACAACTCGCCGACTTCTTCAACACAATCGGCGCAAAGCGGAGATAGAAGGGTAAAGGCAGTCCCAGATTGAGCCTTTCCAGATCCCTGCAACTCAGAATGAAATCCCTGTTCGAGTGTTTAGGGAAACTCGCGGGAGAGAGCTCAGATTCGCGGGAAAGAGCGTTGTCTGATGCCATGCGGGCTACCGAAAACGTGATTTCCCTGAAAAATTCCCTGTTTGCAGGGAATCTTCCCGGAGACAAGTACGAACAGCACTCCCGCCCCAGCCAGGCAGTGCGGGGAATTGGCCAGATTTACCCGACTAGCCGAGAAAGGCCCGTGTCTGGCGGGCTTTCTTGCTTCTGGAATGCTTCTGGACAGCGCAAGGTTCCCAAAACCGTCGACAGTCTCTTCGTTCGCCAGGGTGTCTCGCGCCGGACGCTGCGCCGTCTGGCGCTCACACCGGATACAGTTCAGAAGCCCTGGAAGCCGGCCTTCTGGCACGATAGAGTGACTTCGCATTCAAGTGATCGCGCCGATCCGATCCGCAAATACGGCGAGTGGCGATCTACGGAATGGACTGCTTGGCGAAGTGGTCGTTGGAGTGCCCGCACTGGCGCGCAGCGGACATTTGCCTCGTTTATTCAAACTCGCTCAGCGCGACGCCAAGCGTCGGCTCCGACGCGGCTGTGGTCATTCGCCGATAGCAGTTGAGCCTTGGCCAAGATCAGGCGGACCGATATCGGCTGTGACATGACAGGCGACGAAGTGGTCGACTTCTTGCGCTTCCAGGCTCGGTAGTTCCGCACGACAGCGCTCGATGACGAATGGGCAGCGCTGCGCAAAGCGGCAACCGGGCGGCGGGTCAACCGGGCTCGGCGGATCTCCCTTGACCAGATAGTTCTTTTTCAGTCGGTCGCGCAGCGGGCCGGGCGGGGCGGCGGCCGAGATCAGAGACCAGCTATAGGGATGCATCGGTGCGGAGAAAAACAGGTTGGCTGGCGCCTGTTCGACGATCTTGCCGAGATACATAACCGCGATCTCGTCGCAAAAATGCTGGATGACGCCGAGATCGTGCGAGATGAAGATGTAGGTCAGCCCGCGCTCGCGCTGCAGCTTCTTGAGCAGGTTCAATATCTGCGCCTGGATTGCAACATCGAGCGCCGACACGGCCTCGTCGCAAACGATCAGGTCCGGTTCCGGCGCCATGGCGCGCGCAATGCACAGGCGTTGGCGCTGGCCGCCGGAGAACTGATGCGGGAACAGATCGGCGGCCTGTGGGGGCAGGCCGACTTCGGCGAGCAACTGCCTGACGCGGGCGTCGCGCTCTCGCGACGTGCCGATGCCGAGCAAGTCGAGTGGCTCGCGGATCAGTTCACCGGCGCGGCGTCGCGGGTCGAGCGCCGAGAACGGATCCTGGAACACGATCTGGAATTTGCTGCGCGCGAGACGCAGCTTCTCGCCGCGATAATCGGCGATGTTCTCGCCGCCGAACACGATCTGGCCGGAGGTGGACGGGATCAGCCGCATCACCGCCTGCGCGGTGGTGGATTTCCCCGATCCGCTCTCGCCGACAATGCCGAAGGTCGTGCCGCGGCGAACGCGGAAGCTGACGCCATCGACCGCATGGACTTTCGACGGAGGTCCGAACAGGCCGCGGCGGCCGGCCGGGAAATGCACCACGAGGTCATTGACGTCGAGCAGCACATCCGTCGGCGGAGTGACCATGTTGATGCCGTCGCTCATGGCGCGATCTCCTGGTGGCGCCAGCATGAGACGGCGGCGCTGGCATCGACGCGGTCGAGCGGCGGCTGCGGCTGGGTGCGGCAGACCTCGGCGGCGAAGGCGCAGCGCGCGCGGAAGGCGCAATCCGGCCCGCGCGCGCCGAGCGGCGGCACCATGCCGGGGATTTCCTCCAGCGCGGCGAAATGGCTGTCGGTCTTGCCGAGCTTGAGATGCGGCACGCAGCTCATGAGGCCGCGCGTATAGGGATGGCGGGCGTGGGCGATGATCTCCTCTGCCGCGCCCTGTTCGATGCAGCGACCGGCATAGAGCACGGCGACATCGTCGGCGAGTTCGGCGACGGCGCCGAGATCATGGGTGATCAGCACGATGGCGGTGTCCGTCTCGTCTTGCAATTCGCTGAGCAGGTCGAAGATCTGCGCCTGCACGGTGACATCGAGCGCCGTGGTCGGCTCGTCAGCGATCAGCAGCTTCGGTTTGCATGCGAGCGCCATGGCGATCATCACGCGCTGGCGCATGCCGCCGGAGAGCTGATGCGGATAGGCATCGACGCGCTTCTCGGCAGCGGGTATCTGCACGGCCTTGAGGAACTGGATCGCCTGCTGGTGCGCGTCGCGGCGGCCGAGGCCGCGATGCTGCCGCAGCACCTCGCCGATCTGGTCGCCGACGGTGTAGAGCGGGTTCAGCGCCGTCATCGGCTCCTGGAAGATCATCGACATCTTGTTGCCGCGCAAGCTGCGCAGCTCCTTCGGCGATGAGGTGAGCACGTCCTGGCCATCAAGCATGACGTGGCCCGAGGTGACACGAAAGTCTTCCGGCAGAAGTTGCATGATGGCGAGCGCGGTCATGCTCTTGCCGCAGCCGGATTCACCGACCAGCGCCATGGTCTTGCCCTGGGCGACGTCGAAGGAGAGATTTTCCAGCACTGGCACCGGGCCCTTGCTGCCTTTCATGGTGACGGTGAGGTTCTGGACGGAAAGAACAGGGCTCATGGTTCAGCCTCGCTTCCGCAGACGTGGATTGATCGCGTCGTTGATGCCGTCACCGATCAGGCTGATGGCGAGCACCGCGATGAAGATGGCAGCACCGGGGAATGTCACCGACCACCAGGCGTCGAGGACATAATTGCGGTTCTGGCCGAGCATCAGCCCCCAGCTCATGGTATTGGGGTCGCCGAGGCCGAGAAAGCTGAGGCCGCCCTCGAACAGGATGGCGACGCCGATGGCCAGCGTCGCCGAAACGATGATTGGCGGCAACGCATTGGGCAGCACCACGCGCAGGATGAGATGGCCGTTGCCGCCACCGGCAGCGCGCGAGGCCTTGACGAAATCGAGATTGCGTAACCGCAGGAATTCCGCGCGGGTGAGGCGCGCGGCCGACGGCCAGCTCACGACACCGATCGCAAGCGTAACGATCACCAGCGACTGGCCGAACAAAGTGACCAGCACCATGGCGAACAGCAGCGGCGGCAGGATCTGGAAGAACTCCGTGATCTTGGTCAGCGCCGTATCGATGGGGCCGCCGAAGAAGCCGGCGAGCGATCCCATCGTGACACCGATAACGATGGTGATGAGTGCAGCGACACCGCCCACGGTCAGCGTGGCACGGCCGCCCTGCAGCAGGCCGGCAAGAATGTCGCGGCCGAGATAATCGGTTCCGAGCCACGCATCGGCATCCGGTGGTGACAGCGGTGCACCGGCGATGTCGAGCGGATCGACGCCGTAGAGATGTGGACCGAACAAGGTCGCGAGAATGATGACAAGCAGCGCGACCGCGCCGGCGACACCGGCCGGGCTGCGAGCGAACTGGCGCAAGGCGGCGGCCATGGGCGATGTCCCGGCACGCACCGGCAATGCGGTTGCATCGGGTTTCACGGCGGTGGATTCGATTGTGGTCATCGGCCCCCCGAACGGATGCGCGGATCGACCAGGCGATAGACCAGATCGGTAATGATGTTGGCCGCCATCACCAGCACCGCAGAGAAGAACAGCACGGCGAGCAGGGTCGGATAGTCGCGGCGCAGGATGGATTCGAAGACGAGGCGGCCCATGCCGGGCCACGAGAACACCGTCTCCACCAGCACGGCGCCGGCGAACAGATGGCCGAATTGCAGGCCTGCCACTGTGACGATGGGGATCAGCGTGTTGCGCAATGCATGTTTGCCGATGACGATGAATTCGGGAAGGCCCTTGGCACGCGCCGTGCGGACATAGTCTGCCGTGAGCGCGTCGATCATGTTGACGCGGGCGAGGCGGCTATATTGCGCGATATAGACCAGGGCCAGCGTGGTCGCCGGCAGCACGAGATGCTGCAGGACATCGAGGACATAGGCGAAGCCCACCTTCGGTCGCGCCACGTCGGTCATGCCCGTCACCGGCAGGATCGGCCATACGGAGCCGAACAGCAGCAGGAGCATGAGGCCGGTCCAGAACACCGGCGCCGCATAGCCGGCGAGGGAGATCACAGTCACGCCCTGGCTGAAGAGCCCATTCGGCTTGCGCGCACTGATGATGCCGAGCACCGTGCCGATGACGATGGACAGCGCCAGCGCCGACAGAACGAGATAGAGCGTCGCCGGGATGCGCTGGCCGATCAGGCCAAGAACCGGTTCGTTGAAATAGTAGGAATAGCCGAAGTCGCCCGTGGCGACCTTGCCGAGATAGGTGAAGAGCTGTTCGAGCAGGCTCTTGTCGAGGCCGTATTTCACCCGCAATGCGGCAATCACCTCGGCCGAGGCGCCGCCCATCTCGCCGGCGATCACCAGAGCGGGATCGCCGGGCGCGGCATGGATCAGGCAGAAATTGAGGACCAGCACGGCAAGCAGCAGGCCGAACGCATTCAGCAGTTGCCTGGAGACATGGAGAGCGAGGTTCATGGTGCCGGTCTGTTCGTCATCGTGGATATGATCGCGTCAATATCAGGCGTCATTGCGAGGAACCGTTTGGCGACGACGCAATCCAGCCTTCGCTTGTGGCTTGCTGGATTGCTTCGCTGGGCTCGCAATGACGAGCTACATCAGGTCTTCGGCTTCTCTTTCCAGTTGATCTCGTCGAGCGGCGACATGATGCCCCAGATCGTGGTCGGCAGATTGTCGAGCCCCTTGGAGAAAGCGTTGCGATAGGGTGCGCTGTTGATGAAATAGATCGGCACGTCGTTGACCACGAGCTTCTGGAACTCGGCATAGAGCGCCTTGCGCTTCTCCGATGACGGCTCCTGTGCACCGGCGGCGAGCAGTTCGTCTACCTTCGGATTGCTGTATTGCTGGGTGTTCGACCAGATGATGCCCTTGCGGATATTGCTCGACAGATAGGTGCGGTTGACGCCGATTACCGGGTCGCCCCAGTTGAAGACGTTGTCCATGGTCAGGTCGAAATCGTAGTTGGAGATGCGCTGGGCCCAGGTCGGGAAGTCCGGCGCGGCGCGCACTTCGAGATTGATCCCCACGCGCTTGAGCTGCGAGCGCAGATATTCGGCGACATTGCGCTGCTGTTCCTCGTCGCCGGGGATGAAGTCGATGGTGAGGTTCATGCGCGAACCGTCGGCGGCTTTGGGATAGCCGGCCTCATCGAGCAGCTTCTGCGACTTGGCGAGATCGAGCTTGTACATCTCGACATCCGGCGCGAGCAGCGGCGAACCCGGGGCGATCGGGCTGGTCGCCATCTTGGCCTTGCCGCTCATCAGCTTGCTGGTGATGAATTCGCGGTTGGCGGCATAGGCAATGGCCTGGCGCACGCGGACATCGTCCAGCGGCTTCTTCTTGGTGTTGAAGGCGAGCCAGTTGATCGGGCCGATGCCGGCAAAACCCTTGTCGGTGATCTGGACGTTCGGCATCTTCTCGACGCGGTCGATGTCACGGGTGTTCGACATGAACGGGAATGCATTGACGTCGCCGCGTTCCAGTGAGACCACGGCCGCGTTGCCGTCGGAAACGAGCTTGACGACGATCTTGTCGAGCTTCGGCCGGCCGGGGATGAAAAACTTGTCGAATTTCTCCAGCGTGTAGAATTCACCCTGCTTGTATTCGGTGAGGCGATAGGGCCCCGAGCCGATCGGCTTCAGGTTGGCCGGGTGCGTCTTGACGTCCTGGCCATCGCCATAGACGTGCTTGGGAATGATTGGCATCAGCGCCGGCGACATCGCCAGCAGCAGCGCCGGATGCGGATGCTTGAGGCGGATGATGGCGGTCTGCGGATCCGGCGTATCCACTTTATCCACGGCGGCCAGCATGCTCTGGAACGGATGGTTGGCCTTGATGGTCATGATCGAGAAGGCGACGTCTTCCGATGTCACCGGCTTGCCGTCGTGGAACAGCGCGTTGTCCACCAGCTTCAGCGTGACGGATAGGCCGTCCGGCGCGACGTCCCATGACTTGGCGAGATAAGGCTGCGGATTCCAGTTGTCGTCATAGCGCAGCGGGCTGGCAAAAATCTGTGTCGACGGCACCGCGGTGGCGAGGCCGGACTGCACGGCGCCATTGAAATGACGCGGCACCTGGGTTGACACGATCACCAGCGTGCCGCCATCGGCGGCCATTGCCGGTTTGATGCCGGGAGCGATCGCGGCGGTGACAAGAGCGAGACCGAGAGCAGCAGACAGAAGAGAGGCTTTCAGCGAACGGGGCCGAGGCGACCGGGTCGAAGACATGGAAGTGATCCTTCTCTCAGAGGGGTGACGCGATGGTCCGGCAGTTGCGATCCGCCGTTGTGATGGATTGTGGAATCAGTGCGGCATCGAGAATGGCGTCGAGCGTCTCTGCCGGCGGCAGGCCGGCGGTGCCGATGCCGATCAGCAGAATATTGTTTTCCATGGATAATTCGTCATCGGCAGGCGTCAGCGCCCAGTCCTGCCCGACCATTTGCAGCAACTGCGAAAAATCGCGTCCAGCGACCGAGCAAGGCCCTTTCAGCCGCAAAAGCTGCGGCGGCAGTGCGGCAAGCGCTGCCTCTAGCCTGCCATAATCGAACATTCCATCGCGGCGATATGACCAGCGGCGGAAGCTGCCTTCGTGGTCGGCGGCGGCCGTAGCCGCGAAGCGCGTTGCGGGTTTGAACCCGCCTTCGGGCAGGCCGGGCAGTGTATGTTCGGTGGTTTCGATGACTGCGATGCCCGGGCGCAGCGCGTTGAGCGATGCGCGGACCGCATCGAGTGTCGGGCGGTCGAGCAGGTCGACCTTGTTGAGCAGGATCAGGTTGCAGCGGTCGAACTGGCCGCGCACGGTGTCGCCGACGCGGGCATCTTTGAGGAGTTCTGTGATGCGTGATGCGTCGGCCAGCACGATCACGGCATTGAGCCGCAGGCTTGGCTCCACCAATGCGATCTCGGCGATGCGCCAGGGATCGCCGACGCCGGAGGCCTCGATGATGATGTGATCGAAGGCCGAGCCGCTGTCGAGGATCCGGCCGAGCGTGTCGAGAAAGCCGCTGCCGATGCTGCAGCAGACGCAGCCATTGGTCAGGGTCATGGTCTCGCCGTCATGCTTCGCGATCAGCGCGGCGTCGATGTTCACCGCGCCGAAATCATTGACGAGCACGGCATAGCGCTGCGTCGTGTTGCGAAGCAGGTGATTCAGATAGGTCGTCTTGCCGGCGCCGAGAAAGCCGCCGATCACCGTGACAGGTGTTTTGCGCGACGACGCCATCATGCCCGCGGCGCCTCCCGAACGGCGCCGCCAACCACGGTGCCCCAGATATTGATGTCCTTGATCGTCTCCGGCGCGACTTCGAGCGGATCGGCGTCAAGCACGACGAAGTCGGCATATTTGCCGGTCTCGATGCTGCCGACCATGTGATCGAGCTTCAGCGTGTAGGCGGCGTCGATGGTGATGGCATTGAGCGCCTGCTGGACGGTGAGGGCTTCGGTCTCCTTGCCGAGCACGCGGCCGGAGGAAGTGACGCGATTGACCGCGCACCATGCGGTGAAGAGCGGGCTCAGCGGCGTCACCGGCGCGTCAGAATGAATCGCGAAGGGCACGCCGACGCGCAGCGCGGTGCCGGTGGCGTCGAGGCGGTTGGCGCGCTCGGGGCCCATGGTGAGATCGTAGTGCGAGTCGCCCCAATAATAGACGTGGTTGGCGAACAGGTTGACGCACATGCCGAGCGTCTTCATGCGCTTGAACTGCGCGGCATCCGCCATCTGGCAATGCTGCAGCGTGTGGCGATGATCGGGCATCGGCGTTGCGATCTGCGCGGCTTCCACGGCTTCGAGCGCGACTTCGGTGGCTTCGTCGCCATTGGTGTGGATATGCATCTGAATGCCGGCCGCATGATAGGCGGCGACGATGCCGGGCAATTCTTCGGGCGCAATGTACCACAGGCCGTTTTGCGCGCCGTTGTGATAGCCGGGCCAGCGCAGGCGCGCCGTAAAACCCTGGATCGAGCCATCGACCACCAACTTGACGATGCCGTAATGCAGCTTGTCGTTATTGGTCGCCTTCAGCGCCTTGATCTTCTCGACGCCCTGTTCCGGGCTGTGTGATACCGACGCCATCGCCGGCACGAGACGCACCGAGAAATCATCGCGGCGGCTGGCGGCGCGATAGACCTCGATGGTCTGTTCGGCGAGATCGTTGTGCAGGTCGGTGACGGTGGTGACGCCCTGCACACAGCAGGACGATGCATAGCGATTGACGTCGTCGATCGTGAGATTGCCCGACAGCGGATTGCTGCCGAGCACGCGGAAGACGCGGAAGCGGGCGGCGATGCCCTGGACTTCACCCGACGGCTCGCCGTCCTTGCCCATCACCACGCCGGAGATGTTGGTGGTGCGATCGAGCTCGGCGCGCTGCAGCACGAGCGTGTTGACGTTGCTGATATGGAAGCTCGCATGCACCACCATGATCGGACGCGTTGTCGAGACGCGATCGAGATCCTGCCGGGTGAGGGAGACGCTGCCGATATGCAGCGGGTCGAAACCCCATGCAAACAGCGGGGCCTCGGGATCGGTCATCGCTTTCTCCGCTTCCTGCAGGCGAGCGACGATGGCGTCGATGTCGGGCAGGCCCTTCACCACCTTGCCTTCCGGTGAGCGGCGATCGAAGGCGCCCACATAAGGCAGCGACCACATCATGCCTTCCATGATGTGGCTGTGGCCCTCGACGAAGCCGGGCAACAGCACCTTGTCCCTGAAGCGGTCGTCGACTTTGGCGCCGGTCGTGCCCACGATTTCGTCGAAGCTGCCAACGGCAACGATCCGGCCTTCTCGCACTGCGACATGCGTGGCGGAAGGCCGCGACGGATTCATGGTCACGATCTTGCGTGCAGAGAAAACAACCGTATCCTGACTCACTTGATCATCCTCAATTTCCCACACGGAAGCGTGAGGCCAGTCGCACCTCCGGGCCAGCGCCAGATCGGATGTACGAATGGGGCCAGTCATGCAAACTGGCTGGATCAGTTTGGCGCGGCTCTTGCTTCATGTTGAGGCAGGCGTGGATGAAAACTTGATCCGCTTGCCGGAACGGATGGAGCGACGATGGGTGGTCCGGGAGGAGTAAGCAAGGCTATGCTGACGGAAAGCCGTCAGGCGGTCTCCGGTATTGGTGATGCACTATTCTGGGGCTCGCTGTTCCAGGGGCTGGATCGACGCGGGCCGTTCCTGCAGTTGCAGATTCGCCAGTTGATCTGCACGGCGATCGAGGAGGGCCGTCTGGCGCTGGGTGTGCGGATGCCGTCGAGCCGCGAATTGGCGACATTGCTGGAAGTGTCGCGCAATACAGTCGTGATCGCCTACGAACAGCTCGTTGATCAGAATTTTCTCGTCTCCCGCGAGCGCAGCGGCTTCTATGTCGCAGGCCTGCCCAAGCATCTGGGCACGAAGCGCGATTTGCGTGCAGCGCCGGACGAGGCGGGGGCGGCGCGCTGGGCCGAGCGTTTCGCGGTGCGGCCCTCGGCCAACCGCAATATCTCCAAGCCGCTCAACTGGCAGGACTATCCGTATCCATTCATCTTCGGCCAGTTCGATCCCAGCCTGTTCCCCACCAATGACTGGCGCGAAAGCGCACGTGCCGCGTTGAGCGTGCCCGAGATCAATAATTGGGCACGCGATCTCATCGATGAGGACGATCCGGCGCTGATCGAGCAGCTGCGGCTGCAGGTCCTGCCGCGGCGCGGTATTCGGGCGCGGCCGGATGAGATCATGATGACCATGGGCGCCCA
>NZ_JBIISY010000069.1:0-27436 GCF_044340795.1 Tardiphaga sp.
GCGTACCGGCATCGGTCTTGAGCAAACCACCGGCGCCAGTGAGAGCCGAGGCGATGGTCGCCGTATAGCCACTGCTCGCCGATGTGCCATCACCGACGCGGATCAAGCTCTGTGGTTCCGTCAGCGTGATACTGTCGCCCACGATCCGATAGCCATCGACGGCGAACTGCATGCCCGATGCCATCACCGCACCGGAGCTCGAATCGACGGTAATCGTACCCGGCGCCCCCTGAAACACGGCGAACGCCGGATTGGTTGCCGGAGCGTTGAACGTGCCGTCGGCGTCCGTCCAGTTCGCATTGGTCACCCTCCAGCTTCCGCTGCCGCCATTCACAGTGCCCGTGCCTGGACCGGCCGGTGCAGGACCATTCCAGAACTGCAGCGTCAGACCGCCCGAATTGACGAGATTGATCTGCCCTGGAATTCCTTTCTGCACACCCAGATCTGCCCGCGCCATGCCCGGTGGGATGACGCCGATATCCAGACCATTATTGGTGAGCGTACCACCATAGCTGAGCAGCCGCGTAATGCCGGCACCGAACGGCGCGGCATCCGTGAGATTGAGGGTGCCGTCGAGCGTCAGATTGCCTGTCACGTTGAACGGCACCCCGCTTCCCCGCGCCGCGCTGACATCGACATTGACGTTTGAAGCTGCATCGAGCGCCAAACTACTCATGGTGAGCGTTGCACCGGGCGTCGCGATCAGCGTGCCACCAACATTCACCACCTGGCTCGCCGTACCAGTGCCTGACAGCGCGCCACCGGCATTCACTGTGACGAGGTTACCCGACATCGTGCCCGTTACCTGAAGCGCGGCACCGGCGTTCACAAAGACATTGCTGTTTTGCAAAGAGCCTGCGATCTGGAGAACGCTGCCAGAGATGGATGTTGCGCCGGTATAGCTGTTCGTTCCGCTCAGCACCGTCGTGCCCGCCGTAGTCGCCAGGCTGGCCGTGCCGGTGAGATTGGAAATCGTGCCGCCCGTCGATGCGACAGATCCGGCCAATGTGCCGTTCGTTAACGTGCCGCCGGCAAGCGCGACCGCATCGATCGTCTGCGCGAAACCACCGAGATCAAGCGTGCCCCCGACATTCACCCTCGCTGCACTGGTCGCGCTAAATGCGTTAGCATTGCCCGCAAGAAGCGTGCCGCCATTGATCGTCGTCACGCCAGTATAGGCATTCGCACCGGTCAATGTCGTGGTGCCGCTGCTCAGCGATAGCGTCGCGGTGCCGGACAATCCCGAGATGAGCCCTCCGGTCGATGAGATCGCACCGGCCAGCGCGCCGTTGATGAGAGTCCCGTCCGCAAGCGCAACGCTGTCGATGGCCTGGGCGAAGCCACCGAGATCCAGCGTGCCGCCGGCATTCACCGTGGTCGCACTGGTCTGACTGAACGTATTGGCGGCTCCCGCTTGGACCACGCCGCCATTGACGACGGTCGCTCCGCCATAGCTGTTCGCACCGGAGAGGAACAGCGTGCCAAGATCGGTTTTGACCAGACCGCCGGCCCCTGTCAGCGCGGATTGCATCGCCGCCACCATGCCTGCACCAGCCGGCGTCCCGTTACCAACAGCGATGACCGCGCCGGGATCTGCGAGCGTGACAGCATCGCCGGTGATTAAATAACCGAACGTCGTGAACTGCATTCCGGTGACGCCGACCCCCCCGAAAGAATTATCGACGGTGACCACACCAGGTGTTGCCGAGAAAATCACAGTGCCTGGATTGGGTGACATCGTGTCGTTGAGCGTACCCGCGGCATTGCTCCAATTGCCGTTGACCGTATTCCAGGTGCCGGTACCACCAGTCACAGGCCCGGGCGCCGGCCCCGCCGTTGCCGCACCGTTCCAGTATTGCTGTGCCTGCGATGCATGCGGGAGACAGACGGCAGCGAACGCCGTACTGGCGAGGAGAGCGTGCCGCAGCGCGTGCAACGTGGACATGATCATTCGTCGTTGAACGGGGCGCGGCATGGTCCATCAAACAAGCTCACGCAAGCCAGAACGTCGTTCGCGACAGGCCCGCTTGCGTGGTCCGACCTGAATAACCCACGGCGCCATCGAATCAGCGCCAGATCCCTCCGGAGAGGTATCCCACCTTAAGGTACCGCCTGGCTTGCGGCCTTGCGCGGAATGCCGCGCGGGCGTCGAAGTTCTGGCGGTGTGTCTGCACCGTCACAACTGATTCGCACAGCGAACAAAAATCGCGAATAGCGCGCAATCGCCGCGCGTCCCGCGTGTATGGAACCGGCGATGGTTAAACGGAAATTAATTCGTCGGTCGTAATTTGAGGCAAATCAGCCTCAGTCCAGCGTTCCGACCATGACCCCTGCACCAACAATTCCAGGCTTCGACGGCCTGATGACGTTATCGCGCCGTGAGGGCGTCGATATTCGTCCGACATTGCTGCGGGTGCTGACGGATCTCTATGTGCAGGCACACAGTCACACATCCGACGAGGAGAAACAGTTCATCGAACTGACCTCGCGGCTGATCGACCAGGTCGACGATGCGACGCGCGCCGCCGTGCGGGCGCGGCTATCGATCTATCCGAACACGCCAAAGGTCATTCTCGATCAGCTGGCACTGAAGCCTGCTGCTGCACAGCAGCCGGCACCGGTCGCGCCGTCCGTTGCACCAGACATCCCCGCACCGACCTTGTCACAGCCGGCGCCGCCGCCGTCGCGCATCGTCAATCGCACCATGCAGCCGAACGATGCCGCCGAGATCAGCAATCTGTTCTTCGCCGCCAATGCGTCCGAGCGCGCGAAGATGTTGCACAATCTCGCCGACACCCCGCTGCAACCGTCGGCACGCATCCCGCAGGCCCGCGCCGAGCGCGCGATGCATATTCTGGAGATGGCTGCGTTTGCCGAGGACCGCGAGAATTTCGCGCGCGAGATCAGCGAAGCGCTGATCCTGCCGCTGGCGATTGCCGATCAGGTGGTGAGCGATCCCGGCGGCGAGCCCCTCGCGTGCTGCGCCAAGGCGCTTGGCATGCACGGTGCGATCTTCCAGCGTGTATTGCTGTTCCTGAATCCGGAATTCGGCACGTCGGTGAACAATGTGTACCGGCTGTCGCGCATGTACGACGTGCTGACCGAGCGCGCGGCGCTAATCATGGTCGCCGCCTGGCGCGGCGCGCATCTCGCAGCCACCCGCGCGAAATTCCGCCCGACCCTGTATGATGACGAACGCCAGCGCGCCCGCGCCGCAACGCCGATGGCGCGGCCCAGCGTCCAGCCAGGCATGCAGCCCGGCGTGGATGTCGCACGGACGCGGAATGGTTCGGGAAGCTAGTTTTTTGCCAGATCGAGAAAATGCCGCCCGGCTTTGTCCTCGATCTCGACGATCCAGAGGTCCGGATCGAAGCTGATCTCCTTCTGCAGCCGCTCCTCGATCTTGCGTTCTTCCACCGCCTGCTGCGGCGATGGCGCGAAAACGCGATCGGTGGGGCGGCTGTCGTCATAGGCGCTCTGCGGCGCTGGCGCGTAGAGGATCGCATTGCCATCGAGCAGCGCGAGCTTGACGAAGATCGCACCGGCCTCCTCGGCTCCGCGCCGGCGCACCGCGCCGAACACGCCTTCGGTCTGGCAGCGGCGCAGATAGGCGGCCACCCATATTGCTGATTTCAAACGGCTCATGATGCCGACGATACGACAGCCGGCCCGCGATCGCTAGTTGATCGCGCGCCCGGTCACCGTGCCCAGCTCCTGCACCAGACGATCCGACATCTGGCCAGTCACCGGCAACTTGCGCTCGCGTTCGAAACGCTGGATGGCGGCCGATGTATCCGAACCGACATTGCCGGTCGGCTTGAGCTGACCATATCCATATTCGGTGAGCGCACGCTGCACGGCGGCGACGCGGCGGGTATTGGTGATGAGATCACCGAGCGGATCGGACTTGCCGGCGTGCGGAATGGCTGCCGGCGGACGCTGAACAGACTGGGTCGTCGCGGGTGCAGACGTCGCCTTCACGAGATTGCCCATGGGATCGCCGCCACGCGGCTCAGCGGGCCTGGCCACCACCGACGGTTTCGGCTCGCTTACCGGATTGACCGGTTTGGCATCGATCATGCGCGCATCGAGCTTCGTATCCGACGACGTCAGCGTCGCATCGCTCGGGCGTGGCTTCGGCAGCGGGCTCACCACAGTCACAGGTGCCGGCGCCGGGAATGAAACCACGGTGCTGGAGCCGAACATCGGCGACGGATGATGCCCCTTCTGAAGGAAGATCGCGTTCGCGATGATCGCGCTGACCGCAGAGAACGCGATCAGGCCGGCCACAATGTCCTTGGGGCTGTGCAGCACCATGCGCATCAGCAGCCCGCGCTCGGCCGGCTCCTCGATGGCGACGGCGCGTGCGCGCTTGGACTTGGCGGATTTGGAATTCGCTTTAGGCACTCTTCTTCACCTGGTGGATCGTCCCGGACGACGCGCCACGCGGCGCAACGATATTGAGGGGCGTTATATTGCTCGGTGCAGCCTGCGGCGGCGCATAATCCAGCGGCAATGCGACAGTGACCGTGGTGCCTTCGCCCAGACGGCTCTGCACCTGCATCTCGCCGCCATGCATGCTGACCAGGCTTTTCACGATGGACAGGCCGAGGCCGGTGCCCTCGTGGCGGCGCTGATGATAGGTCTCGCCGGCCTGGAAGAACGGATCGCCGATGCGCGCAAGATCGTCGGCTGCGATACCGACGCCGGTGTCGCGCACGCGCACGACCAGGCGCGCGGCCTCGATTGCGGCGGTGACGGTGACGCTGCCGCCGCGTTCGGTGAACTTGATGGCATTGGACACGAGGTTGAGGAGGATCTGGCGGAACGCACGCGGATCGCCATTGACCTCCGGCAGATCCTTCGGCGCATCCGTGATCAGGTCGACACCGTTGTCGCTCGCCTTCAAGGCCAGCAGATTGCAGCAATTGATCAGTGCCGGGCGCGGCGCGAAGGGTTCGGGCGCGAGTTCGAAACTGCCGGATTCCAGCTTGGACATATCGAGGATGCCGTTGACCACCGACAGCAGATGCTGGCCGGAATCGTTGATCAGCTGCGCATATTCCTTGCGCCTGGCGGCATCCAGCATCAGGACGTCTTCCTGCGCCATCATGTCGGAGAAGCCGATGATCGCGTTCAGCGGCGTGCGCAGTTCGTGGCTCATGGTGGCCAGGAAACGTGTCTTCGACGCGTCGGCGGCCTCCGCAGCGATGCGTGCCTGTTCCAGCGCCTGCTGCTGCAGCTTGCGATCGGTGACGTCGCGCAGCACCGCAACCACTTCCGTCTCGGCATTGGCCGGCGCCGGGCGATCGGCCGCGATCTCCAGCGGATGGCAGCGCATCTCGACCCAGATGAAATCACCGGCCTCGCCGCGCGCGCCATCACGGCGCAGGCGGAATTCGACGCTGCGGGCTTCACCGCCCCGTGCCGCATCGGACAATGCCGTGAGATAGGCCGGGCGATCGGCGACATGGACGCGATCGAACAGGCCGTGGCCGAACAGCCGCTGCGGCTGCACGCCGACCAGCGCTTCGGCCGCAGGCGAGATGAACTGCACCGTGCCGTTCGGGCGATGACGCGAGATCACGTCGCTCATATGGCGGGCCAGCAGGCGATAGCGGTCTTCCTCGACATTGAGCAGCGACACGCTGGTGCGCGCCAGTGACTCCGCGCCGAAAGCGAGGCCGGCGGCATAGAGCGTTGCCGAAGCGATGCCGAAGGTCATGAACACGATGTGGCTGGCGCCGGCATCCGATTCTGGCAGCCAGTCGAACGCCGTCAGCACCACCAGCATCGCAACGCAGGCGATCGCGATGCCTGAGGCAGCAGTGACGATGCGGCGCGATGCAGACAGCGCAGCCTCGATCGGCACCACGACGAGCCAGATGGCGGCGAAGCTGGCGATGCCGCCGGTGAAGATGGCAACCATCATCACGAGGCTTGCAACGGCGAGCGACGACATGATCTGCGCGCTCTCGTAACGGCCGGTGCGCGACAGGAAGTAGGACAACAGGATCGGCGCGATCAGCCAGGCAAAGGCGGTGACCTCGAGCGCGGTCGGCGCGCCGCGTATGGCGAGATAGAGCGGGAATGCGGCGAAGGCCGCGAGACTACCCAGCAGCCGCGGCGCCATGAAGGCGCGATGGCGCGCGCTCGTCAGCGCATCGTAACGCGCCGAGGGGTGCAACATCGCATCTAGACAGTCGCGGATGATGTTCAAACCTGTCACTCGCTTCGCCTCGACATACTCGCCTGCATCGGCGTATCGAGGCGCTCCTTCATCACCGCGCCAACCTGTCAGAGCGACATTAAACGAACACTAAAGCGATCGCAGACAGGACCATGCCTAACGCGGAAGTCTCGATTTGAAGGGAGTTTTCGCATTTTTGTTCGCCCATTGTGGTGAACGGAAACTTTCACACGGGCATGTATGGTTTCGAAAGTATGGACACGATCGCACACGCAGCGCAGCCGCCTCCCACTCATCATGAAAGCGCGCACCTTGCGCGTCTCGAAGGATCGCGGCAGGCGATCTCATGGTTCGAGACGGCGCGGTCAGCGGCGCCATTGCGCCGCGAGGCTTCCTCACCATGAGGGGCTGAGGCCGGGCATCAATCAAAAATTTACGCCGTCTCCAATCGCATCAATTTTCGTCGAATTAATCGCTTCGCAAATACTTGAAGTTTATCGACTGCACCTAGCTTCAGTTGTCGACTGCGATCCTTCGCAACGACCTTCGACAAGACGACGGGGTTTTCATGTTTTTCCTGCTGCGCATGGCATTCTGGATCGGGCTCGTGCTCGTGCTGCTGCCGCGGGACCACACGCCCGAGGCCGACAAGACGGCTGCCCCGCAGGTCGGTGCCTCCGACGCGATTTCTGCCGCGACGGCCGCCGCCTCGGACATGAGCCAGTTCTGCAAGCGCCAGCCCGCCGCTTGCGAGGTCGGTGGCAATGCCGCCGCCTTCATCGGCGAACGCGCCAAGGAAGGCGCGCGCAAGGTCTATCAGATCATCACCGAGAAGAAGCCCGATCACACCGGATCGATCGGTGAGAGCGGCGATCAGGATCCTGGCACGGTCGCGATGGCGAAGCAGGATACGCTGACCCAGGACGATCTCGCCGTCGACTGGCAGTCGCCCGACGCGCCGCCGGTGCCATGAGCCACGGTTCCAACCGGTAAATGCCGGGACCACAGTCGCATTCGATGCAAATCGCCCCTATATAGGGCTGACATTTGCATCAAGGCCGCCATGACCACTGCCATCGACGACATTCGCGCCAATTTCGAACTGCTGGAAGATTGGGACGATCGCTACCGCTACGTGATCGAGCTCGGCCGCACGCTGGCACCGATGCCGGAGGACGAGCATTCGACCGCGAACAAGGTCAATGGCTGCGCCAGCCAGGTCTGGCTGTCGCGCAAAGTGGCGACCAGTGACACGGGTGCGCCGGTGCTGAGCTATCTCGGCGACAGCGACGCCCACATCGTCCGCGGCCTGATCGCGATCCTCCTGGCGCTGTATTCCGATCGCACCCCGAAGGACATCCTGGAGACGGATGCGATCGCCGTGTTCGACGAACTCGGCTTTCGCGATCACCTGACGCCGCAGCGCTCCAACGGCCTGCGCTCGATGGTCGAGCGCATCCGCAATGATGCGCGTGAGGCGCTGGAGACGGCGGGCTAGGCTTCGAACGTCTCGCCGTCTGCCAGCCACGTGCGCAGCTTCGCCGGCTTGCCCTTCGCATCCTCCGCGAAACCATAATGCCGCGCCAGCCGGTCGAGGCCGAGTTGGAGCACCACCTTGGCGGAACGCGCCGGCCAGTTGCGCTCGCGCTCGACATCTTCCAGCCCGCGCAGGAAGCAGCAGACATCCATCAGCACGCCCGCGAATTCCGGACCGCAGGCATCCAGCGCGTGCCCGACCTTCTGCCGCGAGGCCAGCATTACATCGGTCATCTCGCCGGGACTGAGACCCGAGCCGCGCGGACGACCACCGGCCGGCGCCCCCCAATTGGCGGTGACGCGCGGGGCCATGTGAGCGCGGGTGAAATCGGCGCGCAGCTTCTCGCCGGCGATGAACTGATGCGGCGCGATCAGGCTGCGCCCGTCCCGGCCCTTGCGGCGGGCGAGCCAAGCCAGCGGGCTCTCGCTGTCATTGACCAGCACGCTGGCAATGCCGTCTTCGGTCAGGATTTGCCGCGTTTCCAGCGTCATATGGCGCTGGCGTTGCGGATCAATCGGATCTTGAGGCGGGCGGCGGCTTCCTGATGTTCTCATTTCGTTCTCCTTGTGAAGCCATAGGGTCACGAGTCCCGCACTTCCGCAAGCAGAATCTTGGATCAATTTCCTATTTGTGGATTAAGTCGGCCGGCCCAGCATGACGACAACGACGGCAACGCGACCCGCTGCGCCCTGCCAACCGACGCGTGTTGACCGGTCAACTTTTTGTCCCGATTTGTTCTTCAAAGGTTCCTTTGTGATGGAACCATAGTACCTATTTGCGGCGCTTGCGTTGCTGGCCGAGCCCCATCTGCTTGGCAAGCTGCGAGCGCGCAACCGCGTAGTTCGGTGCCACCATCGGATAGTCCGCAGGCAGCCCCCACTTTTCGCGATACTGCTCTGGTGTCATTCCGTACTGCGTACGCAAATGCCGCTTCAGCGACTTGAAGCGCTTGCCGTCCTCGAGACAGACGAGATATTCGGCCGTCATCGACTTCTTGACGGATACCGCGGGCTTGGCCGGCGCCAGCTCCGTCACGGACGGTGCAGCGCCATTGCCGGAAACCCGTGTCAGCGCGCCATGCACCTGGTTGATCAGCGACGGCAGCTCCGCCGCCGGCACCGGATTATTCCCGACATAGGCCGAGACGATGCTCGCCGTCAGCTCGATGAAGCTCTTGCTGTTGGAGTCGCTCATGGCGCCGTCTTTCGAAAGGAGATTGCGTCAGCTTCGAGTTTCGAGATGTGCGCGCAAATCGTCGATGGAGGAGAAACGCATCAGGCCTTCCGGCATCTGCGCCTCGATCGAGCCGTCGGAATACAGCGAATAGGCCATGCCATCGACGACGCCGGATTTCAGCACGGCAACACCGGCCGGGCGCGAGGACGCCGCCGGCACCGGCTCGTCGCGGTCGGGGATCTCGCTCGGATCGGGGAGCCGATCGCTGAACCGGTCCGCATGGGTGGCCGAAGCCCGCGCGGCCTCGCGGATGGCGTCCGAAAACCGCGGACGGTCAGGCGCCGCAGGCCGCTCGCCGCGCGGCCAGGCATCCTCGAAGCGCGGCGCCTGCTCGGTGGGGGCGTCGTCGTCATGCGCGGGCTCTTCTTGCGACGGCGCTGGCGCAGGCCCCGTCAGATCCAGTTCCAGCGCCTGAGCGACCGCATCGGTGCGCTCCTTTTCGCGGTCGCGGCGTGTCGAGGTGAACATCAGATTGCGCCGCTTCGGCTCGTCTGCGGCGCTGCTGGCAGCCGCGGCGAGACGCTCGCGGTCGCGCAGCACTTCGTCCTGCCATGGGGGGACACCCTCTTCCGGACCGGTCGGTGCGGCTGGTGCGGGCGGTGGCGGTAGGTCGCGGGCGAAGGGCGGCGCCACCGGTGCATAGTCGTGGTCGTCCTCCGCTTCTTCGGGAGCCGGCGGCAGCTTCAGTTCCCGGCGCGGCAGCGGTGCAGCGACGCGGGGACCGGCTTCGGCCAGTTGCGCGGCGAGTTTGCGCATCTCGCGCACGACGAGGCCGAGGCTGATCATGATCAGACCGGTGCAGACCCCCACCGAACCCGTCAGGATCAAGGTGTTGCCGAACCCGAACTCCTTGACCGGAATACCGAATCCGATCGCGGCAAGGCCCGCCAGGATGACCCCTATCCCGGCAATCAGCAGCACTGTCATGGTCTTCGAACTCCTGGACGGACACCCCACGAGTCTCGTCAGGGCAACACGATAGCGTCATATGACGCAGTTTTCCAAACGGCAATTTTGCGTTCAGAGTTTGCGGTAAGCTTCAAGGCGGCAAGGCGTTTCAGTCGCCGCGATCGACCGCTGTTCGCCCGGCGGGCGCAGACCGCGGGAGCACGCGGAACGGCTATCCTGCAAAGCTTTCAAATTGTTGCACCGCACGTATTTTAAGAGAATTTCAGCCACAATTCTCAATTACTCAAAAATACAAACGCGCTATACCGATGCCGGGGAACGAGGCTCAAGAAGCGCACTGCCGAGCCATTGTTTGGGTTTGGGACACCGGATCGTCTATAGCCATGTCATCGATTACGACTGCGGCCATCGAAACGCCTGCGCGGCGCTCGGTGGAGAAGACGTGTGACGACCTCGCCGTATTGGCGCTGGTCGTGGTCAGCATCATCGCGAGCTTCACCTTCCGGGACTATGGCCTCGGCTGGGACGATTATACCCACGCCGAATATGCCGACCTCCTGCTGAAGATGTATGGCAGCGGCTTTCGCGACACAGCCGCGCTCTCCTTCGCCAATCTCTACATGTATGGCGGCGGCTTCGACATGGCCGCCGCGCTGCTGCACAAGGTGATCCCGCTCGAACTGTTCGAGACGCGCCGCCTGCTCGGCGCCATTGTCGGCATCATCGGCATCGCCGTCACCTGGCGCGTCAGCCGCCGGATCGCCGGCCCGATCGCCGGCCTCGTCACGCTGTTGCTGCTGGCACTGTGCCCGACCTTCTACGGCCACATGTTCATGAACCCGAAGGATGCGCCCTTCGCGGTGGCCATGATCGTGCTGATGCTCGGCCTCGTCCGGCTCGTGCAGGAATATCCGGCGCCGTCCAACCGCACCGTGCTGATCCTGGGCATCGGCGCGGGCTGCGCCATCGGCTGCCGCATCCTTGCCGGCCTGACACTGATCTACGCGCTGATCGGCTTTGCGCCGCTGTTCCTCGAAGAATGGCGTCAGCAGGGTCCGCGCGAAGCGGTCCGCCGCCTGCTCCATGTGGTCTATCTGCTGCTGCCGGGCCTCGCCTTCGGCTATCTGATCATGGGCCTGATCTGGCCGTGGTCGATCCTCGAGCCCGCCAATCCGCTGCGCGCCCTCACCTACTTCTCCACCTTCTTCGAGAAGCCGTGGAAGGAAATGTTCGACGGCGCCATGATCTCGGTGCCGGACATGCCGTGGTCCTATCTACCGACACTGTTCGCGCTGCAGCTGCCGGAAGTCCTGATCACGCTGCTCGCCGGCGGCATCGCGCTGACCATCCTTGTCACGTCGCGCAAGGATGTGCCGGCCCGCCGCAAGACCATCCTGCTGATGCTGACGGCGGCTGCGATGCTGCCGCTGATCATTGCCATGGTGAAGCGCCCGGCGCTGTATAACGGCATCCGCCATTTCATCTTCGTGATCCCGCCGATGACCGTGCTCGCCGGCGTCGCTTTCGCGTCGCTGATGGACTGGCTGCGCGTCAACCACCGCGGCGCGCAGGCCGCTGCCGTCGCCGCGCTCTCGTTTGGCCTGATGCTGCCGATGGCGGAGATGATCCGCCTGCATCCGTATCAGTACACGCATTTCAACTACGTCGCCGGCACCGTGCGCCAGGCCGATGCGCTGTTCATGCTCGACTATTGGGGCCTCGCGCTGAAGCAGGCATCCGACGCGCTGAAAGAGCAGATCGACGAGCGGCAGGAGCATCCGCCGGTTGGCCGCAAATGGAAGGTCGCTGTGTGCGGTCCGCAGCGCCCGGCGCAGGTGGCACTCGGCCCCGACTTCACCATCGGCTGGGACAGCCATGCGGCCGACTTTGCGATGACCCTGGGCGAGTTCTATTGCAAGGGCCTGACGGCCCCCGTGATTGCCGAGATCAAGCGCGATGACGTCGTCTTCGCCCGCGTTTACGACATCCGCGGCAGCAGCATCTCCAGCCTGCTTGCGATCCCGGCGCCATAGACGCCGGGCCTTCTGCTCTCAGTCCTCGATCGCAAGTTCGGTCTGCGTTTTCACGCGATCGATCACCACCAGCGTGCGAAAACTCTTCACGGTCTCGTTTTCCTCGAACCGCTGGCGGATGAAGGCCTCATAGGTCTGCATCGTCTTCGTCACCACGACCAGAACAAAGCTGGTGCCGCCCGTGGTGTAGTAGCATTGCTGCACTTCCGGTGCCGCGCGGAAGATCGCCTTGGCGGCATCCACCGTCGTCGAGCGCTCGTCCCGCAGATAGACCTCGACGATGGCTGTGATCGTCAGCCCGATCGCCAGCGGATCCACCATCGCGACATTGCGCGCGATGATGCCTGCCGTTTCCATGGCCGCGATCCGCCGCTGCACGGCGGCCGTCGACAGATTGACCGCTGCGGCGATCTCTCGCTGCGGGGTCTTGTTGTCGCGCTGGACGATCCGGAGGATCGCCCGGTCAAATGCGTCGAGATCACGAGACGGGTCGGATTTGCGGGGCATGGCGAGTAAATGTTGCGTTTGATGGCCTAATCGAGGGCGCCTTTATCATTTGGCCGATGATATTGCTCACTCAACTTTCGAGAGAGCAAGAGCGATGATCGGCGCGGCAGGTGGTTCGACGATGGTTGGGGTCGCTTTCGGCATGGCTGCCGGGGCGCTGTGGGGGCTGGTTTTCCTGGCTCCCGAACTCGTCCCGGCCTTCAGCCCGCTGCAACTCGCCGCCGGCCGTTACTTCGTTTACGGGCTGATCTCCGTCGCGCTGATCGCACCGTGCTGGCGCATGCTGCGGGACAGCCTCAAGGGCAGCGACTGGGCCACGCTGGGCTGGCTCGCCCTCGCCGGCAACACGCTTTATTACGCGCTGCTGACCAATGCGGTTCAGATGGGCGGCATCGCCACGACCTCACTGGTGATCGGCTTCCTGCCGGTCGCCGTGACCATCGCCGGCAGTCGCGTCACCGGCGCCGTGCCGCTGCGCCGGTTGATGCCATCGCTGCTGCTGTGCACGGGAGGCGCGATCTGCATCGGCGTGCAGGCTTTGGCGACGCCGTCGACCGGCACGACCGAGCAACAGCTCATCGGCCTGCTCTGCGCCATCGGCGCGCTGGTCTCCTGGACGATCTTCGCCATCGGCAACCGCGCGGCACTGGCGCGACTCGGCGGCGTGTCTGCCTATGACTGGAATCTGCTGACGGGCGTCGTGACGGGATTGCAGAGCCTCGTGCTGATCCCGGCCGCCATCCTCTTCGGCAGCGTTGCGCATGATGCGATGGCCTGGGCGCAGTTTGCCGGCGTCTCGATCGGGATCGCCGTCCTCGCCTCGATCATCGGCAATGCTTTCTGGAATCGCATGAGCCGGATGCTGCCCCTGACCCTGGTGGGCCAGATGATCCTGTTCGAAACCTTGTTTGCGCTGATCTACGGCTTCGTCTGGGAGCAACGGCTTCCGACCCATCTGGAGATCGCCGCCTTCGCGCTGGTGGCGCTGAGCGTCCTCGCCTGTCTTGGTGCGCACCGCACGCCTCGGCAACCAACCATCGCTGCACAGGCCGCATAGTCGCGACAGCCGCCATTATTTCTCCCTGTTCGGCTGCGAGCGAGACGGGATGATGATCAATCGCCGCACTTTTCTTCTCACCGCCTCCGCCTTCGCCGCCGCTCCAGCCCTCGCCAGGGAAACGCCGCCTGCGCTGCTCGCCTATGAGCGCGACAGCGGCGGGCGGATCGGGCTCTATGCCAAGAATCTGACAAGTGGCGTAGAGCTCGCCTGGCGCGACACAGAGCGCTTCGTCATGTGCAGCACCTTCAAGGCGTCGCTTGCCGCCTGCGTGCTGAAGCGCGTGGACCGTGGCAGGGATCGTCTCGATGCCATGGTCCCCTATACGCAGAAAGATCTGCTCGAATATGCGCCGGTGGCGAAAGACAATCTCGCCAAGGGTGCGCTGTCTGTCGGCGAGATGGCCAAGGCGATCGTCGAGCTCAGCGACAACACCTGCGCCAATCTGCTGCTCACGCGCATTGGTGGTCCGAAGGCCCTGACGACGTTCTGGCGCGAGCATGGTGACGTCACGTCGCGCCTCGATCATTATGAGCCCGAACTGAAGTTCACGCCGCCCGGCAAGCTCGAGGACACGACCACGCCGCGCGCCATGGCCCTGAGCCTGGAGCATCTCGCACTTGGCGACGGACTGCAGCCCGGATCGCGCGCGCAATTCGTCGAATGGATGGTGAATTGCAAGACCGGCGCCAATCGCTTGCGCGCCGGCCTCCCCGCGTCCTGGAAGATCGGCGACAAGACCGGCAACAACGGCAAGGACGCCGCTGGCGACATCGCGGTGGCGTGGCCGGCGCCGGACCGCCCGGTGATCATCGCGGCCTATACATGCGGCGGCAAACCCACACCGGCGCAGCTGAACACCGTGTTCAGGGCGATTGGGGAAATGGTCGGCGAACGCCTGAGCTGATCTCCGATATCATCGCTGAGGTCTAGCCTTCACAGGACCGTGTAAGCCGTCGGTGTTCTGTCCTTCATGCCGAACACGATTGCGCTTTGAACCCGCCACCGCATAGACGATCGCGCTCATGCCAAGCAGCGTCGCAATCGTGATGGCAGAATAAGCCCAGATCGGAAGCTCAGACATCGTCGACATCCATCAAGCCGGTGATCGCCCATTGTCCTATCAGATGTGATGCCACCGCCAGCAGCAAACAAGAAGCGAAGATTTCGACCTCGTTGAATGCCGCCGGTGTCGGGTTTCCCCATATCTTGACGCCGATCGGCGTCAGAATACCCAGAGAAAACACCGTCGTCGCCAGCGTATTGCAGCAATTGGCCAAAAGCTTCAGATGCTCGTTCCTGCGCAGATGAGGCACTTCACACCCTTGGGTTGAATACACTCATAACATCGGCGATGCAAAAGCACCAGACGACTGATCCGAGAGAAGCGAACTGACATGCCGACATTTCGCCTTCGTTGATGGAATGCCTGCCGGTCAATTCTTCCGGTTGCTGGCACGTGACGTCGGCACTAGGCTGCCTCGACAGAATTCGAACACCGCAACCGGAGCTGACATATGTCACCAGCCGAAGCCGCCCATCTCAAAGCCGTGCCATCGAACATGACCGAAGGTGAATGGGCCCAGCGCGTCAATCTCGCCGCAGCCTATCGCCTCGTCGCGCTCTATGGCTGGGACGATCTGATCGACACCCACATCTCCGCACGCGTTCCCGGCCCCGATCATCACTTCCTGATCAATCCCTACGGATTGATCTTCGAGGAGATCACCGCATCGAGCCTGGTGAAGGTCGACCTCGACGGCAACCTGCTGAGCGAAACCGACTATCACATCAATCCGGCCGGCTTCACCATTCACTCGGCGATCCACGAAGTGCGCGAAGACGCGGGCTGCGTGATGCATCTGCACACGCCGGACGGCACCGCCGTCGCGTCCTGCCTGGAAGGCCTGCAGCCGCTGAACCAGACCGCGCAGCTGGTGATCCCGGACCTCGCCTATCACGACTATGAAGGCGTCGCCCTCGATCACGACGAGCGCCCGCGCCTGCAGAAGGATCTCGGCACCAAGAACGCCATGCTGCTGCGCAATCACGGCACGCTGACCGTCGGCCGCTCGGTCGCCTCGGCTTTCGAGCGCATGTATTACCTGGAACGCGCCTGCACCATGCAGGTCCGCACCCGCATCCTCGGACCCACCGCCTATCCGGTCGACCAGATCGTCATCGAGAAGAATGCGGAACTGGTGTCCAATCCCGACCGCGCCGAACTGCGTTCCACCCAGCTGGTCTGGCCGCCGATGCTGCGCAAGCTCGACCGCCGCGATCCGTCTTACAGGACGTGAGATTCGTGCTATAAGGGGTCCACAAACCTCTACGCAGAATACCAACGCCGCCCAATTCCGGGCGGCGTTTTTTTTGTTCGAAGACACCTTTGTTAGTGACTGTCGTTACCCGCGAAAGCGGGTAACCCAGTAGACGCCGATGACGGTGTCTACTGGATCGCCCAGTCAAGCCGGGCGACGACAGTGACTTTTGATCACTTCTTCACTTCCGCCAGCGCCGCGATGATCCGCACCCAGGAGCGGATGCCTTTCTGGAAGCTCTTGAGATCATATTTCTCGTTCGGCGAATGGATGTTGTCGTCATCCAGACCGAAACCGATCAGCAGCGAGTCGAGGCCCAGCGTCCGCTTGAAGTCCGCGACGATCGGGATCGAGGCGCCGGAGCCGATCAGCACCGCCTGCTTGCCCCACTCCTCGGTCAGCGCATCGCGCGCCGCCGCCAGCGGCTTCATGTTCCAGTCGAGCGCGATCGCCGGCGCATTGGAATGGTCGAGGAATTCAGCCGTGCAATCGCCGGGCAGTTGATCGGTGACGAATTTGCGGAACGCATCGCGGATCTTGCCGGGGTCCTGCCCCTCGACGATACGGAACGACACCTTCGCCGACGCATGCGAGGCGATCACCGTCTTCGAGCCTTCGCCGGTGTAGCCTCCGACAATGCCGTTGATGTCGCAGGTCGGGCGCGAGGTGATCTGCTCGATCAGTTCGCGGTCCTTCTCGCCAGCGGGGATGGACAGGCCGATCGGCTTGAGGAAACTGTCAGCGGTCAACCCCAGCCCCTGCCACTGCTTCAGGATGTCCGCCGGCAGATCCTTCACGCCGTCATAGAAGCCGGGAATGGTGATGCGGCCATTGTCGTCATGCAGCTTGCCGAGGATGTTGGTGAGCACGCGGATCGGATTGCGCGCTCCGCCACCATAGATGCCCGAATGCAGGTCGCGATTGGCGGCGGTGATCTTCACCTCTTCATAGACGAGGCCGCGCAGTGCCGTGGTGATCGCCGGGGTTGCCGGGTCCCACATGCCGGTGTCGCAGACCACGGCGAAATCGGCCGCGAGTTCTTTCTTGTTCGCTTCGAGGAATGGCACGAAATTCTTCGAGCCGACCTCCTCCTCGCCCTCGATGCAGATGGTGAGATCGATCGGCAATTCGCCGGTCACCTTGACCCAGGCGCGACAGGCTTCCACGAAGGTGGAGAGCTGGCCCTTGTCGTCCTGCGCGCCGCGGGCGACGATAATGTCGCGGCCATCGGCGTGCTTGGTCACCACCGGCTCGAAGGGCGGGCGATGCCACAGCTCCAGCGGATCGACGGGCTGGACGTCGTAATGGCCGTAGAACAGCACATGCGGGCGGTTGCCGGTATTGCCATTCGCCTTGGCGACAATGGCCGGGTGACCTGCGGTTGGCCGGACTTCGGCCTTGAAGCCGAGTGCTTCAATCTCACTGGCGAGATGCTCGGCCGCCTTCCTACAATCATCCGCAAAGGCCGGATCAGCGGAGATCGACTTGATCCGCAGCAAGGCGAACAGGCGCTCCAGCGCATGACCGAAATCGCCATCGACATGCGCGAGGACGGAGGTTAGTTGCGACGATGCGGACATGGCGACTTCCTTCAAGCCAGATGTTCAAACGATGTAACCGATGACGGGATCAGCGCTTCATGATCCCGCCGAGCGTGCCGCGCACGATCTCGCGGCCGATGGTGCTGCCGAGCGAGCCGCCGATCTGCTTGCCAACATTGGCGACGATACCGCCGACCACCTTGTTGGTCACGGTGCGCGTGACGCTGCGCGCGATCACCTGCCCCGTGGTCAGCCGGCCACGCCGCGTGCCGGTGCCGAAGATGCTGCCGATGATGGCACCGAGGCCGCCAAGGAAGCCTCCGCCGCCCGCCCCGGCCGTGCCTGCTTCCGCGGGCGTGACCGCCGTGCCGGCAATGCGCTTCTGCAGCATCTCATAAGCGGACTCTGAGTCCACCGCGATGTCGTATTTGGCCTTCACCGGGCTGGCATTGATGATGGCCTTGCGCTCCTCGGGCGTGATCGGGCCGATGCGCGCCACTGGCGGCCTCACCATCACGCGCTCGACGATCGACGGCGTGCCGTTGCCCTCGAGAAACGACACCAGGGCTTCGCCCTTGCCGAGTTCGGTGATGGCCTTGGCGGTGTCCAGCTTCGGATTGGCGCGGAAGGTTTCCGCAGCAGCGGCGACCGCCTTCTGATCACGCGGCGTAAAGGCGCGCAGCGCATGCTGCACACGGTTGCCAAGCTGCGCGAGCACGCGATCGGGCACATCTATCGGGTTCTGGGTAACAAAATAGACGCCGACGCCCTTGGATCGAATGAGGCGCACCACCTGCTCGATCTTGTCCATGAGGGCTTTCGGAGCATCGTTGAACAGCAAATGCGCCTCGTCAAAGAAGAACACCAGCTTCGGCTTTGGCAGATCGCCGACTTCCGGCAATTCCTCGAACAGCTCCGACAGGAGCCACAACAGGAACGTCGCATAGAGACGCGGGCTCGCCATCAGCTTGTCGGCGACGAGGATGTTGACCATGCCGCGGCCATCGCGGTCGGTCCTGAGGAAGTCCTTCAGCTCCAGCGCGGGCTCGCCGAAGAATTTTTCGCCACCCTGGTTTTCCAGCACGAGCAATTGCCGCTGGATGGTGCCGACCGTCGCCTTGGAGACATTTCCATAGCTGGATGCGGCGGCGCGGATCTCGGCCAGAGGATCAAACTCGTCTTTCTTCGCCGCCTTCGGCACGATGGCATCGAGCAGCGCGCGCAGGTCCTTCATGTCGAGCAGTGGCCATCCGTTTTCATCGGCAACGCGGAAGGCGACATTCAGCACGCCTTCCTGCACATCGTTGAGGTCGAGCAACCGCGCCAAAAGCAGCGGCCCCATCTCCGACACCGTGGCACGCACCGGATGCCCCTGCTCGCCGAACACGTCCCAGAACACCGTCGAAAACTGATCGGGCTGGAAAGTTAGCCCCATCTCCTGCGCGCGCTTGAGGATGAAGTCCTTGGCCTCGCCGACTTCCGCGATCCCCGACAGATCTCCCTTGATGTCCGACGCAAACACCGGAACGCCCGCACGTGCGAAGCCTTCCGCCATCACCTGCAGCGAAACCGTCTTGCCAGTTCCGGTCGCGCCGGTGACGAGACCGTGGCGATTGCCGAGCGCCAGTGTCAGCCACGCCGGCTGCTCGCCTTTGCCGATGAAAACCTGCTTGTCGGTGTCGCCCGATGTCGGAGCTGCGGTGGGAGTTGCAGTGGGAGTTGCAGTGGGAGTTGCAGTGGTCTTGGCCATCTGATCGCCTCTGGATCGCTTATCGCGCATCAAAGAAATGGAAGAATATTCGCGACGCTTCATGACCTTACCGCATGTTGCGGAACGAAGGCCAGCAGATGCGCGTCATGATGTCCGATGGCCAAGCAACGCATGCACATGCCAAACGGCGCTCAGATTTTTTCCGAACGAGAGCGCTCTCGCGAGCGCGAACAATTGACCGAAATTTCATATTTGCGATTGCATTGCTGCAACACTCGACGCGCGATCACATTGAATCTGCCGTCGGACCACCGCGTGTGCTTGTAATTCGAATCACACCGGCTCAAGATGATTTTTCAAACCAAAGGGCACCGGTTCAACCGGTGTGAGGCGGGGCATCATGGATGAATTGATCAAAGCGCTGACCGCAAAGGTCGGCATTGATGAAGCTGTGGCCGAAAAAGCCGTTGGCAGCATTCTGGAATTCCTCAAGCGCGAAGCCCCTCCGGAGCCCTTCAATCAACTGGTCGCGCATATCCCCGGCGCGGAAGCTGCGATCGCAGCCAATGAAGGCGGCGGTTTCAGCCTGATGGGCGGCGGCCTGATGGCACTTGGCAGCAAGCTGATGGGCATGGGTCTCGGCATGGGCGAGATCCAGAGCGTGTCGCGGGAACTGTTCAAGTTTGGACGTGAGAAGATCGGCTCCGATGCAATGGACCAGATCATTGCGGGCACCCCGGGCCTCAGTCAGTTCGCCTGACACGGCCGTCCCGCGATCATCCACGAAAGCGCCAAGCACCTTTCTTCGAACCTTCGAGTATCATGGCTTATTCCATTTCCGAGATTGACGGTCTGACGGCTTTCGCCGCGACCCGGCTGAAAAAAGCAGGCATCCGCACCATGGAGAGTCTGCTGGAAGCCGCCCACTCCGCCAAATGCCGGAAAGAGCTCTCTGCCAAGACGGGCTTCACCGAGCAGCAATTGCTGGAATGGGCCAATCTCGCCGACTATCTCCGCATCCCCGGCATGGGGGCCGCCAAGGCCGAACTGCTCCGCGCTTCCGGTGTCTCCACCGTGCGTGAACTGAAGCACCGCAATCCCGCCCGCCTCGCCCTGGCGATGCGCGAGGCCAACGAGAAGCGCAAGCTGGTGCGTGTGCTGCCGTCGGAAAAGTCCGTCGGCGATCTGATCGAGAAGGCACGGCAGCTGCCGCTGAAGATCTCGTATTGAGGTCCGTAGGGCGGATTAGGCGCAGCCGTAATCCGCCATTCTGCGCCACATCCGCTTGGCCGGCGGATTACGCTACGCTAATCCGCCCTACAATCCCCCACCCTTGACTCCCTCCCCGCCCGCGCGCAAAGCGACCGCATGATCGCGACCGCCGCCACCCCGCCCGTACTCGCCGCCCTGCTGGCGCGACCGGTACCGGCTGTGATGGGCATTCTCAACGTCACCCCGGACTCGTTCTCGGATGGCGGGAATTTCAACGCCCCCGAGCGCGCGCTGGCGCATGCCCGCGCGATGATCGCCGCCGGCGCGGACATCATCGATGTCGGCGCCGAATCCACCCGCCCCTATGGATCCCGGCCCGTCTCGGCGGATGAGGAATGGCAGCGCCTCGCACCGGTGCTTCCCGATGTGGTCACGCTCGGCGTGCCGCTCTCCATCGACAGCATGAAGGCCTCCGTGACGGCGCGTGCACTGGAAGCCGGTGTTGCCATAGCCAATGACGTCTGGGGCCTGCAGCGCGATCCCGACATGGCCCGCGTGGTCGCCGAACACGGCGCGCCTGTGGTCGTCATGCACAACCGCGACGAGGTCGATCCATCCATCGACATCATGGCTGATATCGTCGCCTTCTTCGCACGCACGCTGGAGATTGCCGCGAAAGCCGGCATTCCCGAGAGCCACCTCATCCTCGACCCCGGCATTGGCTTCGGCAAGACGCCGGAGCAGAACCTGATCGCGCTCGCCCGCGGCGACGAACTCGCCCACTTCGGCCTCCCGGTACTGGTCGGCGCGAGCCGCAAGAAATTCATCTCCACCATCGTGCCGTCCGAACCGCTGCAGCGGCTTGGCGGCTCGCTCGCCGCCCACTTGATCGCTGTCCAGCGCGGCGCAAAGATCATTCGCGCCCATGACGTGGCCGAAACCGTCCAGGCCCTGCGCGTCGCAGCCGCCATCGAGGAATTCCGATGACTGACATGATCTTCATCAAGGGCGTTTCGGTGCACGCCCATCACGGCGTGCTCGATTATGAAGGCGTGGTCGGCCAGCGCTTCATCATCGATCTCGAACTCGACACCGATATCGATCTCGCTTCGCGCAGCGATCGTCTCGCCGACACTGTTTCCTATGCCGATGTGGTCGCCACCGCGGTGGCTGCGTTCAAGGATACCAATTACAAGCTGCTCGAGCGCGCCGCCGGCGCCGTTGCCGACGCCATCCTCGCGAAATTCGCCAGGATCAGCGCGGTGAAGATCACCGTGCACAAGCCGCACGCACCGATCGCCGCGATCTTCGACGATGTCGGCGTGGTGCTGCGCCGCTCGCGGGCATAAGCGATGGCCAGTGTCCTGATTGCGCTCGGCGGCAATGTCGGCGATGTCCGCACCACCTTCCGAAAAGCCATCAGCAACATCTGCGGCATGACCCAAGCCGGCCTCGTCGCCCGCTCGTCGGATTACGAGACGCCACCGGTGGGCGACATCCCGCAGGACAATTTCATCAATGCGGTGATCGAAATTGATACCGATCTCGATCCGCATGCATTACTGTTCACCCTGCACAAGATCGAGCATAAATTCGGCCGCAACCGCGCCGCCGAGGGCCATTGGGGTCCGCGCCCGCTGGATCTCGACATGATTGCCTATGACGACGTGGTGATGCTGAAACCGGAACTGGTGCTGCCGCATCCCGGCGCCACCCAGCGCGCCTTCGTGCTGGTGCCGCTCGTCGAGATCGCCCCGGACCGGGTGATCGCTGGCAAGACGGTGACCGAGCATCTGGCGAAGCTCTCGACCGATGGCATCGTGAGGCTGCCGGATCTGGACTGAACGCCGGCCTCTGCTCACCTGAGTTGCCGCGGCTACCCCGGAACCCGCCAGATCTGGAAACTCCACGCCCCATTTCCGCGCATCCCCATGCTGCAACGGGCATTGGCAACCCCTTCGTCCCATGGCATTTTCCGGCCAAATACGAACTCATGCCGGGAGTGAACCGTTTCACATGTCGACTGCGACTGAGGACATCAGGCTGGCCGCCGATTTTGCGCCTGCGACCCATGACGACTGGCGCAAGCTCGTCGACGGCGTACTGAAAGGCGCGCCGTTCGAGAAGCTGATCGGCAAGACCTATGACGGCATCGCCATCCAGCCGATCTATGAGCGCGCTGCCAATGCCGCACCGATCGCCGGCCGCGCCGCTGCCGCGCCGTGGCAGATCCTCCAGCGCATCGATCACCCGGATGCGGCGAAGTCGAACCGCCAGGCCCTGCACGATCTCGAAAACGGCGCCACCGGCCTGACGCTGGTGTTCGAAGGCGCCAATGGCGCCCGCGGCTTCGGCCTCGTCGCGTCCGAAGACACCATCGCGACGCTGTTCGACGGCATCTATCTCGATGCCGGAATCGGCATCGAATTGCAGGCCGGCCCGCAATCGCGCATGGCCGGGACCTGGCTCGCGGACTACATCAAGGCCAAGGGCATCGATCCCGCCAAATGCGATATTCGCTTCGGCATCGACCCCATCGGTGCCACCGCCGTGTGGGGCACCAGCGCCTATAACTGGTGGGAGATGGCGCCCGCCGTCACCGACACGATCAAGAAGCTCGCCGACCAGGGTTTCAAGGGCCCGTTCGCCTTCGCCGATGGCCGCATCATTCATGATGCCGGCGGCTCCGAGGTGCAGGAGCTGAGCTACACGCTCGCCACCATGCTGGCTTATCTGCGCGCGCTGGAAGAGCACAACGTCCCGCTCGAGACCGCGCGCGGCATGGTCTATGCGCGGCTTGCCGCCGATGCCGACCAGTTCATGACCATGGCAAAATTCCGCGCGCTGCGCCTGCTCTGGGCGCGTGTGGAGGAAAGCTGTGGCCTGAAGCCGAAGCCGCTCTTCATCGCCGCCGAAACCGCCTGGCGCATGATGACCCAGCGCGACGCCGCGGTGAACATGCTGCGCGCCACCATGGCGACCTTCTCTGCCGGTCTCGCCGGCGCCAATTCGATCACTGTATTGCCGCATACGCTGGCGCTCGGCCTGCCGGATTCCGGGGCCCGCCGCATCGCGCGCAACACGCAGCTGGTGCTGCTGGAAGAGTCCAACCTCGCCAAGGTCACCGATCCCGCCGCCGGTGCCGGCGGCATCGAAACGCTGACGCGCGAACTCTGCGATGCCGCCTGGGCGCAATTCCAGGAGATCGAGAAAGCCAGCGGCGTCTTCCACGCCCTCGGCAACAACCTGATCCAGCCCAAGGTCGCCGCGACCCGCAAGGCGCGCCAGGCCGCCGTCGCCAAGCGCCGCGATGTGCTGACCGGCGCCAGCGAGTTTCCCAACCTGCACGAGACCCGCGCCTCGGTGCTGAAGGTGAAGCCGATCCCCGGCAAGCCCTATGGCAAGGACAAGATCAAGTTCCCCGCGCTGGAGGCGATCCGCCTCGCCCAGCCTTTCGAGACGTTGCGCGACAAGTCGGATCACCTGCTCGCCCGCAAAGGCGCGCGACCGCAGGTGTTCCTTGCCAATCTCGGCACGCCCGCGGACTTCACTGCCCGCGCCACTTTCGCCAAGAGTTTCTTCGAAACCGGTGGCATCGAGGCCATCGACACCAATGGCTTCACCGATCCCGCCGCGCTGGCTGACGCCTTCAAGACCTCCGGCGCCGCGCTCGCCTGCATCTGTTCCTCGGACAAGCAGTTTCCGGCCCATGCCGCAGCGGCCGCGCAGGCCCTGCAAAAGGCCGGTGCAAAACATATCTATCTGGCAGGCCGCCCCGGCGATCTGGAGACCGACTTGCGTGCGGCCGGCGTGCAGGATTTCATCGTCGCCGGCGGCGATGCACTGGCGATGCTGGTGCAAGCCTACGCCCGGATGGAGTGAGCGATGACGGCAACGGCGAGCAAACCCATGCTGACCGGCGGCTGCCAATGTGGCGCAATCCGCTTTGCGGTGAGTGCTGCGCCGACACGGGTGAGCATCTGCCATTGCCGCATGTGCCAGAAGGCCAGCGGCTCGCCATTCGCCTCGCTTGCCGACATCCAGAAAGAGAATTTCGCCTGGACCCGTGGCCAGCCGTCGGCGTTCAAGTCCTCATCGATCGCCGAACGCGACTTCTGCGCCAAATGCGGCACGCCGCTGAGCTATCGCCGCATCGAGGGCCCGAACATCGAGATCATGACCGGCGCCTTCGATCGCCCGGACCGCGTGGTCCCGACCTCGCAATTCGGCAGCGAGAGCCGCCTCGGCTGGGTCGGCAATGTGTCGAACCTGCCGAGCAAGACGACGGCGCAGAATTACGGTGCGGAGAAGATGGCGAGCGTGTTCAGCTATCAGCATCCGGATCATGATTGAGATCGGAGAGCTATGATGCGCTTTGGGATCAATCTTCGTGGTGACCTTGCAAAGCTCAGTGATGAAGAGATTGGCGCAAAGTATGAAGCGTTGATCTCGGACATCGAGAGATTAGTTCAGTCGACTCGCGAAGGAGCCAGGCGAAAGCCATTTTACCTGGCTGCCATGGCTTCGTTTGGATGGCGTGGCCTGCTTCACGCACCAATCTTCTACAAGATGCAGGCCGTGGTCTTCGGATGCCTGCATGTCCTACAAGGAAATTCGTCGATCAACCGCAACGGCATAGAACTATATCTGCTGGATTGCGAGTTCAAAGATACCCGAGATGAAATCAAGCGTCGCGTTAGACGACGCCAATTGGCAGCTGCATGATGACCAAGATCCCGAATTTCGCCGACATCGCCTTCGCGCCAATCTCTCCGGCTGCGCCCGCGGGCCGCGCCGAGCCGTGGCTGACACCGGAAGGCATTCTGGTCAACCCGGCCTACAGCGAGGCCGATGTCAAAGGCATCGACTTCCTGAACACATGGCCCGGCGCAGCGCCGTTCCTGCGCGGCCCCTACCCGACCATGTATGTCAACCAGCCGTGGACGATCCGGCAATATGCCGGCTTCTCCACCGCGGAAGACAGCAACGCCTTCTATCGCCGCAATCTCGCTGCCGGCCAGAAGGGCCTGTCGGTCGCCTTCGATCTCGCCACCCATCGCGGCTATGACAGCGATCACCCGCGCGTCGCCGGCGACGTCGGCATGGCAGGTGTCGCCATCGACTCCATCTACGACATGCGCACGCTGTTTGCCGGCATCCCGCTCGACCAGATGAGCGTGTCGATGACCATGAACGGCGCAGTGCTGCCGATCCTCGCGCTCTATGTGGCCGCTGCCGAGGAGCAAGGCGTGCCGCCGGAGAAACTCACCGGAACGATTCAGAACGACATTCTGAAAGAGTTCATGGTGCGCAACACCTATATCTATCCGCCGGCGCCTTCGATGCGGATCATCTCCGACATCTTCGCCTACACCTCGCAGCGGATGCCGAAATACAATTCGATTTCGATTTCCGGCTATCACATGCAGGAAGCCGGCGCGACGCAGGATCTCGAACTTGCCTACACGCTGGCTGATGGCGTCGAATATCTGCGCGCCGGCATGGCCGCAGGCATCGATGTCGACAAGTTCGCGCCGCGGCTGTCGTTCTTCTGGGCGATCGGCATGAATTTCTTCATGGAAGTCGCCAAGATGCGCGCTGCGCGCCTCTTGTGGGCAAAACTGCTGACGCAGTTCAATCCGAAGGACCCGAAGTCACTGTCGCTGCGCACACATTCGCAAACCTCGGGCTGGTCGCTGACGGCGCAGGACGTGTTCAACAATGTGATGCGCACCACCGTCGAGGCGATGGCCGCGACGCAGGGTCATACCCAGTCGCTGCACACCAATGCGCTCGACGAAGCCCTGGCGCTGCCCACCGACTTCTCGGCCCGCATCGCGCGCAACACCCAACTGTTCATCCAGCAGGAAACCGGCACCACGCGCATCATCGATCCGTGGGGCGGCTCCTATTATGTCGAGCGCCTCACCCATGATCTCGCGGTCAAAGCCTGGGGCCACATCCAGGAAGTCGAGGCGCTCGGCGGCATGGCCAAGGCCATCGAGGCCGGCGTGCCGAAATTGCGCATTGAAGAAGCCTCTGCCAAGACCCAGGCCCGCATCGATGCCGGCCGGCAAGCGGTGATCGGCGTCAACAAATACAAGCCCGAGAGCGAGACGCCCATCGACGTGCTCAAGGTGGACAATTCCAATGTCCGCCGTTTGCAGATCGACAAGCTCAAGCGCCTGCGCGGCGAACGCAACCAGGCCGATGTCGACGCCGCCATCAACGCGCTGACGCGCAGCGCTCAGGAAGGCAATGGCAACCTGCTCGCCCTGGCTATCGACGCCGCACGGGCCAAGGCGACCGTCGGCGAAATCTCGGACGCGATGGAAAAAGTGTTCGGCCGCCACCGCGCCGAGATCAAGTCCATCACCGGCGTCTACAAGCGGGAAGCATCCAGCATGAACGACAATGTCGCCAAGGTTCAGGCGCTGATCGACGCCTTCGAGGACGCCGAGGGCCGCCGCCCGCGTATTCTCGTTGCCAAGATCGGCCAGGACGGCCACGACCGCGGCCAGAAGGTGATCGCCTCGGCCTTCGCCGATGTCGGCTTCGACGTCGATATCGGGCCGCTGTTCGCCACCGCCGATGAAGCTGCCCGTCAGGCCGTCGAGAACGACGTCCACATTCTCGGCCTATCCTCCCTCGCCGCCGCGCATCTCACCGCTGTGCCGGAGTTGAAAGAGGCGCTGAAGAAGCAGGGCCGCGAGGACATCATGATCATTATCGGCGGCGTCGTGCCTCCACAGGATTATGACGAGCTCTACAAGGCCGGCGCCGAGGCGATCTTCCCGCCGGGCACGGTGATCTCGGACGCCGCGGAAGAGCTGATCCACAAGCTCAATGCGAGACTGGGGCATAGCCAGGCGGCGGAGTAGCTGCAGCGTCACGGCACCTGTGATAGGATCACGGAATGACCGACGTGATCGACATCCCGCTGGAAGCGATCCTCGCAAAATTGCGAGCGCTCTCCCCTGCCATCAAGGCAGAGGGCGTGACGCGACTGGCAGTGTTCGGCTCGCGGGTCCGCGGCGACGCGCGGCCGGATAGCGATCTGGACATCCTCGTCGAGCATACACCGCGTGAGAACGGCCGATCCTCGTTCAATATATTCAACGTCATGAATCTGATCGAGGATGAGATCGGGGTGTGGCCCCATATCATGACCGATGGAGAACT
>NZ_JBIISY010000070.1:0-27342 GCF_044340795.1 Tardiphaga sp.
ACCGTCGATCACCGCCTCAAGGGTCTGGAAGAGACCTTCGACAACCGGGCCCAGTCGGTCACCGCGATCGTCGAGGCACGCCTGCAATCGCTGCAGACGACCCTCACCGACGGCGCCGAGCGCGCAGTCGATACGGTCGATGCACGCCTGACCCACCTCACGAACTCGCTGACCGATGGCACCACCCGCGCCGTCGAGACCGTCGATGCGCGCCTGACGCATCTCACCACGTCGCTGACCGAGGGCACCACGCGCGCCGTCGCGACCATCGACACCCGCCTCACCTATCTCACCAACTCGCTCACCGATGGCGCCGTTCAGGCGATCCACTCCATCGACGACCGGCTGTCGTTCCTCACGACCTCCCTCACCGAGGGCACCGTGCAGGCGGTGTCCGCCATCGACCACCGCATCGCCGGTGTCACCGCGGCGATCGACGATCGCAGCAACAATCTCGCCGACAACATCACCGCGCGCTTCCAGACCATCCATCTGGGTGTCGAGACCCGCGCCGGCGCCATCGCCACCGAAATCGAAAACCGCGTCGAGCAGTTCGAAGAGCTGCTGGGCTCGCGCATCGAGGCCGTCGCCGGCCGCATCGAAACCTCGGGCCGCACCGCCAGCGACCAGCTCATGGCGCGCGCCGAAGAACTGTCTGTCGGCATCAAGGGCCATGTGGACGATGCCGAACGCTCGCTCACCAATCTCATGGTCAATACCAGCGAGACGATCCAGGCCGGCGCCCGCGCCGCGCAGGAATCCCTCGTCTCGGTCTCGACCGATGTCGGCGCCCAGCTGCGCCTGACCGCCACCGATATCGAGAACTCGCTGACCGCCATCGGCACCAATGCCGCCGGTGCGATCATCAGCAGCGCCCGTGAAGCGCAGAGCACCCTCATCACCGCATCGAGCGATGCGGCCGATCAGGTCAAGACGCTGTCGGCCGACGTGGAGCGCACACTCACCAGCGCCGGCTCGACCACCGCCGCCTCCATCCTGGCCGGTGCACGCGACGCCCAGAGCACTCTCGTCTCGACCTCGACCGACGTCACCTCGCAGATGCAGGCGCTGTCGGCGGATATCGAGCGCACGCTCACGACGGCAGGCACCGCCACCGCCGACGCCGTGCTGTCCGGTGCCCGCGCGGCGCAATCGACGCTGGTCACCGCCTCGACCGATGCGACGCAGCAGGTGCGTTCGCTCGCCGCCGATGTGGAGCGCACGCTGGTTGCCGCCGGCAATGCGAGCGCGGAATCCATCCTTGCTTCCACCCGCAACGTGCAGTCTTCGCTCATCGAAGCCTCGACCGAAGCCGCCAACCAGGTGCGCACCCTCGCCGCCGATGTGGAGCGCAGCATCACGGCCGCAGGCGCCACCACGGCGAGCTCGATCGTCACCGGCGCCCGCGAAGCGCAGAACACGCTGGTCCTCGCCTCCTCGGAAGCGACGACCCATGTACAGACGCTTGCCGCCGACATGGAACGCAGCATCGTGGCCGCCAGCAGCGCGACCAGCGAAGCCATCGTCACCAATGCCCGCGAGGCGCAGTCGACGCTGATCGCGGCTGCCAACGAGACCACGTCCACGGTCCGCAACCTCGCCACCGACGTGGAGCGCACACTCACCGCCGTCGGCGCCGATGCGGCGTCCTCGATCCTCAACAGCGCCCGCGAGGTGCAGACCTCGCTCACCACCTCGTCGGCCGACGCAGCGTCGCAGATCAAGTCGATCTCTGTCGATATCGAGCGCTCGCTGTCCACGGTCACCGTCAGCACCACCGACAATATCAAGACCAGCGCCGTCACCGCGCAGCAGGCACTGATCGCGGCGGCCAACGAAGTCGTCAACCGCATCAAGACCACCTCGTCGGAGATCGAACGCTCGGTGTTCACGACCTCGGGCTCGTTCGGCACCACCATGAGCGCAAAGACCGACGAACTCGTCGGCTATGTGCAGCAGCAGACCGAGCGTCTGTCGCAGATGGTGGACGCGAAGCGCGGCTCGCTGGTCGATGCGCTCGGCTCGAAGACCAACCAGCTCACGGTCGACATGGACCGCGTGACGGTGGAGGCCCTGAAGGCGATCGAAGGCCGCAGCCAGACCTTCTCGCAGACGCTGGCGACCTCCGGCATCGACGTCGCGCGCGCCATCACTGCGGCCGGCGAACTCGCGGCCGGCGCGGTCAACAAGTCGCTCAAGGATCTCGAAACCTCGTCGCGCTCGGCCATCGAGCAGTCGCGCCAGGTGTCGATCACCGCGGTCACCGAAATGCAGGAGACCAGCAAGATCCTGCGCACCGATACGGTGGCCCTGTTCGAGCGGCTGCGTGAGGGCAACATCCTGCTGCAGGAAGTGCTCACCGGCGCCCACGACAACCTCAACTCGCTGGAGCGCGCGCTCGTCACCCGCGTGGCCGACTTCGTCGCCACCATGAACGACGTGACCTCGCGCAACGGCGTCGCGACCCAGACGCTGGAAGAGCAGCTCACCCTGTTCACCGCCAAGTCGGAAAAGGCGCTGGGCGATCTCGGCGAGCTCTCCACCCAGTTCGAGGCCCATGGCCATGCGCTGGTGGATGCCGCCGCCCTGGTCGAACAGAGCAACCGCTCGACCCTCACCTCCGTCGGCGACAAGAAGGCGGCCCTGGAATCGCTGGTCACCACCATCGACAGCCGCACCACCGATCTCGATACGCGCCTCAGCCGCTTCACCAGCCTGCTCGACGAGTCGCTGGCGGCTGCTGAAGAACGTGCCCGTGACATCGCCCGCGTGGTTGCCGAGACGGCCGGTGCCGGCTCGTCCGCCATCAGCAAGCAGTTCGAAGCCGTGCGCAGCGCGGCGGAAGACGAGCGCCGCGCCACCACCGACGCCATGTCCGAGATCTACCAGCAGGGCACCCGCGAGGCGGAAGCCATGTTCAAGGCCTCGGCGGACAAGTTCGCATCCATGGTCGTGAGCATGAAGGCAATGGCTGCCGAGATGCAGAACGAGCTAGAAAGCACCCGCACGGAACTCCGCCGCGGCGTGTTCGAGATGCCCCAGGAGGCCGCCGAGAGCACCGCACAGATGCGCAAGGTGATCGTCGACCAGATCGAGGCGCTGGCCGAACTGAACCGCATCGTCGCCCGTCATGGCCGCGGCATGGATGTCGTCTCGACCGCCACCCGCAGCGCACCGCAGCGTGAACCGGAGCCCGTGATGGCCACCGTCGTCGGCACAAGCCGCGCGGAAACACGTGCCGAGGCGCCGCGCGCTGAAGCACCGCGTGCCGAGCCACCGCGCCGTTCGTCGCCGATCGGCACCGCATCGAGCCTGCCAACGGCAGACTTCGGCAGTCCGTCGCGTCGCACCGAAGCGCCGTCGGTTGCTCCGGCCGCTGAAAGCCGTGGCGATGGCTGGCTGAGCGACCTGCTTGGTCGCGCCGAGGACGAGGAAGAAGCCCCGCGTGCCCGTGCATCGCAGCCGGCAGCTCCCAGCAATCCGCTGGAATCGCTGTCGCTCGACATCAGCCGCCTGATGGACCGCAATCTCGCGGCCGAGATGTGGGACCGCTACCAGCGCGGCGAGCGCAAGGCATTCAGCAAGCGCCTCTACACGCCGGCCGGTCAGAAGGCCTTCGATGAAGTGGCCCGCAAGTATCGCGCCGACCGCGCCTTCAAGGGCACGGTGGATCGCTACATCACCGAATTCGAGCGCCTGCTCGACGAGGTGGCCCGCGACGAACGTGGTCCGGCGGCGCTGCGTGCGCACCTGACCTCGGAGACCGGTCTGGTCTACACGCTGCTGGCCCATGCAGCGGGCCGGCTGGGATAAGACCTGGCGAGAACCGAAACGCGAAAAGCGGAGGCAGCGATGCCACCGCTTTTTTGTTTGGATGTAGAAGATCGCTGCTGATGGGGCCTCCCTCCCCCAAGCGAAGCGCAGTGGGGAGGGTCCGCCGATAGGCGGGGGTGGGGTCCCTCCCCACGTGACGTCGGAGCTTGGGGAAGCACCCCACCCGTCCGCGCTACGCGCGGCCACCCTCCCCACGGCGCGTGGCTGCGCCACGCTTGAGGGAGGGAAAGACCAGAGTCCTTACTGCGCGAACCCGATCCGCTGCGTAAAGCTGCGTGTCTCTCCGGCCGCGATGTGCATCACGCCGGGCTTGTCACTGAACTCACCGTCGAAATCCACCGGGCTGGCATAGCCATGCCATGGCTCGATACAGAGGAATGCTGCCCCCGACGGCTTCGACCAGATGCCGAGTTGTGGGAAGCCGTCCCAGGCGAATGTGATCGTCGGCGCTCCCGGCGCCTGATAGCGCAGTGAGTGGCTGGCGATCTGATCGAAAATCATCGCGTCCTTGGCGAACAACGCTTCCGATAGCGCAAGCTTGTCGCCTTGCACGGATGTTGCCTCCGGTTCCGGCAACAACAGTCCGCCATCGAGCCGGCGGATCGGCGCGGGCTCGGGCTTCTCGAATACAATGCTGTGCGCTTCCTTCGCGACACCATACTTCAGCGGCCATTGAAACGCCGGATGAGCGCCGATCGAAGCGGGCAGCATGTCATCGCCCATATTGGTGATGGCATAGCCGATCACCAGCTCGTCGCCGTCAACGACGTAGGAGACATCGAGCCGGAAGGCGAACGGATATTTCGCCCTGCTCTCCGGGCTATCCGACAGCGATAGCGTGCACAGTGTCTTCTCCCGCGCGGTCCAGGCAAAGCGCTGGTCGCGGGCAAAGCCGTGCTGCGTCATCGGATAGGTCTTGCCGCGATGCTTGAGGACATCGCCCTTGAGGCGGCCAACGATGGGAAACAGGATCGGCGCATGGCGCGGCCATTCCGGCCCCGCCTGCCACAACACCTCATGCCCGTCCGCATTCTTCAGCGAACACAGCTCGGCGCCATCGGCCTTGATGGTGGCCATCACGCTGCCATTGCTGATGGTGAAATGGTCGTCGGACATAGCTGAACTCCTCGTAGCCCGGATGGAGCGCAGCGCAATCCGGGATTCGGAGCAACAGCATATCGCCGATTCCCGGATTACGCTTCCGCTCCATCCGGGTTACAGATCACCGCCGTCGTAGCTGCTGCGGCGGAGCCTGTTGCTGCTGCGGAGGCGGCGCCTGTTGCGAACTGGTGCTCGGGCCGAACAGCAGACGCGTCGGGTTGCGGTCGAGATTGTTCACCGCCCGGCTGACGTCGTTCAGCGTGCGCGATGCATCGCCGAGAGTGCGGCGGCCATCGATGATCAACTGGCCGGTGCGCTTGTCGAGATTGTCGGTCAGCTCATGGAACGACTTCACAGCCGCCGTCAGCGCGCCACCATCCTTGCCGCCGGCCAGGGTATCGAGGCCGAGCATGATGTTGTCGGTCTTGGCGACGACACCATCGGCCTTGCCCATGATGCTGTCGATCTTTTTCATGATGCCGTCGATGGACTCGGCATTGCGCGCCAGCACGCCCGTAAAGGTCTCGACATTGCTGAGCGCGCCCTTCAGCGCTTCCTGATTGTCATTGACCAGGCGGTTGACGTTCTGCAGCGTCGCGCGCACGGCCTCGCCGATATCCTTGGTCGCATCGGGATCGGCCGTCAGCACCGGCACGCCGTCGCTGTCGAGCGGCACATCCTGCGCATCGGGCGCGCCGCCCTTCAGCGCGATGGCTGCCACGCCCGTGAGGCCCTGGAATTCCAGGCCCGCCAGCGTGTCCTTGCGGATCGGCGCCACGGTATCGATCATCGCCAGCGCCACCACGCGGCGCGGATTGTCGAGTTTCACCGAGACGACTTCACCGACGCGGATGCCGTTGAAGTTCACATTGCCGCCATTGCGCAGGCCCGAGGCCGAGCCTTCGAACACGATGCGCAGCGGCGTGCGCTGCTTGCCCGAATGCAGGTTCTGAAACCACATCACGAAGCCGATCGCCGCGGCGATCACCGCCAGCGTGAAGGTTCCGATCAGGACGTAGTTCGCCCGAGTTTCCATTACTCAAACTCCACTCAAGCCGAAGCTTGTTGATCCAGGACCGCGCGGGCGCGCTTGCCATGGAAATATTCACGTAGCCAGGGATGCGTCGCGGCCTGCATGTCGGCCATGGTTCCCTGGGCGATGATCTTGCCGCTGCCAAGCACGGCGATACGGTCACAAGCGGTGTGCAGACTGTCGAGGTCATGGGTCACCATGAACACGGTGAGCCCGAGCGTCCGCTGCAGCGTGCGAACCAGTTCGTCGAAATCGCCGGCGCCGATCGGATCGAGGCCCGACGTCGGCTCGTCCAGAAACACGATCTCCGGATCGAGCGCGAGCGCCCGCGCCAGCGCCACGCGCTTGATCATGCCGCCCGACAGTTCGGACGGAAAGCGCTCCACCACTTCCGGCTTGAGGCCGACCATTGCGAGCTTCGCCATGGTGATCTCGTCGAGCAGGCGCTGAGACACTTTTAGATATTCGCGCACCGGAAACTGGATGTTCTGCCGCACATTCAGCGACGAGAACAGCGCGCCATGCTGGAACAGGATGCCCCAGCGACGCTCGATATTGCGGCGTTCCTTCTCGCTGCTGTCGAGATCGGTGCCGAACACCTCGATCTTGCCCGATACTTTCGGCACCAGTCCGATGATGGTGCGCATCAGCACCGACTTGCCGGCACCGGACGCGCCGACGAAGCCTAGGATCTCACCACGCGCGACATCGAGATTGAGACCATCCAGCACCTTGCGGCTGCCGAAGGCGACGGTGAGATCACGCACGCGGATGATGGCGTCGCGCATGGCCGGTGCGATATAGGATTCTGCCGGGCTCATGATCAGATCCCGAGCGATGCGAAGAAGATGGCGAATACGCCATCCATCACGATGACGAAAAAGATGCCCTTCACCACGGATGCCGTGGTGTGCTGGCCGAGCGATTCCGCACTGCCCTTCACCGCGAGGCCCTCGACGCAGGCAACGATGCCGATCACCATCGCCATCACGGGCGCCTTCGCCATGCCGACGACGAAGTGATTGATCGACAGCACCTCGCGCAGGCGCGACAGGAACGTCGACGGATCGACGCCGCCATACATCCAGGCCACCAGTCCGCCGCCATAGAGCGCGGCCATGGCGCCGAGGAAGGCCAGGATCGGCATCGCCAGCACCAGCGCCATCATGCGCGGCAGGATCAGCACCTCGACGGGATCGAAGCCCATGGTGCGCAGCGCGTCGATTTCCTCACGCATTTTCATGGAGCCAAGCTCGGCCGTATAGGCACTGCCGGAACGGCCGGCGACCATGATGGCGACCAGCAAGACGCCGAGTTCGCGCAGCACCAGAATGCCGAGCATATCGACGACGAACACGTCGGCGCCGAACTTGCGGAAATGGAAGATGCCCTGCTGGGCGACGATACAGCCGATCAGGAAGGTGATCAGCACCACGATCGGCACCGCGTTCCAGCACACCTGCTGCAGGTGATGCACCATGGAGGTGAGCCGGAAGCGCGACGGGTGCAGCCAGATCCGGAACCAGGCAGCGATCACTGCGCCGATCATGTCCACCAGCGACAGCAGCGTCTCACCGACGCCATAGATATTGCGGCCGATGCCATCGAGCGCAACCACGATGCCGTTCGGCCCGCGTCCCGGCGCCGCCCGCGGCTTTACCTTGCGGACCTCGTCGACGAGGCTCGCATAGTTTTCCGACAGGCCGGCGATCTCGGTTTCCTGCCCGCCGACCGTCAGCGTGCGGCGCAGGCGCTCGATCAGCCACGCACCGAACGTATCGAGCTTGGCCACCTGCGAGACATCGATGGAGATATTGGGCCGGCTGCCACTGAGCTTCTCGGCATCGGCAACGAGCTTCTCCATCAATGGCGCAGACGCAGACGTCCAGGCGCCGGCGGCGCACAGCGCCAGGCCATCGCCCTTCGCAACCTGTTCGAGAGTGGGAGCGCTCACAGCGCGCCCTTGGGGACGTTCAACCGAGACATGAACAAAGTATTAACACGCCGCCATACGGATTTGAGAAACTCAATTGGACCAACACGATGCTATGGTTAACGCCTTGCAAACGGTGTCCTGTGACCACTCTTGAAAGCACTGTATTACGTCGCAAACAAGTTCACGCCGGTCACTTAAACTTATAGAGACCGACATCAAGTTCACGGCACCCACTCAACCCGAAGGACGCCTGCTTGTCCGTTGCATCTCCGCTTCCTGCGACACTCACCGCCCGCATCGAGACCTGGCCCATTGCCGGAACCTTCACCATCAGCCGCGGTGCCAAGACGGAGGCCGTTGTGGTGGTGGCCGAGATCAGCCGCGGGGGCCACACCGGTCGCGGCGAGTGCGTGCCCTATGCGCGCTACAACGAGACGCCGGAAGCCACGCTGGCCGCGATACAGGCCATGGCGGCCGCATTTGCCGCAGGCCTTGGCCGCGACGCCCTGCAGGCGGCCATGCCGCACGGGGCTGCACGCAATGCCGTGGATTGCGCCCTGCTCGATCTCGAAGCCAAGGAAAGCGGGCTGCGCATCTGGGACCTTTTGCAGCGGCCGGCGCCTGCCCCCTGCACCACGGCCTATACGATCTCGCTCGGCACGCCGGACGCGATGGCGGCTGCCGCTGCCAAGGCGGCGCATCGACCGCTGCTCAAGATCAAGCTCGGCAGCGACGACGACATGGCGCGCATTGCGGCAGTACGCCGCGCCGCACCGCAAGCCGCCCTGATCGTCGATGCCAATGAGGGATGGACGGCGGAGAACCTCAAAGCCAATCTCGACGCCTGCCACCATGCCGGCGTGACGCTGATCGAACAGCCACTCCCCGCCGGAAATGACGAGGCGCTGATGCATGTGCAACGGCCGATCCCGGTCTGCGCCGACGAAAGCGTCCACGACCTCGCCTCGCTGCCGGCTCTGGCGGGCCGATACGACGCTATCAACATCAAGCTCGACAAGGCCGGCGGCCTCACTGAAGCGCTGAAGATGGCGGATGCCGCGCGCAAGATGGGGCTCGACATCATGGTCGGCTGCATGGTCGCGACCTCGCTGGCCATGGCAGCGGCGATGCTGATTGCGCAGGGCGCACGGTTCGTGGATCTGGACGGGCCGCTGTTGCTGGCCAGGGACCGCGACGGGGGACTGCGCTATGACGGCAGCACGGTCTATCCGCCGGAGAAGGAGCTTTGGGGGTAACCTGTTTCCAAAGGCGGACTGGCAGTCCTACGCGACGTCGCGCAGTTTCTCGCTGACGTGCTTCCGCCCGAGCCAGATCACGCAGGCGCCAGCGAAGCCAAGCGCTGCCATCACGTAGTACACACCCTCACCGTAACGCGCATAAACCGCGCCCGACATCACCGCCATGCTGCTCATCACCAGTCCGGTACAGGCGGCCACATAGCCCTGGGCCCGCGCCAGGACATGTTGCGGGACATGCTGCAGCAGCAGCCCCATGGTGCCGAGTTGCGTCAGCCCATAGGTCGCGCCATGCAGCAATTGCACGACCACCAGGACCGGCAGCGGTAATGTCTGCGCCGTCAGCGTCCAGCGCAGCAATGCGCCGAGGCCGCCGAGGATCACCAGCGTCGCCGGCGCCCAGGTGATGCGCGGCGACAGCGCGAACAGCACGATCTCCGCCAGCACGCCGAGTGTCCACAGGCCGGCAATGGTCAGGCCGTCATAGCCCGCCGCCTGCCAGGTAATGGAAGCGAATGTGTAGTAACCGGCATGGCTGCCCTGGATCAGCGCCGTCGCACCGGCGATGGCCAGAAAGCCGGGATCACGCAGCAGCGCGCTCGCCTTCGACAACACAGTCCCGTCGCCCACCGACGCACCGAGCGGCTGCAGGCCGAGACTGACGATCGCTGACAGGACCGTTGCGCCGACGATGACCCAGATGAGTTGCGCGCCATCGAGCCAGTTCACCACCAGGCCACAAGCGAGCGCGCCGACCACGAAAGCCGCCGAGCCCCACAGCCTCAGTGGCCCGTAATTGAAGCCGAAGCGGACGACGCCCTTCAGCGCATAACCGTCGGTCAGTGCCGTCAGCGGTGTCCACACGACGGCCGTCAGCGCGAACACCACCAGGATCGCCAGCGGTTCGCGTAGCGTACCAACCACGGCCAAACCGATCATGGAGAGGAAGGCACAGACGATCATGGTCTGCCGTAGCGCATGGTGGCGCTCGGCAAAGGCAGTGATGAAAGGCAGCGTGGTGAAACGCGTTGTGGATGGCACGGCGAGAATGATGCCAATCCAGGCCGGATCGATCCCGATCGCCTTCAGCCAGACCGGAAAGAATGGTAGATAAAAACCACTGGAGCCAAACACCGTGCCGTAGAACATGGCCAGTCGCTGCGCGAATTTGCGCGCCACCGGCGGGGCGATATGGGGGGCGGTTTCAGGTACCATTCGACGGGTTGCGATTCGCGTGGGATCGTTGCCATGCTGACATATCGCGCCTGAAGGCGCGCTGCGAGTTGACCTGATGGCTGAAGAAGCATTTGCCCTGTCGCCGATCAATGCCCGCCCCAACCTGCCGGGCGAGGCCGACTATGAGGCGATCCGCGAGGCCTTCATGGAGACCGCGCGGGGTCGCTGGTTTCTGGCCGAATACACCAAGCGCAACCGCAATGCCGATACCAACCTGTTGCTCGAGGCCGTATCGCGGCTTGAGGGCAACCTCGCCGCCCAGAAGCAGCAGCCGCGGGGTCTGAGCCTCACCGCAGCACTCGGCGCGATCCGCTCCGCCGTGCGTCAGGCCAAGGCCACGGCCATTGATGTGCTGCCGCGCGGCGACGACAGCGATATGCAGACGGCCGCCCGCAATGGCGCCCGTATTGTGCGCGAGATCGCCTGGACGCTGCGCGAATGCGGCGCCGATGTGCGGATCTGCGACCTGCTGGATACGCAGGTGAAAGCCATCGAGGCAGGCCACGAGGCGGTGCAGGCCCAGACACGCGAAAGCGGCCGGGAGGCCGTGCTGGCCAGCTACGACGCCTTGATGGAGCGCATCGAGGCACTGGCCGATGGGAGCCTTGCCCCGACCGTTCAGGCTGACGCCCCGGTCGCCGAACCGGCATCCGAGCCGCGCGAGGCCTCGGTGACGCCACTGTTCAAGGCGCCCGCGAGCGAGCCTGTCGCCGAGGCGCCTGGCGAGACGATATCCGTCCAAAAGCCGGCCTTCACGCCGGTCCCGGTCGAGGAGGCTCTCGCCGCTGCAGAGGCACTCGCCGAGGCGGCCGAGGCGCTGGCCCATACGCCTTCGCTCATCCCCGAAACGGAAACTGCTGCCGACATCAGTTTCGACGCCGAGGAGGCCGAAGACCTCGCGGTGCTCGATGCGGTTGCCATGGAAATGGGCGCGCTCGATCTCGATGAGACCGACGAACTGTTCGAACCCGTTGCAGAACCGATGCCGGGCCCGACCGCATATCAGGCTCCGGTCAACCAAGCGCATGCCCCCGAAGAGATGACGCTGGCCGAGATCGCCGAGGCAGCGCTGGCACCAGAACCGCCGCAAGCGGAACCGGCGCCTTCACTCGGCGCGGCGCTCATCGCCAACGGCGTGATCAGCAATCCTGCTGCCTCCGCCTCCGATCCGCTGGCCCCGATCCGCCGCATGACCCAGGCCGAGAAGATCGCGTTCTTTTCGTAAGACACAGTCGTCTATGCCGTAGGGCGGATTGGGCGAAACCCTAATCTGTCCTACGGCAACGCGTTTTCCTCAAACGCTGATCACCTTGCTATACAGTTCCGCATCGACATTGCCGCCGGACAGCACGATCACCACCGTCTTGCCCCGCGCGTCGATCTTGCCTTTGAGCAGAGCTGCCAGCGCCACGGCGCCGCCGGGCTCGACGACCAGCTTCAGATCGCGAAACGCAAAGGCCATCGCCTCCATCACTTCCTGATCGGTCGCGCTGACGGCGCCCGCGAGCAGATGCTTGTTGACGGCGAAAGTGATGTCACCGGGCTGCTGCGCCATCAGGGCATCGCAGATGGTGCGGCCGTGATTGCCATGGGCGACGGGCTTGCCCGCCTTCAACGACAATTCGTGATCGTGATAGCCGGCAGGCTCGGCGACGATGATCGACGCATCCGAGAAACGCGCCTTGACGGCAACAGCGATGCCGCCGATCAGGCCGCCGCCCGACGCCTGCGCCGAGACGATGTCCGGCACCACGGCGAGCGCCGCCAGATCCTCGGCGATCTCGCGGCCCACGGTGCCCTGCCCGGCCATGACGAACACGTCGTCATAGGGTGGCACCACCGTGGCGCCGCTGGCACCTGAGATTTTTCGCGCGATGGCCTCGCGGTCTTCCTTGTCGCGATCATAGAGCACGACTTCGGCGCCATAGCCGCGGGTGCGCGCCACTTTCATGGCCGGCGCATCAGACGGCATCACGATGGTCGCCTTCATGCCAAGGATCTGCGCTGCCGCAGCGACGCCCTGCGCATGATTGCCGGAGGAGAAAGCGACGACGCCGCGGCCGCGCTCAGCCTGCGGGATCGAGGACAGCTTGTTGAACGCACCACGAAATTTGAACGAGCCGGTCCGCTGCAGCACTTCGGGTTTGACGAAAATGCGCCCGCCCGTGAGCGCATCCAGTGCGGGCACAGGCAGCAGCGGCGTGCGCACGGCATAGGGCGCGATGACCCGGGCAGCGGCATCGATATCGGCGGCGGTGATCGGCAGGGCTGTGTTTGTCATGCCCGCAGGTTAGCGCGCGCAGCGCGCAACGGACAAGTGGTGCAGATCAGATCGCGACGCGCGGCTGTTGCGCTCGCGCGGCAGGTTCGGACTGCAATTCGGCGCGCACATGGCTGATATTGGCGACAAACGCCCGCGCCGACGCTTCCCAGGTGTGGTTGGCCGCAAAATCGAGGCATGCCTGCCGATCGATTTCCAGCGCCTGCAGGCAGGCGGCCTGAAGATCATCCGACAGCACGCCGACCGGCGCCGGGCCGATCACGTCCTTCGGGCCGGTCACCGGCAGCGCCGCCACGGGCACGCCGCTGGCAAGCGCTTCCAGCAGTACCAGGCCATAGGTATCGGTCTTGCTCGGGAAGACGAAGACGTCGGCGCCGGAATAGACTTCCGCCAGTTCTTCGCCCTGCAGGGCGCCGAGGAAAACTGCTTTCGGATACTTGGCCTGCAGCTCCGAACGTGCCGGACCATCGCCCACGACAACTTTTGTGCCCGGCAGATCGAGCGCGAGGAAGGCTTCGAGATTTTTCTCGACGGCGACACGCCCGACCGAGAGATAGACCGGCTTCGCATAGCCAAGATCGATGGCGCGCGGACGGAACAGATGGCCATCGACGCCACGCGGCCACAGCACCACATTCCTGAAACCGCGATCGCGCAATTCAGTGGCGAGCGCCGGCGTCGCCGCCATCACCGCGGAGCTGGCACCATGAAACCAGCGCAGGCCGGCCCAGACCCAGGATTCCGGAATCGGAAAACGTGCCGAGATATATTCGGGAAAGCGGGTGTGAAAGCTCGTCGTGAACGGGATGTTGCGGCGGCGGCAGTAAGCGCGCGCTGCAAAGCCGATAGGGCCTTCGGTGGCGATATGGATATTGTCGGGCTTCGCTGCCTCGATCATGCGCGCGATCTGCCGACGACGCGGGATGGCGACGCGGAGATCGCGATAGCTCGGCATGCCGAATGTGTGGAACGTCTCGGGCGTCAGGAACGACACGTCGACGCCGAACGACTTTGCCGCGTCCGCCATCATGGTCAGCGTGCGAACGACGCCGTTGACTTGCGGGTGCCAGGCGTCGGTCGCGACCAGGATGCGCATCAAGCGGCCTTTGCTGGGGCTAGCGCCGGCAGCGGCGCGTCCTTCTTGGCCACGTCGGCCCAGGTCAGGATTTCGAACCGGCCGTCTTCATGTTCGACCAGTGCCGTGCAGCTCTCCACCCAGTCGCCGCAATTCATGTAGCGGATGCCGTGCTCATCGCGGATGGTGGCATAATGGATATGACCGCAGATCACGCCATCGGCGCCGTGGCGTCGTGCCTCGCCGGCCAGTGTCGCCTCGAAGGCGCCGATGAAATTCACCGCGTTCTTCACCTTCATCTTGGCCCATTTCGACAGCGACCAGTACGGGAAGCCGAACAGGCGGCGGAACATGTTGACCAGGCGGTTCATCTGGATCGCGAAATCGTAAGCCTTGTCGCCGAGATGGGCGAGCCAGCGCGCGTTCTGCACCACGAGATCGAAGATATCGCCATGGATGACGAGATACTTCTTGCCGTCCACGCCTTCATGGGTCGCGGTCTCGACGACCTCGATACCGCCGAAATGCGTGCCGTAGTAATTGCGCAGGAATTCGTCGTGATTGCCGGGGATATAGACGATCTTGGCGCCCTTGCGGGCCTTGCGCAGCATCTTCTGGACGAAGTCGTTATGCGACTGCGGCCAGTGCCAGCCACCTTTCAGCGCCCAGCCATCGACGATATCGCCGACCAGATAGATCGTGTCTGCATCGTGAACGCGCAGGAAATCGAGCAGCTTTTCGGCCTGCGAGCCTCGTGCTCCGAGATGTACGTCGGAGATGAACAAGGTGCGAAAGCGGTGTTCGTTGCCTTCACTCATCGCGTCTCTTTCCATGCCGTGCGGCTAGCAGATTTGCATGACCGGACGATGACGTTACGCCGCCAGCGCCGGTGCGGTTCTCTCGAAAGTTACGAGCGTATAGATGCCGAACGGCCGCAGCTTGCGGCGCTCGACGAGAATGCTGTCGGCATTCGCCTGCGACCACGCCTGCAGCCGCGCGAACGGGAATTCCGGACGCAGGCCGAGCGAGCGCGTGCGCTCCGCCGCCCAGCGCTCCAGCGCCGCGGCCCAGCCGGTCTCCGAATAGAGATGGTTGACGAGAATGATGCGCCCACCCGGCTTCACCACACGGTGGCATTCGGACAGCACCTGCTCGGGATTTTCGACCAGCGTGATGACGAACTGTGCGACCACGCAATCGAATGTGGAGTCCGCAAACTCCATGGCATGGGCGTCCATCTGGCGGACTTCCTTGACCCATGGAAAACGCCCGGACGCCATCTTGGCGCGTGCCTTGGCGAGCATCGGCTCGGAGAGATCGATGCCGGTAATCTCGGTGCTGCGGTCATAGTCATCGAAGGAAAGGCCGGTCCCGACACCGACCTCGAGCACCTTGCCGCCGACATTGCGCGCCGCTTCCGCGGCAGCGCGCCGGCCCTTCAGCATCACCGGGCCGCAGACCGCATCATAGATCGGCGCCCAGCGGGCATAGGCCGTTTCAACAATGGACTTCTCGAGATCCAGCGTCGTCATCGATGGTTCCGTCCAGCGTGTCCGATGGAATCGGACAACCCATGTGCTGATCGGCTGATATCAAGGCGGGATGACAGATCGACGACAGAGTGTCGCAGCGGCTGTGTGTAGCTGGGCTTTGCCGTAGGGCGGATGAGGCGTAGCCGTAATCCACCGCGGAGTTTCAGCCATGAGACCGGCCGGCGGATTACGCTTCGCTAATCCGCCCTACGATCCTGAGTTTCAATAGTACTTGTGGAAATGATGCACCGGCCCATGCCCGTGCCCGACCGTGAACCTGTCGGCCGCAGCGATCGCCGCGGTGACATAAGCCTTGGCGGCGCGTACAGCTGCCTCCAGCTCCTGCCCCTTGGCCAGTTCAGCAGCAATCGCCGATGACAGCGTGCAGCCGGTACCATGCGTATTCACGGTGATGACGCGCGGCGCGGGAAGTGCGATCGCCTGATCTGAAGTGATGAAGTAGTCGATGCTCTCCGGCCCGTTGCCGTGCCCCCCCTTGATCAACACCGCCTTGCAGCCGAGCCCGAGCAGCCGCCGGCCCTGGTCCTCGATCTCCTGCTCATTGGTCGCGACGGCCTCGTCGAGCAGCGCCGCCGCTTCCGGCATGTTCGGCGTGATGATGTGAGCATGCGGAATGAGAATGCTGCGCAGCGCCTCGATGGCATCGGGCACCAGCAGGCGATCGCCCGAGGTTGCCACCATCACCGGATCGAACACCACATGGGCAGGCTTCCAGCGCGCAAGCCCTTCGGCGATCGCCGCGATGATATCCCGCTGCGACACCATGCCGATCTTCACAGCACCGACAGCGAGATCGTCGAAGACTTCATCGATCTGCGCCGTCACGAAATCCGCAGGCACCTGATGGATGCCCGTCACGCCGCGGGTGTTCTGCGCGGTCAGTGCGGACAGCACCGACGCGCCATAGACGCCCAGGGCGGCGAAGGTCTTGAGATCCGCCTGGATGCCGGCGCCGCCAGAGGAATCGGAGCCGGCAATGGTCAGGGCAACGGGCGTTGGCATCGAAAAACTCACGTCAAATCAAGCAGGAAGCTGTTCCGCAGTGGTAGCCCACCGCCGCCGGAGCAGCAACCCGCGCAGGCGCAACCACTCTGGTTGACTACACCCTGGCGAGCGATGCGCCAAACTGTCCCGCCGGTCGTGCATGGCGCACATGCGGGCAATGCGATACCGTCTGCAAAAAACCAGGAGGAGACAATAATGACCAACCACTTCAACCGTCGCCATTTCCTTGCCGCCGGCTCGGCGGCCGTGGCGATGCCGCTCATCGCGCGCGGCGCTTCGGCCCAGGGAGCCTGGCCCTCAAAGCAGATCCGCATGGTGTGCAGCTACCCCGCCGGCGGACAGACCGACCTCCTCGCGCGCTCGTTTGGCGAGTTCATCGGCAAGCAGATCGGGCAGACCGTCGTTGTCGAGAACAAGGCCGGCGCATCCGGTGCCATCGGCACCGCGGAAGTCGCCCGCGCCGAGCCTGATGGCCACACCATTCTCTGCTCCATCTCCACCACCTACGTGATGAACCGGGTGATGCTGAAGACGCCCGGCTACGACATGGACAAGGACCTGTCGCTGGTCAGCGTGGTCCCCGGCGCCGGACTGCTGCTGGTCGCCAGCCCGTCCTCGGGCGTGAAGTCGCTGGAGGATTTCGTCGCTTTCGCGAAGAAGAAGGACAAGGTCAATTTCGGCACCTACAGCGTCGGCTCGGCTCCACATTTCACCGTCAACGAGCTCAACAAGCAGTATGGCCTGAAGATCGAGCCCATCCACTACCGTGGCGAATCCCCGATGTGGACCGGCCTTGCCGACGGCTCGCTGGATTTTGCCATGGGCAGCTACACCGCCGCGCAATCGGTGCTGCAGAGCAATCGCGGCGTGGTGTTTGCCGTGCATTCGAAGAAGGTCGACGCCATCCCCGACGTGAAGACGCTGCCCGAACAGGGCGCGACGTCGAAGTTCTTCACGGTGAGCGGCTTCTCGGGCTGGGCCGTGCCGAAAGCGACGCCGCAGCCGATTGTCGACAAACTGGCTGCGCTGTTCGTGCAGGCCAACAGCGATCCGAAGATCAAGGAAGTTCTCAAGACCGTGGCGCTGGAGCCGGCGCTCGGCTTCAAGGAGACCAATGCTCTGTATCAGAAGGAACTGCCGGTCTGGCTCGAGGCCGCGCAGGCGCTCGGCCTGCAACCGGCCTGACGCGACGTGGAGGCCGCCGGTTCCCGGCGGCCTTGCCACGCTGGCTGTTTTGGGCTTGATGATCTCCAAACGCCTATGTTCGGAGAATCCCGATGATCCCTTTCTTTGTCCAGATCAAGTGCAAGCTCGGCCAGTCCTATATCGTGGCCAATGCGCTGGCGGAGGCCGAGATCGCCTCGGAAATCTATTCCACCGCGGGCCATTACGACCTGCTGGTGAAGTTCTATGTCGACAAGGACACTGACATCGGCCATTTCGTGAACGAGAAGGTGCAGGTGCTCCCCGGCATCCAGGACACCCATACGATCATCACGTTCAAGGCGTTTTGAACGCCTAATCCGAAGCATGTAGGGTGGGCAAAGCGCAACGTGCCCACCATCACCAGCCGTGGACGCGAAGGTGGGCACGGCGCAGCGCGCCTTTGCCCACCCTACATTCCGAGCTAAACCGCCATCTTCCGATGCCGCACCGGGGCGGCCGGGCTCAGGCTTTCCGCCGCATCGATGATGGAATTCGCATCGATCCCGTGATGGCGATAGAGATCGCCGATGGTGCCGGTCTGGCCGAAATGCTCGACGCCGAGCGCTTCCAGCCGGTGGCCATGCACGGCGCCGAGCCAGGCAAGCGTCGCCGGGTGACCGTCGAGCACCGTGACGATGCCGCAATCGCGTGGCAACGGCTTCAGCAGTTTCTCGATATGGCTCTGCTGCGGCATGCGTTGCTCGCGACGGACACGACGGGCCGCGGTCCAGCCGGCGTGCAACCGATCCGCCGAGGTGATCGCCAACAGGCCGATATCGCGATGGCCCTCGCCGAGCAGGCCCGTCGCCTCGATCGCTTCCGGCGCCAGTGTGCCCGTATAGGCAATCACCAGATCGCAATTGTCGCCAGGCTCGCGCAGCCAATACGCTCCGTCGGCAATGTGCTGCTGCAGCTCCGGCGTCATGATGCGCTTCGGCTGCTCGATGGTCCGCGTCGACAGCCGCAGATAGACCGAGCCACCCTCGCCTGCTTCGCGCTGCATATGCGCAAAGCCCCAGCGCATGATCACGGCGAGTTCGTCGACGAAAGCCGGCTCATAGGACGAGAGCCCGTCCTGCGCCATGCCGATCAGCGGCGTTGCGATCGATTGATGCGCGCCGCCTTCCGGAGCCAGTGTGATCCCCGACGGCGTCGCCGCCACCATGAACCGCGCATCCTGATAGCAGGCATAGTTCAGCGCATCGAGGCCACGCTCGATGAACGGATCATACAGGGTCGCGATCGGCAGCAACCGCGCGCCGTTGATCGAATGCGACAGGCCGAGCGCCGATAGCATGATGAAGAGATTCATCTCCGCAATGCCCAGCTCCATATGCTGGCCCTTCGGCGAGTAATCCCACGCAAATGTCGATGGGATCTTCTCCTGCCGGAACAGGTCGGCATTCTCCGCCTTGGCGAACAGACCGCGGCGATTGACCCAGGCGCCGAGATTGGTCGAGACGGTGACATCCGGTGACGCCGTGACGATGCGCGAGGCAAGCTCGGTCTCACCGCGTGCGAGTTCGTTGAGGATCAGTCCGAAGCCCTGCTGGGTGGACATTTCGGCGGCCGGCTTGAACTGAAGCGCCGCGGGCACGTCGATGGTCGGCGCGTCGAGACGACGGCGGCCCTGCTGCACAAACGGCACCTGCTTCAAAAACGCTTCCAGCGTGGCCTTGTCCTGCGTCAGCCCCTCGAACTTGTCCCATTCATGACCGGGCCGGATGTTCTGGCTTTCGCGCCACGTCTCCATCTGCGTTGGCGTCATCAGGCCGGCGTGATTATCCTTGTGGCCCTGGAATGGCAGGCCGACGCCCTTGATCGTATAGGCGATGAAGCAGACCGGCCGATCGTGATCGATCTTTTCGAACGCCTCGAGCATGCTCGCCATGTCATGGCCGCCGAGATTGGACATCAGCGCCAGCAGTTCATCGTCACTGCGCCGGTCGATCAGTGCGGTGACCGCGCCCTGGTCGCCGATCTCGTCATGCAGGCGCTTGCGGAAGGCCGCGCCGCCCTGGAAACACAGCGCGGCGTAGCGCTGGTTCGGACAGTTGTCGATCCAGGTCTTCAGCGCCTGACCGCCCGGCTCGGCAAAGGCCGCATCCATCAGCCGGCCATATTTCACGATGACCACATCCCAGCCGAAATTGCGGAACATGGACTCAAACTTCTCCCACAGCCCCTCGCGCACCACCGCATCCAGGCTCTGCCGATTATAGTCGATGATCCACCAGCAATTGCGCAGCCCGTGCTTCCAGCCTTCGACCAGCGCCTCGAAGATATTGCCTTCATCCATCTCCGCATCGCCGACCAGCGCGATCATGCGGCCCTCGCGGCGATCACCGATCATGCCATGGGCGGAGACGTAATCCTGCACCAGTGAAGAGAACAGCGTCTGCGCGACGCCGAGGCCGACCGAACCCGTCGAGAAATCGACGTCATCGACATCCTTGGTGCGCGACGGATAGCTCTGCGCCCCCTTGAAGCCGCGAAAGTTTTCCAGTTTTTCGCGCGTCTGGTTGCCGAACAGATACTGGATCGCATGGAAGATCGGCGACGCATGCGGCTTCACCGCGACACGATCCTCCGGCTTCAGCACGGAGAAATACAGCGCCGACATGATCGTCGCGAGCGACGCGCTTGATGCCTGATGGCCGCCGACCTTCAGACCATCGGTATTCGGCCGGATGTGATTGGCGTTGTGAATGGTCCATGACGAAAGCCAGAGCGCCTTCTTGGCCAGCGCGGTGAGCGTCTGCAGGCGGCTGTCATCGATCGACATGGTGGGCTCCCGTGGATGGCCGGCTGATCCGGTTCGTGAATTGAGACCATTCTAGCCATCGGCCATTTCCGGATTTTCTCAATTTATGGCGACAGACAGCTCGATATTGGGATAAACAGGTCGCCAGAGCCTCCGTTCCACGGATTTATTCCAATGCAAGCCCTCCCCGTGCAAACCCTGGATGCCATCGACCGCAAGATCCTCGCCGCGCTGCAGATCGACAGCCGTCTCACCATGCAGGAACTGGCCGACAAAGTGGGCTTGTCGATCTCGCCCTGCCATCGCCGGGTGAAACTGCTCGAACAGCGCGGTGTGATCTCGGGCTATATGGCGCTGGTGGACCAGAAAGCGATCGGCCTTCCCGTCAGTGTTTTCATCTCGATCAAGCTCGTGCGGCAGAAAGAGGAAGACCTGAACCGCTTCGCCAAGGCGATCTCGAAATGGGACGAGGTGCTGGAATGCTATCTCATGACCGGCAATCGCGACTATCTGCTGCGCGTCGTCGCTGCCGATCTCGCCTCCTATGAGGCCTTCCTCAAGAACAAGCTCACCCGACTCGATGGCATCGCGTCCATCGAGTCGAGCTTTGCACTGAGCCAGGTGAAGTATTCGATCGCCCTGCCGGTCTGACTATGGCAGAGGCATCAGGAATGCGATGTTCTGGCCGCGATAGGCCCGACATGGCTCCGTCGCCCCCTCGACGACGAGCGGCGGCCCGACAATGTCCGTGTCGTGCAACGCCGCCAGCGCAGCCCATTGATCCGGCGGGGTGCGGCCGATCTCCTCGAACAGGCCATCGATGCCGCCCGGCACGAAAGAGAACAGCAAGCGCGCCGGCCGCGATCCGAGATTGACCCATGCGTGGGCGACGCCGCGTGGGACGACGACTGTAGTGCCCGCCGAGATATCGAAGCTTTCGCCGGCGCAGAGAAAACGAAACCGTCCCTCGAGCACTTCGAAAATCTCGTCACGCTCATTGTGGACATGCAGCGGCGGGCCACTGAACGGCATCACGCGCGCTTCCACCACCGTGAAGGCACCAGCGACGTCGCGGCTGTGAATCCGCAGCGCCATCAGATCGCCCGGCGTGGCCTCGATCCAATGCAGATCCTGAGCGCCGGTGACAATCGCGCCCGGCAAACATACGAGTTTTGCTTTCATGAAGCCATTTCTCCACTTGCGCGTCTTTCGCAGACAGGCGGCCAGCCAGTTCTTCTTGTCGAACCAGTGCACTGGACCAAGCCAGTCCATCAGCGCGACGATCAGAAAACACACCAGCATGGGATCAACCGGCGACGAACAGGTTGAAGAACGGCCGGATCCTCATTTTTCCTTCGGCGCGCCATGTCCTGAACAAGGGCGGCCTGAAGATCTCTTCCGGCGCGGCGCCGATGATCGCCCGGAAATCATGGATCAGATGTGCCTGGTCCGCGAAACCACAGGCGTGGGCGATGTCACACCAGCGATGGCCATCGCGTCGTGCGGCCACCGCTTTCTCGACGCGGGCGAGCCGCGCGAACTGCTTCGGGCCGGTTCCGAAGGCCGCCTTGAAGCCGCGCGACAGATGCCGCACGCTGATATCGAGCTCCATCGCCAGTTGCCGGATAGACAGCGCCGGATCGAAACGGAGACGCGCCGCCGCCTGCATCAGGGGCGTGCGCGGGCTCAATGGGCGTATCTCGCGAAACAGCAGATCCTCGACAAGCGCAAAACGCGCCTCGGCATGAGGTGCTTCCGCGAGATCTCCCTCGATCTGCGCCAGAGCCTGCTTGCTCAGGATCTCGTGCAGATCGACTTTCTGATCGAGGAAGTGCGAGAGTGGCGCACGGATGACGCGCTCGGATGCTTCCGGCTTGATGCGTATGATCACCGCGCCGAGCGGTCCCACGGGGCGCGCGGTGATGATCCCTGTTTGCATCTTCACCGCGACGTGACGCTGCGTCGACTGCAGAATATCGTCGATGCCGAACGTCCAGTCCGACACGATCGGCACGCGATATTGCAACGACAGGAATGCATAGGCGCTGGGCGGCATCCTGATGATCAGTCGTCGCGCAACATTCCCGTCGGGAATGTCGAGATCCCAGACATCCTCGACGAGATCGGCAAGGAGCGGGTGTGGATGAAAGACCTTTAGTCCGGTGGCGATCATGGCATCGGCCAGAACCTCCGCAAACTCATCTGCTTCGCAGGCCGAAATAGCGATTGCCCCCGCTTTCGACATATCAGTCATTAGACAACTCCGGTTCTCAGTCCTTTCCCCGCATGGCTGCAGGGACGATCGGCAGTCCGGGCCCATGAGACGGGCCTGTCGGGTGACGGGACGTGCCGAGACTTCGGAGCCTGAGGGAAATCCTCAGCTAGGTATTGTTCAAATCGGACTCGGCAACTGATGCGCGAGCTCACAAACGATCACGAATGCGCGCGTGAGTACCGTTGAATTATTGATAGTGGAGAGAATACGGACAATCGCGTGGTGGCGCCCTGCTACGGGTCAACTTGCCCTTTTGACCGCGAGCCGGTCACCTTTTCCCATGGTCACGACCTTGCGGTAATGCGAGATCGGATAGGGACGGCCAATCAGGAAGCCCTGAATTTCAGCGCAGCCTTCGGCAGCGAGGAAGGACAATTGCGCAGCCGTCTCGACGCCCTCCGCAATCACCGGCAATTTGAGCGAGCGGCCGAGACCGATGATCGCGTGCACGATCGCCGCCGATTGCGGGTTGCTTTCCAGCTTCATCACGAAGGTCTGGTCGATCTTGATCTTGTCGAACGGGAATGCCTGCAGATAGCTGAGGCTCGAATAGCCGGTGCCGAAGTCGTCCATGGCGACACGGACACCGAGCGCCTTGATATCGCGCAGGATCGCAATCGCGCCGGCAAAGTCGTCGATCAGTACGCCCTCTGTGATCTCGATCTCGACACGCTCCGGCGCAAGCCCGGTCTCTTCCAGCACCGCGGCGAGCATCGCCGGCACGTCGCCGGAGCGGAAATCCACGGGGGATAGATTGATCGCGATGGAGAGCGGATTCTGCCATGTTGCAGCCTCGCGGCATGCTTCACGCAACACCCAGGCATCGATGGCACTGATCAGGCCGGTCTCTTCCGCAAGCGGAATGAACACTGCCGGCGAGACGATGCCGCGCTCCGGATGCCGCCAGCGCAACAGAACCTCGAATGCGACGATGGTGCCGTCGGCAGCAGCCTGCGGCTGGAAATACAGCTGGAACTGTTCGTTCTCCAGAGCCACGACGAGGTCGCGTTGCAGCAGGCGCTTCTCGCGGATCTGATGATCCATCTCCGCCTCGAAGAAGCGGATCGTGCCGCGCTCCTCGGCCTTGGCGCGATCAAGCGCAAGGTCCGCATGGGCGATCAGGCCCTCGGTGTCCGCGCCATCCTGCGGATAGACGGAAATGCCGATGCTACAGCGAACACGGACATTCTGCCGATCGATCAGCAATGTATTGTCGAGCACCGCCGATAGCCGCGCGCAGAGATCGTCTACGCTTTGCGGGTCGGCGCCGAGATGCGCAACGATAGAGAAGATATCGCCACTTGGTCGCGCGAGAAATGCGCCGTTGCTGGCCGCCGTCAGGCGCCTGGCGATCTCGGCCAGCACGGCATCGCCCATCGCCTGGCCGAACAATTCGTTGATTTCGCGAAAGCGATCGATATCGATCCGCACCACCGCGAAAGAGCCGTGTCCCGCCGACGCCTCGCTGAAGACCCGTTCGAGATACTCATTGAAAGCGACGCGGTTCGGCAAATCCGTGATCGGATCATGGCGCGCCAGATGAACGATCCGCGCTTCGCTCAGCTTGCGGTCGGTGATGTCGGCATGGATCACGACCCAGCCGCCGATGTCCATCGGGCGATAACGCACATGGATCGTGCGTCCATCCGGCAACTCGGCCGTTTGACTGGCTGGCTTACGCTCCGCGATCGCTGCGCGAAGTTGCTCATCATAGCGGTCCTGATCGATGAACAGCATGCCGGATGCGCCGCGCAGCGCCACCACCTCGGCCATGGTGGCGCCGAGCGTCATCTTCTCCGGGTCAATGCGATACATCCGTACATAGCTGTCGTTCCACAATTCGAGACCGCCTCGCGCATCATACATGCACAGGCCCTGCCCCATATTGTTCAGCGCTGCATCGAGCTGGTTGTTGCGCTGACGCATGCTGCGGCGGCTACGTTGGTCGGATACCGCTACGACCAGGCCTGCAATGACCACCGTGACCGTGAAGGCCGCAATGGCCAGCGACAGTTCGATCGGCGACAGCAGGCTCTCATTGCCGTCGATCCCTGCCTTGTAGGTGAGATTGATAGCCCCCATGGCGACGAAGTGATGCACGCAGATCGCCAGTGTCAGCAACAGCGCGGCGACGAGCAGTTTGGCCGGCTTGTCTGCTTCCTGCGCCACCAGCATGGCGAACGCACCGAGCACCATGCCGCCGACGATCGATGCGGTGACGAGATCAGGCATCCACTCGATGATGGCCGGAATGCGCAGCGACGCCATGCCCATGTAGTGCATGCAGGCGATGCCGAGGCCGATCACTGCGCCACCCATCAATGCGTTCTGCTTGCTGCGGCGGAACAGCGCGATGGCGAAGCCGGCCGTGGTCATCACGGCAGCCGCCACCAGCGAGCACGCAGTGATGATGAGATCGTAATGCAGTTCGAAGCCCGGCGTGTACGCGAGCATCGCAATGAAATGCGTGGCCCATGTGCCGAAGCCTGTAACCACACCGGCCGTGATCAGCCACCCCAGACGGGTATCGTGTGATGCCGTGCGTGCGCGTGTGAACAGATTGACCGCTGCGAGGCTTGTCAGAAAGCAAACGACCGCTGCCAGCAGAATCTGCCGCCAGTCATGCTGCGTCTCGATGCAATTCCAAACTCTCAGCATAACGATACCAACGCTTTTGAAGGCTATTGGATCATATCTCTTTTCGCGTTCCTATTGCTTAAAACACGCGGCAAACGTGCGCGGAACAAGCTTTATTCTTAAGCCGCAATGAAGCTAATTGAATCTGAGTATCATCACGCACGCGTTGCGGATGATGATGCCATACAGACGGATGCGACTACCGTTTAAGGCGTTGCGATATTTATGAGTCCATCACGAAGTTGGATAGGGCTCGGGCGGCACTGCAATTTTCGCGCGCCGCACGCGTTCGCGATGCGCCGTGTAGACGCCGGACGCAATGATGATCGCCGCCCCCGTGAACGTCCATGCATCCGGAATTTCCGAGAACACGAAGTAGCCGAGCAGCGTCACCCACATCAGCTGCACGTAGGAAAACGGGGCCAGCACCGAGGCATCGGCATAACGGAAGGCGAGCACCACGATCCAGTGACCGACGGTCGACAGCACGCCGATGGCGATGCCGATGGTCAGCTGCGCAGGCGTGGGCGTGGTCCAGTAGAACGGAACGAACACACTGAGCACGAGGAAGCCGACGATCGCTGCATAGCTCATGGTGGTGATCGGACGATCGGCGCCGCTGATCTTGCGCGTCAGGACGAGTGCACAGGCCCAGCAGAGCGCCGACACGATCGGAAAGATCGCGGCCGGCTGGAATGCCGCGGTGCCGGGGCGGACGATGATCAGCACGCCCATCAAGCCGACGAGCGTCGCGCTCCAGCGCCGCAGGCCGACCTTCTCACCGAGAAAGATCACCGACAGGCCAGTGACGAAGAGCGGCGAAATGAAGCCCGTCGCGGTCGCTTCGGCAATCGGCAGAAAGCTGAGGCCGAGAATGAAGAAGATCGACGAGCCCAGCAGGCCGAGGCCGCGGAAGACCTGCAGCAGCGGCCGGCTGGAGCGCAGCGCCCTGCCGCCCGACGGCACCAGCACCATCGGCAGCATGATCAGCAGGAAGACCGTGAAGCGGATCCAGGCGATCTCCACCGGCGGCATGCCGCCACGCGCCAGATATTTCGCCATCACGTCGGAAGAAGCCAGGAAGGCGGTCGAACAGATGATCAGCAGCAGGCCGAACAGAGGCTTGTCGGCATGACGCGATGCCTGGGCGGATGGCACGCGGGCACTGGCCTTCGGCGGCGGAACATGAGTGGTCACGGATGGAAAACCGGCTGTCTGGGCCCGGCGAAATGTGCGGGCCGAATCTTTCTCCACCAAACGCGGTTCGCACGCCCGGGACAACCTCCGATAACAGGACCGCGATATGCAAGAGACGAGGCTGCGCGATCAGCCCCGCGCAATCATGCACTGCAGCACGCGCAGCGTCACAGCATCGGCAGGCTGGACGGCTCTCGACCGCGCGGGAAAGCCCTGTCGATCTCAGCGATCTCGCTCTCGCTGAGCACGAGATCTCCGGCCGCCGCATTGTCGCCCGCATGGGTGACGGAGGCCGCTTTCGGGATGGCGAAAATGGCCGGCTGCCGGGTCAGGAACGCCAGCGCCACCTGCCGCGGTGACGTGCCGTGGGCCGCGGCGATCTGCTCCAGCGCCTTGCCGCCCGGCGAGCGCGGTGACGGAAAGTCATTATGACCGAAAGGCGAATAGGCCACCACGGCGACGCCATGGCGCTCGCACCAGGGGATCACGCGGTGCTCGATGGCGCGCTCCTGCAGATGATAAAGGACCTGGTTACAGGCGATAGCGCCTTTGCCCACCACCCGCGACAATTCGTTGAGATCGTCGGCATCGAAATTACTGACGCCCCAGGACGCGATCTTACCGGCGGCCTTGAGCTCCTCGAAAGCTGCGACCGTTTCCGCCAGCGGAACCTGCCCGCGCCAATGCAGCAGGTAGCAATCGAGGCGCTCGGTTTTCAGCCGCTTCAGTGAACGCTCGCAGGCGGCAACCGCGCCTTTGCGCGATGCGTTGCCCGGCAACACCTTGGACACGAGAAACACCTGATCGCGGCGGTCAGCGATGGCGTCCGCGACCACGAGTTCGGCATCGTCATACATTTCGGCGGTGTCGATATGGCTCATGCCCGCATCGAGCCCCGCCTGCAGCGCCTTGACGGCTGCCGCGCGATCACCGCGGTCGATATACCATGTGCC
>NZ_JBIISY010000071.1:0-27331 GCF_044340795.1 Tardiphaga sp.
GCCGTCGTCTTGGTGGTGAAGATGCGCGACAATTCGGCATTCACCGTGTCGATATGCTGGATGCGCTGCGGGAAGGTGGCGAAGCGCGGATCGTCGAACAGCTCCTCGCGGCCGACATGCTTGAGGAAGCTCTTCCACTGCTTGTCGTTATAGACCATGGCGCAGATATAGCCGTCGGAGGTCTGGTACGGCCGGCGATCCGGCGACAGGTGACGGCCATAGCCGCCCTTGTCGAGCGGCGGATCGTAAGTGAGACCGCCCATATGGTCGCCCATCATGAAGGCGGCCATGGTCTCGAACATCGGGATATCGACGCGCTGGCCCTCGCCCGTGGTGTTGCGATGAATGACGCTGGCGAGAATGGCCGACGCCGCGGTGAGACCGACAATGCGATCGACCAGCGCATTGGGCACATAGCGCGGAATGCCGTCCGATGAGATTTTTGCATTGAGCGCCGGCAGCGAGGTCGCGCCCTGGATCAGGTCGTCATAAGCGGGCTTCGCCGCATAGGGCCCCGCCTGGCTGAAGCCGAACACACCGGCATAGACGAGGCGCGGATTGATCTTGGCCAGGACGTCATAACCGAGATTGAGCCGGGCCATCGCCGCCGGGCGAACATTGTAGACCAGCACATCGGCGCTCTCGACCAGCTTGAGCAGCGCCGCACGCCCCTCTTCCTTCTTCAGGTCGATGCAGACGCAGCGCTTGCTGCGGTTTGTATTGAGGAAGATCGGGCCCATGCCGGGATTGCGCATCGGCCCGATGGAGCGGACCACGTCGCCATCGGGGGACTCCACCTTGATGACATCGGCGCCATAGTCGCCCAGCGTCTGGGTGCAGAATGGCCCCATCATCACCGAGGTCATGTCGATGATCTTGATCCCGTGAAGTGGTCCCGCCAAAGCCGTCTGCTCCCGAAAAGCGTGTGATTGGGGAACGGTTTAACGGCAGCGGGTTTGCCGGAGCAAGGGCGCTGGGCGCGGAGCCTTATGCGCGGGAGGATGGGGCAACTCGCACTGTCATCGCCCGGCTTGACCGGGCGATCCAGTAAACTCAGGAGCGATGGTGTCTACTGGGTCACCCGGTCAAGCCGGGTGACGACAAGGGAGTTACTTCCGCATCATCTCCCGCAACTCGGTCTTCAGCACCTTGCCGTAATTGTTCTTCGGCAGCGCCTCCAGATAGACATAGCGCTTCGGCCGCTTGAAACGGGCGATATGGGCGAGACAATGCGCGTCCAGCGCGGCATCATCCGCCGCAGCGCCTTCCTCCAGCACCACGCAGGCGACCACCACCTCGCCCCAATCTGGTTCGGCGACGCCGATCGCCGAGACTTCCCGCACGGCGGGATGCGTCAGCAGCGCCTCTTCCACTTCGCGCGGATAGATATTCGTGCCGCCGGAGATGATCACGTCCTTCGAGCGGTCCGACAGCGTGAGGAAACCGTCCTCATCGAGCCGGCCGACATCGCCGGTGCGCAGCCAGCCGTCTTTCAGCGTCTCGCTGTTGGCCTTGTCGTTGTTCCAGTAGCCGAGCATGACCGCCGGTCCCTTGGCCTCGACCTCACCGGTCTCGCCCACCGGCAGCACCTTGCCGTCGCTGTCGGTGATCCGCACCGACATCACGCTCTGCGCGGGCCCCACCGAGGCCAGCCGTTCGAGATAGCGCGGATGATCGATATCCGCATGAAACGCGCGCGGCAGCGAGGTGATGGTCATGGGCGATTCACCCTGGCCGTAGATCTGCACGAAGCGCTGCCCCATCACGCTGATGGCATCGCGGATATCGGCGAGATACATCGGCCCGCCGCCATAGACGATGGTGCGGATGCCCTCGCCAGCCTCGCCGCGCTTCTTCGCGGCATCGACGAGGCGGCGCACCATGGTGGGTGCCGCAAACATCGCGACATCGCCGAGTGATTTGCCGAGATCGAGCACTTCGTCGGGCTCGAAACCCTGGCTCTCAGGCACGACGTGGCGCGCGGCCATGCGGACATGGATGAAATTATACAGCCCGGCGCCATGGGAGATCGGCGCCGCATAGAGGATAGCATCCTTCTGATGCACGGGATCGACATCGGCGAGATAGCACATGGACATGGCGACCAGATTGCCGTGGCTGAGCATCACGCCCTTCGGCCGGCCGGTGGTGCCGGAGGTGTAGAACAGCCAGGCGAGATCATGGTCGTCGCGCTCGAGCGGCACGTGTGACGCAGGCTCGCCATGCTGGAGTTCGGAAAACGTCTCGCTCTCCACCGAGAGCATCTGCATCGCCGTCGGCAGATCTTCCTTCACCGCAACGAGCGCGTCGTGGCTGTCTCCATCAACAATGGCCAGCCGAGCGCCGGCATTGTCGCAGATCCACGCCGCCTCGCGGCCATGCAGCTTGGCATTGATGGGAATGACGACGCCGCCGATCCACCACACCGCATACAGGCATTCGAGATATTGTGTACAGTTCGACGCGAACAGCGCCACGCGATCGCCGGGCGCGATGCCGTAATCGCGCACCAGCCCCGCACCGATCGCCGCGGCACGGTGCGCGAAGGTGGCGTAGTCAGCCTTGACCGTGGTGCCGCTCAGCAGCGCCGGCGCCTGCGGATGCACACGCGCCGACGCCGCCAGCCATTGTGCGACATTCATCTCCGCAAAACCCGCGTTACTTCGCGGGCTCGAGGATCGAAACGTAATTCGCCACCGCGGCGCCGCCCATATTGAAAATGCCGGCGAGCTTTGCGTTCTTGATCTGCATGCCCTCGGGCGCCTGGCCCAGCAGCTGCATCGCGCTCAGCACATGCATGGAAACGCCGGTGGCGCCGATCGGATGCCCCTTGGCCTTGAGACCGCCGGACGGATTGACCGGCAGCTTGCCGTCCTTCTGCACCCAGCCTTCCTTGATGGCGCGTGCGCCCTGCCCGCGCGGCGTCAGGCCCATGGCTTCATATTCGATCAGTTCCGCCACGGTGAAGCAGTCATGGGTCTCGACGAAGGAGAGATCGCCGAGCTCGACGCCTGCGGTCTTGAGCGCCTTCTGCCATGCGACCGTGCAGCCTTCGAATTCGAGGATGTCGCGCTTCGACATCGGCAGGAAATCCTGCGCATGGCCCGTGGCCTTGATGTTGACGGCCTTGCCCATGGTCTTGGCGGTCTCGGCATCAGTCAGCACCAGCGCGGCAGCGCCGTCCGACACCAGCGAGCAATCGGTGCGCTTCAGCGGCCCCGCGACGAACGGGTTCTTGTCGCTTTCGGAGCGGCAGAACTCAAAACCAAAATCCTTGCGCATCTGCGCATAGGGATTGTGGACGCCATTGGCGTGGTTCTTCGCCGCGATCAGCGCCAGCGCGTCGGACTGGTCGCCATATTTCTGGAAGTATTTTTGCGCGATGCCGCCGAACACGCCGGCAAAGCCCGCCGGGGTTTCGCCGTCTTCCGGCAGGTACGAGGCGCGCAGCAGGTTCTTGCCGATCTCCGGCCCCGGCGTCTTCGTCATCTGCTCGACGCCGACCACCAGCACCACTTTTGCGGTGCCGGCCGCGATCGACTTGATGCCCGCATGCACGGCAGCGGAACCGGTGGCGCAGGCATTCTCGACACGGGTGGCGGGCTTGAAGCGCAGTGCGGGGTCGGCCTGCAGCACCAGCGAGGCTGTAAAATCCTGCGGCGAGAAGCCGGCATTGAAATGCCCGAGCACGATTTCATCGACATCGGACGCCGAGATGCCGGCGTCAGCCATCGCCTCGGTGGCGACGCGAACCACCATGCTTTCCACGGTCTCGGCGTCGAATTTCCCGAAGGGCATATGCGCCCATCCAACGATGCTGGCAGTCATGGTCGTTCTCCCGGTTTCGATTTCGCAGTTGCGATAGATATAGCGCGGCTTCAGCCCGGTGACAGGCTTTTCATCGTCCGCACGCACATGGCCGTTATGCCCGCCCAGTCGGCGGCTTTTATATATGATGCTTGACATATCCAGGAACCGCCGACCGCCAGCACCGAGGGCTCGCTGAGCCATTCTGCCGCATTCGCCTCGGTAATGCCGCCGGTCGGACACACGCGCAGGTCGGGAAACGGCCCCGCCCACGCCCGCAACATCGCGCGGCCGCCAGCCTGCTCGGCGGGAAAGAATTTGAGCGTGTCGAAACCGTGGTCGCGCGCCTGCATGATGTCAGAGGCAGAGGCGACACCGGGCAGCAAAGGCATATCGCTCTTGGCGGCGGTTTCGAGCAAAGCCGGCGTGGCACCGGGGCTGACGGTGAAACGCGCACCGAGCTTTTCGGCCTGCGCGAAATCGGCCGCAGAGAGCACCGTGCCGATGCCGACGATGGCATCGGGCACTTCGGCCATCACGGCCTTCGCCGCCTCGATGGCTGCGGCCGTACGCAGCGTGATCTCCAATGTACGCACGCCGCCAGCGACCAGCGCCCGGGCAAGCGGCACGGCATCGGAGACACGCTCGATCGTGAGCACGGGAACGACTTTAGCTGCGATCAGCATCTTGCGCAGGTCGTTCTGGCGCCTGGCGATATCGGTCATGATGGTTGCGCTTTCATGTCAGGCATTGCCGCGCGCGGAATGATCGCGCCGGGATGGCAGACGACGGTGCCGGCGAGATGATGACCGGCCTTTGCAGCGGTGATCGGCTCACTGCCGCTCAGCCGCGCATGAAGATAGGCCGCGGCAAAACTGTCTCCGGCGGCTGTCGTATCGACGACCGTTCCGGTCACCGGCTGTGCCTCGACGCGTGTCGCGTTGCCCTTCTCGCGCACGATACTCCCTGGCGTCTCGCGCTTCAGCACGATCTCACCCGCATCGATCCGATCGAGCAAGGCGCCCTCCCCGTCATCCGGATAAAGCGCGGACAGGTCTTCCACCGACGCCAGCACGATATCCGACGCGGCAAAGGCCTGCGCGAACGCCTCACGTGCGAGATCGAGATCGGGCCAGCCGCGGGCGCGAAAATTGGTATCGAAGGCCACGCGGACACCGCCGGCGCGGCAGCGTCGAAGTGCTGCAGTCAGGCGCTCCCGTCCCGCGACATCGAACAGCGACAGCGTGATGGCGGAGAGATAGATCAGGTCGTAGCCCGCGAGCGAACCCAGCAGCGCCTCCGTCTCCGGCAGGTTCATCAGCCCGCGCACCGCCGATGCATCGCGCCAGTGATAGAAACGACGTTCGCCGGCGGCATTGGTCTCGATCATGTAGAGGCCGGGCAGCTTGCCCTTCAGGCGCAGCACGCGGTCAGTGCCGATCCCCTCGTTCCGCCAGCCGGCGATCATCTCGTCGCTGAGCGGATCGTCCCCGAGCGCCGTGACGTAGTCCACGCTGGCGCCGAGCCGCGCCAGATAGACGGCGGTGTTGAGCGTGTCGCCACCGAAGGACCGCGTCAGGTGTCCATTGGGCAGCTGACGCAGCTCGATCATGCATTCGCCGATGCTGGCGATCCGCATCAGGGCCTCATTCGACGAACTTGCCGCCGAGTTCATCCTGGATATGGATGCGGATGATGTCGTCGAAGGACTTCTCGTCCGTGGTGAAGCCGAGCTTCAGCGCGCGCGCGGTGTCGAAATCGCGCGGCCAGCCGGAGACGATGCCGGCAATGGTCGGATCACTCTCGCGCTTGATGCGGCCGACCACCTTCTTGCCGGCGACCCGCTCCAGCGCCGCGATCTGCTCGCCGACGGTGACGGACATGCCAGGCATCGAGAGATTGCGCCGCGGGCCCATGGCGTCGAGATCCATGCTGCCGGCATGGACGAGGAAGCCCGTCGCCGAGCGCGGCGACGCCACCCAGTGGCGGACATCCTCGGACACCGGCAGGATCGCCTCCTTGCCGGCCAGCGGCTCGCGGATGATGTTGGAGAAGAAGCCCGACGCCGCCTTGTTCGGCGCGCCCGGGCGCACGCAGATGGTCGGCAGGCGGATGCCGATGCCATCCAGCAGGCCCTTGCGGGTGTAGTCGGCGATCAGCATTTCGCAGATCGATTTCTGGGTGCCGTAGGAAGTCAGCGGCGTGTGGATGAATTCGTCGCCGATCTTGTCCGGGAACGGGGCGCCGAACACGGCGATGGAGGACGTGAACACCAGCCGCGGCTTGTAGCCGCCGCCAACGGCGCGGATGGCATCGATCAGATAGCGCGTGCCGTCGAGATTGATGCGATAGCCCTTGTCGAAATCGGCCTCGGCCTCGCCCGACACGATGGCGGCGAGATGGAAGATGACGTCGGGTTTGCCTGCGATCAGCGCCGGCGCCGCCTTGGGGTCGGAGAAATCCGAGGTGACGGTTTCGGTCGGGATCGACGTTGCCGGCTTCGCGGGGGCCACCACGTCCTGCAGCGTCAGGCGGGTGATCTCCTTGTTGCCGAGCCGGCCATCGGCCACGAGCTTGTCGGTGAGCTTGCGGCCGACCATGCCGGCGGCGCCGAGAATGAGGATGTGCAAGGGGTGTTTCCTTTTCTTGATCTTGGCTGTCATTCCGGGGCGCGCGCAGCGCGAACCCGGAATCCCGGAGTGTTTGTCCGGAGTACTTGCTATGTCGAGGTTCCGGGTTCGCTCGCCTGCGGCGAGCGCCCCGGAATGACAGTGCGCGGCCCTACTCCTTCACCGCGCCCGTCATCGCCGACACATAGTGCTCAACGAAGAACGCATACAGGATCACCAGCGGCAATGAGCCGACCAATGCGCCGGCCATCAGCGAGCCCCATTTGTAGATGTCGCCATCGACGAACTCGTTGACGATGGCCACCGGCACCGTCTTGTTCTGGGTCGATTGCAGGAAGGTCAGCGCGTAGATGAACTCGTTCCAGCACAGCGTGAAGGAGAAGATGAAAGCCGAGATCAGGCCGGGCACCGCCAGCGGGATGATGATCTTGACCAGGATCTGCCAGCGCGAGGCGCCGTCAATCAAAGCGCACTCTTCCAGCTCGAACGGGATGGTCTTGAAATAACCCATCAGCAGCCAGGTCGAGAACGGGATCAGCAGCGTCGGATAGACCAGGATCAGCGACAGCGGCGAGTCGAACAGGCCATAGGCCTGGATCACCGACGCCAGCGGAATGAACAGGATCGACGGCGGCACGAGATAGGCCATGAAGATCGCCGCGCCGACCGTCTCCGCACCGCGGAAGCGCAGCCGCACGATGGCATAGGCGGCGAGCACGCTGGCGATGATCGACAGGAAGGTCGATGCCGCCGCCACATACATCGTATTCCAGAGCCATTGTGGATAATTTGTCTCGAACAGCAGTTTCTGGATGTGCTTGAAGGTCGGCTTGATCACCCAGAACGGATTGAACCGCTCCATGTCGATCAGCTGCTCATCCGGTTTGATCGAGGTGAGCGCCATCCAGTAGAACGGGAACAGCAGGATCACCACGATGATGAACAGCGGGATGTACAGCGTGACGATGCGACGGGGCAGCGACTCCAGATAGGCCATGCCTTCGGTCGAGTCGTCCTTGTCCAGCTTCAGTGGCGCGGTGCGCGCGGTGTCGGCGACGGCTTCAGTCATTGTCAGTACCTTGCTGCCACTTGCGGCGTTGCATGCCGAACCAGGAAATGGCGATGGCTGCCAGAAGGAACGGGATCATGGCGGTGGCGATGGCCGCGCCCTCGCCGAGACGGCCCGAGAGAATGCCGCGCTGATAGCTCAGCGTCGCCATCAGATGCGTGGCATTGACGGGACCGCCGCGGGTCAGTGCCCAGATCAGCTGGAAGTCGGTGAAGGTGAACAGCACCGAGAAGGTCATCACCACGGCGATGATCGGCGTCAGCAGCGGATAGGTGATGTAGCGGAAGCGCTGCCATGAGGTGGCGCCGTCCAGCACCGCGGCTTCATAGAGCGAGGGCGACACGGTCTGCAGGCCGGCCAGCAGCGTGATGGCGACGAAGGGCACGCCGCGCCAGATATTGGCGAAGATCACGCTGGCGCGCGCCCAGGCGCTGTCGCCGAGGAAGTTGATGTTGCTGTCGATGATCCCCAGCTTGATCAGCGACCAGGAGATGATCGAGAACTGCGAGTCGTAGATCCACCAGAACGCAATGGCGGACAGCACCGTGGGCACGATGAACGGAATCAGCACCGCGGCACGGATCAGCGCCTTGAACGGCATGTGCCGGTTCAAGAGCAGCGCCAGATACAGGCCGACGGCAAATTTGATGGCGGAGGCGACGATCGTATAGAGCAGCGTGTTGAAGACCGAGAGCCAGAAGATCGAGTCGTCGCGCAACCACTCGTAGTTCTCAAGCCCGACAAAGACGCCACCGCGACCGATGCGGTCGTCGGTAAAGCTCATCCAGACGCCGAGAAACAGCGGATAGGCGAGAAACAGCAGCAGGAAGGCAGCGGCCGGCAGCATGAACCACAGCGCCAGCCAGTTGCGGTTCACCCGCAACCGGTCCCAAGCCGAGGTTTTGGGGATCACCTTCCCCACCGGCATCGATGTCTGGATCGTCGTCATCGCAAGATAAGCTCCAGTCGAATTGTTACGGCAGGATCGCCTCGCCCTCGATCTCCACCCGCGCATGCGGATCGATCAGGGCGGAGACCTGCACCAGCGTCATCGCCGGGAAATGCTTGCCGAGAGTCGCGCCCCAGGCCTCGCCGATGGCGGCCCCCGAGGACTTGAATGCCTCGATATCGGTGACATAGGCGCGCAGCATCACGATCTGCTTCGGCTCGCCGCCGGCCGCCTTCAGCACGGTGACGAGGTTTTCCATGGCGTAGCGCCATTGCGTGCCGAAATCCGAGGACGCGGACACTTCGCCTTGCCCGTCCTTCTTCCCGAGCTGCCCGGAGATGCGGACGCTGCGCGTGCCGCCCGAGACCACCGCATGCGCAAAGCCGCGCGGCCGGCTCCAGCCTTCAGGCAAAATGGTTTTGTAGTCGATCTCTGGCATTCCCATTCCCATCATTGGTCAGGCCGGCTTGCCGCCAGCTCTGGAAAGTGACCGGCGCGGGTCGCTCCGCGCCGGCCAGCTGCGATCAACGGAAGATGCGCTTTGCCGCCCGCTCGGCGGACGCCATCGCGGTCTTCACGTCTTCGCGGCCCGTACAGTAATTGGCGTACATGTCGACGACGACGAAGTCGGCAATCGCCGCCGCCGCGTTCTCGCTCATCTGCGCCTCGCCGGCCGGGGTCGTCGCGGTGGAGGCGACGTCGCGATACGGCGTGTTCTTGGGATCGGCGGTCCAGATCGGATTCTTCTCGAAAGCGAGCTGGAACGGCGACAGATAGCCCTGGGCCGATTCCACCCACGGATTGAACTGCTCCGGCTCCATCATGAACGCCGCAAACGCCTTGCAGGCCTGCGGGAACTTGGTGAAGGTGAAGATCAGCACGGGGAAGCCGAGATGCAGCTCGCGGCGCTTGCCGTCCAGGCCCTTGGGCAGATGGGCGTGGTTCATGTCCTCGGCGATCTGCGGGGCCTCCTTCTTCGCGGTCACATAGACCGAGATGCCGTTGGTGGTCAGATGCAGCTGACCGGCGAGGAAGGCCTTGTTGTTCGACGAGTCGTTCCACGACGCGGTGCCGGGAATGAAGTTGTCATAGAGCGACTTCACATATTCCAGCGACTTCGCGGTTTCCGGCGAATTGATCGTCACCTTGTTGTTCTTGTCGATCAGCTTGCCGCCATGGGCCCACAGTGCCCAATGCACCCAGCCATTGGCGTCGCCCGAGGCGTGGCCGAGCGCCATGCCTGCCGGGGTACCGTTCTTGTTCATGCCTTTCACCAGATCCTGGAAGCCGGCGAGATCTTCCGGGAAGGTCTTGTGGCCAGCCTTCTCGGCCGCAGCAACGCGGTAATTCACCAGACCGCCGGTGGCCGCCACCGGCAGGCCGATCCACTTGCCGTTATACATGCCGTATTGCTTGCCGGATTCCGCCCAGCCGCCATTCTTGTTGCCGAGATAGGTGGCGACATCGGTGACGTCGAGGCACTTGGTCGGGAACAGGAAGGGCAGCGAATACAGGCCCCACACCATGTCGAGGCCCTGCCCGGTATTCGCCGCGACCGATGCCTTGGGCTGAATGTCGTCATAGGATTCGTTCGACACGGTGATGGTGACGCCGGTGGCCTTGGAGAAGGCATCGACGATCTTCATGAAGGCGGCGTCTTCGGCCTCGACGAAGCGCTTCCAGCGCAGCAGGTTGATCTTGGCGCCGGCTTCCGGCTTCCACTGCGAGGCCTGCGCCCATGCCTTGGCATAGCCCAGCAGCTGGTCGGCCGACATGGTCGCCGCCGCGGCCAGCGTGACCGCGCCGCCCTTGAGCAGAGATCGGCGATCCGGGGTAAATCCAGTCATCTTGCGTCTTCTCCCTGTTATATTGGTTCGTTGATCGACCAATGTTTTTGCATGTCATCCCGGCGCACGCCGGGATCCATAACCCCTGTAGACGTCGCATCACTCCGGCGCGGCCATAGCTTCATCCGAAAACTCGGAGGCTATTGATCCCGGCATTCGCCGGGATGACCGATCAGTTCACGCGCTTGCCCGTCTCCTTGTCGAACAGATGTGCGGAATTCGCCCGCGGCTTGAGATGGATCTTGTCGCCGGGCGCGACCGGACGGCGGTCGCGGAAGATCGCGATGATGTCCTGGGTGCCGATGCGCGCCACCACCTGCGTCTCCGAGCCCATCGGCTCCACCACGATCACCTCGGCCTCGATGCCGTCATCGCCGAATTCAAGATGTTCGGGGCGGATGCCGTAGGTCACGGACTTGCCATCGGCCGTCGTCGGCGTGCTGGCCAGCGGAAGCTTCGCACCATTGGCGGTCTCCACCCAGGCGCTGCCATTCACCTTCAGCGTCCCCTCGAGAAAGTTCATCGCCGGCGAACCGATGAAGCCGGCCACGAACTTGTTCTCGGGATGATCATAGAGCTCGAGCGGCGCGCCCATCTGCTCGACGATGCCGTCCTGCATCACCACGATCTTGTCGGCCATGGTCATGGCCTCGATCTGGTCATGGGTCACATAGACGGTGGTGGTCTTGAGCCGCTGGTGCAGCTCCTTGATCTCGGCGCGCATGGCGACGCGTAGTTTCGCATCGAGATTCGACAGCGGCTCGTCGAACAGGAACACCTGGGGATCGCGCACGATGGCGCGGCCCATGGCGACGCGCTGGCGCTGGCCACCCGAGAGCTGCCGCGGATACCGGTCGAGCAAACGGCGGAGATCGAGAATATCGGCGGCGCGATTGACCTTCTCGTCGATCTCGCTCTGCTTGGCGCCGCGCAGCTTCAGCGAAAAGCCCATATTCTGGGCCACCGTCATATGCGGATAGAGCGCGTAATTCTGGAACACCATCGCGATGTCGCGCTCTTTCGGCTGCACGTCGTTGACGACGCGATCGCCGATGGAAATCGTCCCTGACGTGATCTTTTCCAGGCCTGCGAGCATGCGCAGCAATGTGGATTTACCGCAGCCGGATGGGCCGACCAGCACCACGAACTCGCCGTCCTCGATGGGGACGGATACGCCGTGAAGAACTTCAAAGCCGCCAAAAGACTTACGCACGTCGTGAATCTGAACGGACGCCATGCACTTCCCTCCCAAAAGTCCCGTTGCGGGACAACACCCCTCTGACGGCCAAATTGACTTTGGTGCCGGGGGCGCCTGTTCTTACTTGTCAGACATCCTACCAGATTTCTGGCGGCATGTCGTTGGATCATAGTCGTAGAAAAATCTCGCGGATGCAAACATTGCGAAGCATCGAAGGCCGTGCAAACATTCGCCGCCAATCAAAAGAGACGACGCACCATCACAAAAGTGTGCGCTGCGGGAGAAATGATGACCAAGCCGAATAGCCCCTCGCCAACTTCAGGCAAGCCAACTTCGGGGATGACCAAGCGCAAACTTCGTTCGAGCGAATGGTTCAACGATCCCCATAATCCCGGCATGACGGCCCTCTATCTCGAGCGCTATCTGAATTACGGTCTCACGCGCCACGAACTACAATCGGGCAAGCCGATCATCGGCATCGCGCAGACCGGCAATGATCTGTCGCCATGCAATCGCCATCATCTCGAACTGGCGAAGCGTGTGCGCGAAGGCATCACAGCGGCCGGCGGCCTGGTGATGGAATTCCCGGTGCATCCGATTCAGGAGACCGGCAAGCGGCCCACCGCCGCACTCGATCGCAATCTTGCTTATCTCGGCCTCGTCGAGGTGCTGTTCGGCTATCCCCTCGATGGCGTGGTGCTCACCACCGGCTGCGACAAGACCACGCCGGCCTGCCTGATGGCTGCAGCCACCGTCAATCTGCCCGCCATCGTGCTCTCCGGCGGCCCGATGCTGAATGGCTGGCACGAAGGCCAGCGCACCGGCTCCGGCACCGTGGTGTGGAAGTCGCGCGAGCGTCTCGCAGCGGGCGAGATCGACTATGAGGAGTTCATGACCCTTGTGGCGTCGTCGGCGCCGTCGGTCGGCCATTGCAACACCATGGGCACCGCCTCGACCATGAATTCGCTGGCGGAAGCGCTCGGCATGTCGCTGCCCGGCTGCGCTGCGATTCCCGCGCCCTATCGCGAACGCGGCCAGATCGCCTATGAGACCGGCCAGCGCATCGTCGACATGGTGTGGGAAGACCTCAAGCCCTCCGACATTCTCACGCGGAAGGCGTTCGAGAACTGCATCGTGGTCAATTCGGCCATCGGCGGCTCGACCAATGCGCCGATCCATATCAACGCCCTCGCCCGCCATATCGGCGTCGAGCTGGATATCGATGACTGGCAGAAGGTCGGCCATGACGTACCGCTGCTGGTCAACATGCAGCCGGCCGGCTTCTATCTCGGCGAGGAATATCACCGCGCCGGCGGCGTGCCCTCGGTGGTGCGCGAGCTGATGAAGCACAAGCGCATCCATGAGGACGCGATCACCGTCAATGGCAAGACCATGGGCGAGAACTGTGCCGCATCGCCGAAGCCGGACAATGACGTGATCTGGTCCTACGACAAGCCGCTGGTCGCCGACGCCGGCTTCCTCGTGCTGCGCGGCAATCTCTTTGATTCCGCGATCATGAAGACCTCGGTGATCTCCAAGGAGTTTCGCGAGCGCTATCTGATCAATCCGAAGGACCTCAACGCCTTCGAGGGCCGCGCCATCGTGTTCGAGGGGCCGGAGGATTATCACGACCGCATCGACGATGAATCACTCAACATCGACGAGCACTGCATCCTGTTCGTGCGCGGCACCGGCCCGATCGGCTATCCCGGCGGCGCCGAAGTGGTGAACATGCAGCCGCCGGCCGCGCTGATCAAGCGCGGCATTCTCTCGCTGCCCTGCATCGGCGACGGTCGCCAGTCGGGCACGTCGGGTTCGCCGTCGATCCTCAATGCGTCGCCGGAAGCCGCCGCCAATGGCGGCCTTGCGATCCTGCAGACCGGCGACATGGTGCGCATCGATCTCAACAAGGGATCAGCGAATATCCTGATCTCCGATGAGGAGCTGAAGCGTCGCCGTGCCGAGCTGATGGCCAAGGGCGGCTTCGCCTATCCGAAGCATCAGACGCCATGGCAGGAGCTCTATCGCAATACGGTGGGTCAGCAGGCGACGGGCGCGTGTCTCGAACTCGCGACGCGCTATCGGGATATCGCCGGGACCGTGGGAACTGCGCGGCATAATCACTAGCCACGATCTCTGTTGTCATTGCCGGGCTTGACCCGGCAACCCATCTTCTCGCGACAGCGCGTGGTGCAAAGTTGGATACGCGGGTGAAGCCCGCGTATGACGTACCAAACATAACGACGTCGTCGCACGAGAACAAAAAGCATCTCAGGGAGACTCCCCATGTCTGACCGCTTGAAAGGCAAACGCGCCTTCGTCACCGCGGGCGCCGTCGGCATCGGCCGCGCCTGTGCGCTGGCTTTCGCCCGCGAAGGCGCCACCGTCATCGCCACCGATATCGATGACAAAGGCGTCGCCCTCCTCACCAAGGACGGGGTCGCTGAAACCGCCAAACTCGACGTGCGCGACACCGCTGCCGTCGAAGCCATGGCGAAAAAGGTCGGCGACATCGATATCCTGCTCAACGCCGCCGGCTTCGTGCATCACGGCGACGCGCTGAACTGCTCCGATGCCGACTGGGATTTCTCCTTCGACCTGAACGTCAAGTCGATGCACCGGACCATCCGCGCCTTCCTGCCGGGCATGCTCGCGCGTGGCCACGGCTCGATCGTCAATATCTCCTCCGCTGCCGGCGTCTTCAAGGCCGCACCGAACCGCTATGTCTATGGCGCCACGAAAGCCGCCGTCGCCGCCCTCACCCGCGCGGTCGCGGTGGACTACATCACCAAGGGCCTCCGCTGTAACGCCATCTGCCCCGGCACCATCGAGACGCCCTCGATGCTGGACCGCGCGGCAGCCGCAGGCCCCAACGGCCGCGAGATGTTCGTGAGCCGCCAGCCCATGGGCCGCCTCGGCACGGCGGACGAGATCGCCAATCTCGCGCTCTATCTCGCGAGCGACGAGAGCGCCTTCACCACCGGCGTCGCCCACATCATCGACGGCGGCTGGACGCTGTAGAACTGCTCAGGGGCGGACAGCACACTCCGCCCCTCATCCTGAGGAGCCGCACAGCGGCGTCTCGAAGGATGGCCACACTGAGAGCCAAGCCAGCTCATGGTTCGAGACGGCGCTCCGCGCCTCCTCACCATGAGGGACACAGACCAGGTCAGAACAGGACATCGCATCATGAACAAGATCGACCTCTCCGGCCGCAGCGCGGTCGTCACCGGCGGCGCGCAAGGTTTTGGCCGCGCCATCACCGAACGCTTCGTCGCCTCCGGCGCCAAGGTGGCGATCTGGGATCAGGACATCGATCTCGCCGTCAAGACCGCGCGCGAGATCGGCGACGAGGTCATCGCCCTCAAAGTCGATGTCACCGACACTGCCTCCATCGATGCGGGTCGCGATGCGACAGTGCAGGAATTCGGCAAGATCGACATCCTCGTCAACAATGCGGGCATCACCGGCTTCAACAAGCCGGTGTGGGAGATCGATGCCGACGACTGGCGCCGTGTGATGCGCATCAATCTCGACGGCCCGTTCCTGTGCTGCAAGGCCGTGGTGCCGGTGATGCTGAAAGCGGGTTACGGCCGCATCGTCAACATTGCCTCCATCGCCGGCAAGGAAGGCAATCCGAATGCCTCGCATTACTCGGCGTCGAAAGCCGGCTTGATCGCGCTGACCAAATCGCTCGGCAAGGAGCTGGCCAATACCGAGATCAACGTGAACGCCATCACGCCGGCGGCAGCGAAGACGGCGATCTTCGATCAGATGACCGAACAGCACATCAACTTCATGCTGTCGAAGATTCCAAAGGGCCGCTTCGTGCTGGTGCAGGAACTGGCCGCGATGGCCGCGTGGCTGGCATCGGAGGACTGCGCGTTTTCGACGGGCGCGGTATTCGACATCTCGGGCGGCCGCGCGACTTATTAAATCGTCGTCATTGCGAGAAGCGTAGCGACGAAGCAATCCAGCTCTTGGCTTTCTGATTTGCTTCGCTGCGCACGCAATGACGGCAACTACCCCTTCTTGATGCGGAAGATCACCGGCACCGTAAAGCTCAACCCGTCATCGGCGATCAGCGCGGGCGGCGGCGGCAGCGGGTCGGAGCGGCGGACCATGGCGACGGCGGCTTCATCAAACGCGGCGTCGCCGGAGCCCTTCACGACACGCACGGCTAGCACCTTGCCGACACGGTCGATCTCGAAATTGACCATCACCTCGGCCGCCTTCTGCTGGCGTTCGGAGGGATAGCGCTTGTTCTTTTCCAGATAGGCCGAGAGCTGCTTGGCCCACACCGCCGACAGCCGCTTCTTGTCGGTGCCCATGCCGGTGTTCACGGCCTGCGCCTTCTCGCCGGTCTTCGAGTCGTCGAGCTTCTGCTGGGCGGCGGCTTCCGAGGCGACGGATTCCTGCGAAGCCTGCTGCTGCTTCTGGGCTTTCTCCGGGGTCTCTTCCTCGGGTTTCTCCGCCTTGTTCTCGGTGACAGCCATATCCGGCTCTTCACTCTCGTTCGGCGTTTCCTTCGGAAGATCGCTTTCCTTCTCGACGGCCTTCTGCTCCTGCACCGCAGGCGATGCGGCCGACGCTTCGGAGTCCGGGCCCTGCGGCAGGTCGGTCTGCTCCACGTCCGGCGAGACCATTTCCATGCCGACTTCGATGGCATTGGCGCCGAGGCCGTCGTCGTCCATCTCCTGCTGCATCTCGTAAACGGCAGCCGCGATGCCGCCGACATGCAGCGTCACGGCGCAAACCGCTGCGATCAGCCACAGACGCCAGGACGATGAGTTGCGATCGAGATCAGGCATAACCGTTCCGAAATCAGGGCTGCGGCGCGGCCGGCGGCGTTCCCGGCGCGGGCGCAGCGCCCGGCGCGGCAGCCACGCCTTCGAGAGCGACGAGCTTGGTCTTGGTGTAGCCGCCCGCACGCAGGCGCTCCATCACGTCGAAGAATTCGCCGTAAGGCACCGCGCGATCGACGCGCAGGAAGATCGGACGATCCTTGTTGCCGTTCTCCATGGAGTCGAGACGGCTGATCAGATCGACACGCCGCACCATGTCCTCGCCGATGGCCACGGCGAGATCCGGCTTGATGCTGACATAGGTCGGCTTGTCCGGCTTCTTCTGCGGCGCCACGGTAGAGGTCGGCAGGTTGATCGGCAGATCCACGGTCGACAGCGGCGCCGCCACCATGAAGATGATCAACAGCACCAGAATGACGTCGATGAAGGGGGTGACGTTGATATCGTGGTTTTCCGCGAAATCGTCGTCGTCACCAGAACCTTCGGAAAGCGACATACCCATGGTTATTCAGCCGCTGCGCGCATGTGGGCGCTGGAATGGGTGCGATCGAGATCGCGCGACAACAGACGGCCCGAAGCGCCCTGCGCACGGCCGACGATTTCCATGTAGTTCTTCGTCACGCGGGCGAAGTGGTTATACATGATCACGGCCGGGATGGCGGCCACGAGGCCGATCGCGGTGGCGAGCAGTGCTTCGGCGATGCCCGGTGCGACGACCGCGAGGTTGGTCGTCTGCGATTTCGAGATGCCGATGAAACTGTTCATGATCCCCCAGACGGTGCCGAACAGGCCGACGAAAGGCGAGATCGCGCCGACGGTTGCGAGCGAGCCCATGCCGGTGCGGATCTTGCGGCCTTCGGCGCGGACGATTTCGCTGAAGCTCGAAGCTGCGCGTTCCTTGATGCCCTCGTCGCTGGAGATGCCGGCCGACATCTTGCCTTCGCGCATCGCCGCGGCGAGCAGACGCGACAGCACCGTCTTCTTGTCGCCCAGCGCCATCTGCGCTTCCGCCAGCGAACGGGATTCGCCGATCTTGCGCAGCGCGCTCTTCAGGCGGTTGCTCGCATAGCTGAGCTCCATAAATTTGAAGAAGGCGATGGTCCAGGTGAGCATCGATGCCAGCGCGAGGCCGATCATGACCGCCTTGACGACCATGTCGGCCGCCATGAACATTCCCCATGGCGACAGATCATGCTCACCCGTCGCCACCGGCGCCTTCGCGGCAGCTTCGGTCGCGGGGCTCACGAGTGCGGGTGCCGCTGGAGAGCTCGGCGAGACAACCGGTGCCGGCGCAGGCGTTGCAGCTGGCGCAGTTACAGTTGGCGCAGCTGCTGCCGGGGCAGCCGGCGGCGTCGCCTGCTGTGCGATGAGTGGCGATGCGAACCAGACCGTCGCCAGCGTTGCCAGCAACATAAGAACGTTTCTAAACAAGATTGTACCTCGGTCCAGTAGCAGACAGGATTTCGATAGAGCCGGCCCATGAGGCCGTTTCAGCTTCGCCACTTCGGCAGCGTTCAACACGGACGTGAAGCGCGCCGTCGAAATCCGGCATCGAGCGTCGCGTGCCCGCATGCCGTATCACGTCGTACATATCTGCAAAAGCCGCGCCGCGCATGGCTGCTGTCACGCGCTTTGCGAGTTGCAGTTTAGAAGCAGAATAAACTGCGGCCTTGCAGTCCCATCCCCTGTCCGCTGCAGCCTTCCCGCCGCCAGGCGACGAAGCTGAATATGTGACGGCGATGGGCATCATCGTAGGGCTGTATGATCGAGCGAATGGCTTGGATGCGCTCGCGGCGATATCGCGACTGCGAACGCAACATGTCCTTACCCGGATTGCGACCGCTTTGCCCACACGAATGGACTCAATTCCGCTTGAATAGCTCCAGATCAAAATCATTCTAAACTGGAGCGCAGTGTTTTCCCTGCCCTAGGAGCGCCATCGAACCGCCGCCAGGCTGCCGCACGATACTCGCCCAGCGACGCGCAAGATCGCATCAGATCGATCAACCGGGGATTGCCCGCTCGCGGACCAACGATGGTCTGCCACCCTCGTCGTTATGGATGATTGGGATTGGAGTCTGCGCCTCCCGGAAACACGCAGAAACACTTGAATACATGAAGTTTTCGCAATGATGAGCGTTCTCGCGCGGTCGTGTGTTTACACGCCTGAACGGGGTTTTTAACTGGCCGCAAAGGTGCAACTCGGCCGGGTAAAATGATCCGTGCCGCAAGATTGCCGCAAGCCGGAAGAGCCCGCCATGACCACGCGTTCCCGTTTCCGCTGGACCAGCTTGATTTTGCTGGCTGTTTTGCTCGGCGGCGGCGCCGTGGTCGTGCGGCATTACAGAGGCAGCGACGCCGCAGCCCAGGCCAACAAACCGCGCGCGCCCGTCCCTATTCCGGTCAAGATCGCATCGGTCGAGAAGTCTGACTTTCCTGTCTATCTGACCGGCCTCGGCACGGTGCAAGGCTTCAACACCGTCGTCGTCCGCACGCGTGTCGATGGCCAGATCGACCGCATCGCTTTCACCGAAGGACAGATCGTTCGGGAGGGCGACCTGCTCGCGCAGATCGATCCGCGCCCCTTCCAGGCCGCGCTCGATCAGGCCAAGGCGAAGAAGGCGCAGGACGAGGCCAATCTCGCCAATGCCAATCTCGATCTGCAGCGCTACACAAAGCTCGGCGAATTCGCCACGCGGCAGCAAACCGACACACAGCGCTCGACGGTACAGCAGGTAACTGCGCTGATCGCTGCCGACGATGCAGCCATTGCCAATGCGCAGACGCAGCTGGACTACACGACGGTCAAGGCACCGATCGCCGGCGTGGTCGGCTTCCGTCAGGTGGACAAGGGCAACATCGTCAATGCCGCGACACAGACCGGCATCGTCACCATCGCACAGATCGAACCGATCGCCGTGATCTTCACGGCGCCGGAACAGCATCTGGTCGATATCAACGCGCAGCTCGCCGCACATCCGCTGGAAGTCGATGCCTACACGAGCGACGGAAAACGGCTGCTGTCGAAGGGCACGCTGTCGGTGGTCAACAATCAGGTCGACACGACCAGCGGGACCATTCGCCTGAAAGCGGTGTTCGACAACAAGGACCATGTCCTGTGGCCGGGCCTGTCGATCTCGACGCGCCTTCTCGTCACCACGCTGAAGGACGCTGTCGTGGTGCCGGACGATGCCGTGCAGCATGGCATCGACGGACTCTATGCGTTCGCCATCAACGCGGACAGCAAGGCTGAAGTTCGCAAGATCAAGGCCGGCCGCTCCATCGACGGGCGCACGGTGATCGAGGACGGGCTCGCGCCCGGCGATCGCGTGATCGTCGCCGGACAGTACAAGGTGCAGCCGGGGTCGCTGGTCTCGGCCGCGGTCGCGTCTGCCGACGCTGCGAAAGGGCAGTAAGCCATGAACGGAGGTATTTCATCGCCGTTCATCCGCTATCCCATCGCCACCTCACTGCTGATGGCAGGCATCCTGTTTGTCGGGCTCGTTTCCTACCCCCTCCTTCCGGTCGCCCCGCTTCCGCAGGTGGATTTCCCGACCGTGCAGGTCTCGGCGACGCTGCCGGGCGCGAGCCCGGAAACCATGGCCTCGTCGGTGGCACAGCCGCTGGAACGGCAATTCGCGCAGATCCCCGGCGTCGCACAGATGACATCGACGAGTTCGCTCGGCACCGCAGCCGTGACGATCCAGTTCGACCTCAATCGCTCCATCGATGGCGCCGCCAATGATGTGCAGGCCGCGATCAACGCCGCGGGCGGGCAACTGCCGAAGAGCCTCCCCTCGCCGCCCACCTATCGCAAGGTCAATCCGGCTGACTCTCCGATCATGCTGCTGTCGGCGACCTCCGACACGCTGCCCATCACCACCGTGAGCGACAGCGTCGATGCGCAGCTCGCGCAACAGATCAGCCAGATCAACGGCGTCGCGCAGGTGACGATCGGTGGCCAGCAGAAGCCGGCGATCCGCATCCAGATCGATCCCGCCAAGCTCGTCGCCAAGGGCCTCGGCCTCGAAGATATCCGCACCCAGCTCGCCGTCACCACGGTGGACAGCCCGAAAGGCAATGTCGACGGTGCGACGCGCAGTTACACCATCTATGCCAACGACCAGTTGCCGGAATCCAAGGACTGGAACGACGTCATCATCGCCTATCGCAATGGGGGGCCACTGCGCGTGCGCGATATCGGACATGCGGTGACCGGCCCTGAAGATGCCAAACAGGCGGCCTGGGCCAATGGCAAGCGCGGCGTCTTTCTGGTGATCTTCAAGCAGCCCGGCGCCAATGTCATCGACACCGTGGACAAGATTAAAGCCGAGCTGCCCCGGCTTGTCGCAGCGATCCCGCCGGCGGTCGAGATCAAGGTGCTGAGCGATCGCACCCAGACCATCCGCGCCGCCGTGCAGGATGTGCAGTTCACCCTGCTGCTCACCATTGCGCTCGTGGTGATGGTGATCTTCGTGTTCCTGCGCAATGTCTGGGCCACCATTATTCCCAGCATCACCGTTCCGCTGGCGCTGCTCGGCGCCTGCGCGCTGATGTGGGTGTTCGGCTATACGCTCGACAATCTGTCCCTGATGGCGCTGACGATCTCCGTCGGCTTCGTGGTCGACGATGCCATCGTGATGCTGGAGAACATCACGCGCTATATCGAGGAAGGCGAGGCTCCGATGGCCGCGGCCCTGAAAGGCGCCAGCGAAATCGGCTTCACCATCGTCTCGATATCGATCTCGCTGGTGGCCGTGCTGATCCCGTTGCTGCTGATGGGCGGCATTATCGGTCGCCTGTTCCGCGAATTCGCCATCACCCTTACCATGGCGATCTTCGTCTCGCTGGTGGTCTCGCTGACGCTGACGCCGATGATGGCCTCGCGCTTCCTGCGCGACGAAAAGCACGCCCAACATGGCCGCTTCTACCAGATGAGCGAAAACGTGTTCGACGCGATGCTGCGTGGCTATGAGCGCGGTCTCGATATCGTGCTGCGCTGGCGCCTGACAACATTGATGGTGTTTTTCGCCACCGTCGCACTGTCGGTCTACCTCTTTGTCATCATCCCCAAGGGCTTCTTTCCACAGCAGGACACCGGCCTGATCACGGCTTCATCGGAGGCGGCGCAGGACATCTCCTTTGCCGACATGCGCAGGCATCAGGAAGAACTCGGCAAGATCGTGCAGGCCGATCCCGACGTCGCCACCGTCGCCATGGCCATTGGCGGCAATAGCGGCGCCCTCAATACGGGACGCATGTTCATCACGCTCAAGCCGCGGGACGAACGATCAGCCTCGGCGCAGCAGATCATCGCACGGCTGCGGCCCAAGCTAGAGAAGGTCGAAGGCGCACGCCTGTTCATGCAGGCCGCACAGGACGTCCGCCTCGGCGGTCGCGCCACCCGCACGCAATTCGAATACACGCTGCAGGATGCCAATCTAGCCGAGCTGAACGAGTGGGCGCCAAAGATCCTTGCCAGGATGCAGACACTGCCCGAACTGCGCGACGTTGCCACCGATCAGCAGACCAAGGGCACGACGCTGACATTGACCATCGATCGTGACAGCGCGTCGCGCTTCGGCATCTCGCCACAGCTGATCGACGACACGCTGTATGACTCATTCGGCCAGCGTCAGATCGCCCAGTTCTTCACCCAGCTGAACAGCTATCACGTCATCCTGGAAATCCTGCCGGAACTGCAGGGCAAGCTCGATACGCTGGACAAGATCTACATCAAGTCGCCCACCACCGGCGATCAGGTGCCGCTCTCGGCTTTCGTCAAATGGACGACGGTGCCGGTGCGACCGCTGTCGATCAGCCATCAGGGCCAATTCCCGGCCATCACCATCAGCTTCAATCTCGCCCAGGGCGTGGCGCTCGGTCAGGCGACCGACGCCGTGCAGAGCGCGATGCAGGAGCTGAATGCCCCGGCTACATTGCGCGGCACCTTCCAGGGGACCGCGCAGGCATTCCAGCAATCGCTGTCCACGGTGCCCCTTCTCATCCTCGCCGCGCTGGTGGTGGTCTATCTGATCCTCGGCATTCTCTATGAAAGCTACATCCACCCGCTGACCATTCTGTCCACCCTGCCCTCCGCGGGCGTCGGTGCACTGGCGATCCTGATGGCGTTCGGCTTCGATTTCAGCCTGATCGCGCTGATCGGCATCATCCTGCTGATCGGCATCGTCAAGAAGAACGGCATCATGCTCGTAGACTTTGCCATCGCCGCGGAGCGCGACGAACATCTCGAGCCGGAAGCCGCGATCCGCAAGGCAGCGCTGCTGCGCTTCCGTCCTATCATGATGACGACAATGGCGGCGCTGCTGGGCGGCGTGCCGCTGATGCTCGGCACCGGCACCGGATCGGAAATCCGCCAGCCGCTCGGCTATGCCATGGTTGGCGGGCTGATCGTCAGCCAGGCGCTCACCCTGTTCACCACGCCTGTCGTGTATGTCTATCTCGACCGGTTGTCGAACATCATGTCCGGCTGGGGACGCGGCAAAGGCCCGGCAATGCACGCGCCGACGTCACATGACGTCGCCAAACAGGCTGCAGAGTAGCGCTTACGCGTTCGCCATCTCGGCATCGCCGCGAGACGATGATTTCTTCTTGGCGGCGCCCTTGATGCTGAGGAAGCGGATGTCGATCTGCGCGCCATTGACCTTGACGAGCTCGCAGCGCCGATAGGCCAGTCCCGTGGAGGAGAGCAGAAGGAAGAATTCCTTCAGATTGAGGCCTTCGATGGAGGTCTCCAGCGTCAGCTCGGCGTCATGGGCAGATACGGCCGTAAGCAGGCAATTGCGCCGCCATGTACCGTCGATCCCCATGATCCAGACATTGTAGCCGCGCCCGAAGGTCACACGACCATTGCCTGCCAGTTCGTCCGCCATAATGCCTACGCTCAAGATCCCGCGCGACCGGCACGGCCTGAAAATGAAGCGCAATCATCATTCACTGCGCACGAGATAAATCTGGCTTACGCTCGCAGCAATTCCCTAAGAGATCGACAACGGCTGCCACCTGCAATCCGTGGCTGCGATCCGGGAAGCCGGTGCATCTACACCGGCCCCCGCATTGATCGCACGCCGGTCAGGCTGCGCGCACCGCGTTGAGGAAGTTGCTGACTTCGACCTTCAGCCGTGTGCTGTCGGAGGACAGCGATTGCGCCGCGGCCAGCACTTGGGTCGAGGCCGAGCCGGTCTCGCTGGCGCCGCGTTGCACATCGGTGATGTTCGATGAGACCTGCATGGTGCCCTGGGCGGCCTGCTGGACGTTGCGCGAGATTTCCTGCGTCGCGGCACCCTGCTCTTCCACCGCCGACGCGATGGTCGAGGCGATCTCGGACATGCGACCGATGGTGTCGCCGATCTCCTTGATGGCGCCGACCGAGTCCTGCGTTGCCGCCTGGATACCGGCAATCTGGTTCGATATCTCGCCCGTGGCCTTGGCCGTCTGCTCGGCCAACGCCTTCACTTCCGAAGCCACCACCGCAAAACCACGACCGGCCTCGCCGGCGCGTGCTGCCTCGATGGTGGCGTTCAGCGCCAGGAGATTGGTCTGCCCGGCAATGTTGTTGATGAGTTCGACCACATCCCCGATGCGCGCCGCAGCGCTGGCCAGCTCGCTGACGCGATCGTTTGTGATGCGTGCCTGCTGCACGGCCTGACCGGCGATATTCGCGGACTCCTGCACCTGCCGGCTGATCTCGTTGACCGAGGACGCCATTTCCTCGGTGGCGGATGCCACCGACTGAACATTGGTCGACGCCTGTTCCGATGCAGCGGCGACGGACGTGGTCAGTTCCTGGGCCCGCTCGGCGGTTGCCGTCAGCGTCCCGGCGGAGGCTTCGAGCTCGGTCGACGCCGAGGACACGGTCTCGACGACCTCGCCGATCATGTGTTCGAAATCACGGGTGATCTGATCGACGCGGCGCCCGCGCTCGATCTTGGCTTCGGCGTCGACGGCTGCGGCTTCATCGGCAGCACGTTTGTCGATCAGCGCCTGCTTGAACACCTGCAAGGCGTCGCCCATGCTGCCGATCTCGGTCTTCATGCCCTGATGCGGCACGATGGCGGTGAGGTCGCCGGTGCCGAGTGCCTGCATAGGCTTCACGATCGATGCGATGCCACGGGAGACGTCGCGGACCAGATAGATGCCCATGCCGATCCCGAGCAGCGCCGAGACGGCGAGGATCGACGCGATCATGAAGAACGCGGCATCGTAGTCGCTCGCTGCATCGGTACCGGCCTTGTCAGCGCTGGTATTGTTCAGATCGACGTTCTTGTTCAGATATGCGTCAGCCTTCTGCCCCTGTGGAATGGCCCTGGTGTCGTTCAGCAGGTTGGCTTCGCGTGGGAAAACGCCCGGCTTCGTCGCTCGCGACAGCGCCATCACTTCCTGTGCGATCTTCATATATTCAGCCCATTCGCGCTGCCAGTCATTGAAGATGGCTCGTTCTTCCCGCGATGTGATGAGCTTCTCATAAGCCCGCAGCGTCTTGGTATTGATCTCGTCCTGGGTCTTCAGGCGCTGTTCGGCAGCGACCTTGCCCTCTTCGGTCTCCGACAGCATGTGGCCGCGCATGACGTTACGATAGTTATTGGCACCCGTCCGCAGTTCACCGAGCGCGCGCACGCTGGGCAGCCAGCTGCGCTGAATTTCAGCGGTCTTCGAATTGATGTAGCCCATCTCGTAGATGGCGAGGGCGCCCATGCCGGCCATGCCGACCAGCAGCAGAGAAATGACAATGGTGATCTTGTTACGAATGGAGAGGCGAGAAAACATGAGTCATCGTTCCTTCGATCAGGGATCGTTGGCGTCAGCTTGAATTGGATTTCGTTTTTGAAATAGGACGCATCATGCGTCGCCGGCGACCGGCCGGCGGGGCCATGGTCACATCGAATCGGTGACCTTCACCCTTGCGTTCTGCTTAGCGGGACGGAGGTTAAGAAGCCGTGCAGCAAATTCCGCAGCGCGGTATCGGACAACCCCTGCCATCAAATTGGTCCGCATTGCGAACGTGGCAGTTGGTCGCGGTTTTCTTGAAATGAAAAGGCCGGCGCCATAGCGCCGGCCTTTGTTTCCTTTGCAGGAGGATCGTGATCAGGCCGCGCGAACAGCGTTCAGGAAGTTGCTGACCTCGACCTTCAGCCGCGTCGAGTCCGACGACAGCGACTGCGCAGCCGACAGCACCTGAGACGAGGCCGAGCCGGTCTCGCTGGCGCCGCGCTGCACGTCGGTGATGTTCGACGACACCTGCATCGTGCCCTGGGCGGCCTGCTGGACGTTGCGCGAGATTTCCTGCGTGGCGGCGCCCTGCTCTTCCACCGCCGAGGCAATGGTCGACGCGATTTCGGACATACGGCCGATGGTGTCACCGATCTCCTTGATGGCACCGACCGACTCCTGCGTCGCGGCCTGGATGCTGGAGATCTGCGTCGAGATTTCGCCGGTGGCCTTTGCGGTCTGTTCGGCCAGCGCCTTCACTTCCGAAGCCACCACCGCAAAACCACGACCGGCCTCACCAGCGCGCGCTGCCTCGATGGTGGCGTTCAGCGCCAGGAGATTGGTCTGTCCGGCAATGTTGTTGATGAGTTCGACCACGTCGCCGATACGTGCGGCAGCGCTGGCCAGCTCGCTGACGCGATCATTGGTGGTGCGAGCCTGATGCACGGCCTGACCGGCGATGTTGGCGGATTCCTGCACCTGCCGGCTGATCTCGTTGATCGACGAGGCCATTTCTTCAGTCGCAGAAGCCACCGACTGCACATTGGTCGAGGCCTGTTCGGACGCCGCAGCGACCGAGGTGGTCAGTTCCTGCGAACGTTCGGCGGTTGCGGTCAGCGTGCCGGCCGAGGCTTCGAGCTCGGTGGAGGCCGACGACACGGTCTCGACCACTTCGCCGATCATGGTCTCGAAATCGCGGGTGATCTGGTCGACGCGACGACCGCGCTCGATCTTGGCTTCGGCATCGGCCGCTGCGGCCTGATCGGCCGTGCGCTTGTCGATCAGCGCCTGCTTGAACACCTGCAGCGCGTCGCCCATGGTGCCCATCTCGGTCTTCATGCCCTGATGCGGCACATGCGCGGTGAGATCACCAGCGCCGAGCGCCTGCATCGGCTTGACGATCGAAGCGATGCCGGCGGACACATCGCGCACCAGATAGATGCTGACGCCGATGCCAGCAACGGCGGAAACGGCGAGGATGGTCAGCACCAGCATGAATGCGGTGTTGTAGCTCGCCTCAGCCTCCGCGCCGGCGGCGTTGGATCCCTTGGTGTTCAGCTCGATGTCCTTGGTGAGCAGTTCATCCGCCTTGAGACCGATCGGATTGACGGTCTTGGTGTTCAGCGCATTGGCTTCCTGCGGCATCTTGCCGGCGGCCTTGCGCGACAATTCCATCACCTGCAGCGTGCCCTGCTTGTAGGTTTCCCACATGCGGCCCCACTCTTCATAGATGGCGCGCTCTTCGGGCGAGGTGATCAGCTTCTCGTAATTTGCGCGAATGCGCGTGTTGCTGGCGACGACGGTCTCGAGCGTTTTCTCGTTGGCCAGCTTCTCCTCGAGCGTCTCCGCGAGCATGTGCTGACGGATCACGTTGCGATACGTGATGACCCCCGCGCGCAATTCACCGAGCAGACGGACGCTCGGCAACCAGCTGGTCTGGATATCGACCGTATTCGCATTGATCGACCGCATCTTAGTGATGGCGAGCAGTCCGAGCCCGCTCATAGCCAGTAGAAGAAATGTAACGACGACGGAAATCTTGGCGCGGATAGACATACGAGCAAGCATAACAAACAGGTCCCTCGGCCTTCGACCGGTGGTGGGTTGAGCAATGAGTTGGGTCAGCTGGAATGCGTGAGCAGAGCGGCGGACGCGGGGATCGCAGCGTTTCTCGCCGTCAAGCTCCGTATGCTCACTTTGATGGAATGTCGTAAATCACCGGTAAAAGCCTGCGACAATCTGGCCAAAAAAGTAATTGGGTCCGATGGTCTGTCGAATTGATAAAAGTCACTCACGA
>NZ_JBIISY010000307.1:0-6141 GCF_044340795.1 Tardiphaga sp.
AAGATCTGGCGCGCGGGCGGCCCCTGGCCCCCCCCCCCCGCGGCGACGCCGCGCGGCGGGGAGGGTGGTGAGAAGCGAGCGTTCAGCGAGCTTCGAGACGGGTGGGGTGCTTCCACGAGCTCTTATGTCGCGTGGGGCGAGACCCCACCCGGCGCTACGCGCCACCCTCCCCGCTGCGCCGCTCGCGGCTTGAGGGAGGGAGACCAGCGGCCTCAGCGCGTCATTGCTTACAAACAAGAAACGGCCGGGCTGTTGCCCGGCCGTTTCAAATTCACGTCCAGCCCTCTTACGCCTGGCTGGCGATCTCCTTGCCGAGCGCGGCCTGCGCTGCGGCGAGGCGGGCGATCGGCACGCGATAGGGCGAGCACGAGACGTAATCGAGACCGATCTGGTGGCAGAACGCCACCGAGGCAGGATCGCCGCCGTGTTCGCCGCAGATGCCCATCTTGAGGCCCTTACGGGTCTTGCGGCCGCGCTCGACGCCGATCTTCACCAATTCGCCCACGCCCGACCGATCCACCGAGATGAACGGATCGACCTCGAGAATGCCCTTGGCGATATAGGTGCCGAGGAAGCTCGCGGCGTCGTCGCGGCTGATGCCGAAGGTGGTCTGGGTGAGATCGTTGGTGCCGAAGGAGAAGAACTCGGCCGTCTGGGCAATCTCGCCCGCCATCAAGGCTGCGCGCGGCAGCTCGATCATGGTGCCGACGGTGTAGTTGAGCTTGCCGCCGGTTTCCCTGGTCACTGCCTCGGCGGTGGCATCGATGCGCGCCTTGGTGAGGTCGAGTTCCTGCTTGCCGACGATCAGCGGCACCATCACTTCAAGGGCAACCGCATCGCCGGTGCGCTTCTCGGCCTCGACAGCAGCTTCGAACAGCGCACGCGCCTGCATCTCGGCGATCTCCGGATAGGCGATCGCCAGACGCACGCCACGGAAGCCGAGCATCGGGTTGAATTCGGCGAGTTCACGCGCACGGTCCGCCAGCTTGCGCGGATCGGTATTCATGACGCGCGCGACTTCCTCGATCTCGCCCTGGGTGTGCGGCAGGAATTCGTGCAGCGGCGGATCGAGCAGGCGGATCGTGACCGGCAGGCCGTGCATGATCTCGAACAACTCGACGAAGTCGGCACGCTGCATCGGCAGCAGCTTGGCGAGCGCGGCGCGGCGCGCCTGCTCGTCTTCAGCGAGGATCATCTCGCGCACGGTGCGGATGCGGGTTTCCTCGAAGAACATGTGCTCGGTACGGCACAGGCCGATGCCTTCGGCGCCGAACTTGATGGCGGTGCGGGCATCTTCCGGCGTGTCGCCGTTGACGCGGACCTTGAGCTTGCGGACCTTGTCGGCCCAGCCCATCAGCGTGCCGAATTCGCCCGACAGTTCCGGCTCGATCATCGGCAGACGACCGGCCAGCACCTGACCGGTGGAGCCGTCGATGGTGATGATGTCGCCCGCCTTGAAGACGCGACCGCCGATGGTCATGGTGCCGCGGCCGTAATCGACGCGGATGGCGCCGGTGCCGGAGACGCAGGGCTTGCCCATGCCGCGCGCGACCACCGCCGCATGCGAGGTCATGCCGCCGCGGGTGGTGAGGATGCCTTCCGCCGCGTGCATGCCGTGAATGTCTTCCGGCGAGGTCTCGATGCGGACCAGGATGACCTTCTTGCCATCGGCCTGCAGTTTTGCGGCTTCATCCGACGAGAACACGATCTCGCCCGACGCGGCGCCCGGCGAGGCCGGCAGGCCCGTCGCGATCACGTCGCGTTCGGCCGAGGGATCGATGGTCGGGTGCAGCAGCTGATCGAGCGCGGCCGGATCGATGCGGGTGATGGCATCGTTCTTTGAAATCACGCCTTCATTGGCGAGCTCGACCGCGATGCGGATCGAGGCCTTGGCGGTGCGCTTGCCGTTACGGGTCTGCAGCATCCAGAGCTTGTTCTGCTCGACCGTGAATTCGAGATCCTGCATGTCACGGTAGTGCTTCTCGAGCTGCTTGTAGATGCGGGTCAGCTCCTTGAAGGCTTCCGGCATCGCCGATTCCATCGACGCCTTGTCGGAGCCCGACTCGATGCGCGCTTCCTCGGTGATGTCCTGCGGGGTGCGGATGCCGGCGACGACGTCCTCGCCCTGCGCATTGATCAGGAATTCGCCATACAGCTTGCTCTCGCCGGTGGACGGATTGCGCGTGAAGGCCACGCCCGTCGCCGACGTGTCGCCCATGTTGCCGAACACCATGGCCTGCACGTTGACGGCGGTGCCCCAGCTCTCCGGAATGTCATGGAGCTTGCGGTAGGTGATGGCGCGCTGATTCATCCAGGAGGAGAACACGGCGCCGATGGCGCCCCACAGCTGGGCGTGCGGATCCTGCGGGAAATCGCTGCCGGTCTCGCGGGCGACGGCTTCCTTGTACTTGCCTACGAGGTGGACCCAGTCGTCACCATCGAGATCGGTGTCGAGCGTGTAGCCCTTGTTGTCCTTGTAGGTGTCGAGGATTTCCTCGAAGTGATGATGATCGAAGCCGAGCACCACGTCTGAATACATGGTGATGAAGCGGCGATAGCTGTCATAGGCGAAGCGCTTGTCGCCCGAGAGTTCGGCCAGCGCCTCGACGGTGACGTCGTTGAGGCCGAGATTGAGCACGGTGTCCATCATGCCCGGCATCGAGGCGCGGGCGCCCGAACGCACCGAGACCAGCAGCGGGTTCTTGTCGTCGCCAAAGGTCTTCTTGGTGATCTTGCCGACGGTCTCCAGCGCCTTCTCGACCTGCGCCTTCAGCTCCTTCGGGTAGCTGTTCTTGTTGTCATAGTAATAGGTGCAGACCGAGGTCGGGATGGTGAAGCCCGGAGGCACCGGCAGGCCGAGATTGGCCATTTCCGCGAGGTTTGCGCCCTTGCCGCCGAGCAGGTTGCGCATGTCCGACTTGCCCTCGGACTTGCCGCCGCCGAAGGAATAGACCCACTTGCCGGCCTTGATGGCGGAAGACGCCGCCTTCGCGGCGGGCTTCTTCGCAACTGCCTTGACCGGAGCCTTGGTTACAACCGTCTTCTTCGCCACCGGCGCCTTTGCAACCGCCTTCCTGGCAGCGGGCTTGGCGACCTTGGCCGGTGCCTTCGACTTCGCGGGCGCCTTCAATGCCTTGCGAGCCGCGGGCGCAGCCTTTGCGGCAGCCTTGGCAGCGGGTTTGGACTTCGCGGCTTGCTTGGCAGCCTTCTTGGACTTCGATGCGGTTTTGGCCATGGTTCTCAATCGATCCGGCGAGAGGATGGAGACGGGAAGGAACCGCCTTACACCACGTTTAGGCGATGTGGTGCAAGCGACGGCGCCGGTAGCTTGTTACGGAATTGCGTGGCGTAAATTAGCCGATCTTCAGCAGCTTGAAGACGCCGAGGCCGACCAGGCCGATGAAGATCAGATAGATCGCGACGATGAAGTTCAGCAGCCGCGGCATGATCAGAATCAGGACACCAGCGATGAGCGCGACGATCGGCTGGATATGAGCGGCCGTGATGGTCATGGGGGATCTCCGAGTGCTGTGATGCGATTCGACGCCCTGCGCGCCGCGGGGGAGTAGCAGCATGAAGACGCGCCGGGCATCAATGGGTTCCCGGTTGCATCGCTGCAATGCATCAAAAACCGGCATTGTGTCCCCAAAAATTCCGGAACGATCGCTGGCGGCAGGCATTGGCCGACGGTGAATAAATCAGACCAGGCTGGATGGCAGGACCGGCGGAGCAAGCCGGACATCGTTCATGAAGGAGATGACCATGCGTAACAAACTGATTGCAGCAGCCGCCCTCATGGGTGCGTTCAGCATGCCGTTTGCGGCACAGGCCCAGGGCGTGACGGTCGGCGTGGCCGGCGGTGACCGGGTGATCGTCGACCAGAACGATCCCGATGGCATCACGGTCGCAGAGCGGCCGGCCTTCCGCGAATATGTGGTGCGCGAGCGCGTGCCGGAATTCACGGTGCCGGATCGCATCGTGGTCGGCACCACGCTGCCGGAAGCCGGCGTGACCTATTACGACGTGCCGCAATCGGTGGCGCAGACCCCGTATCGCTACACGGTGGTGAACGGACAGACGGTGCTGGTCGAGCCCCGCTCGCGCCGCATCGTGCAGGTGGTCGATTAACCCGACCGCCGACTGAAATTCGTTCGGGCGCTTTCCGATGAGCGACTGGACGAAGAAGCCCCGCCCCGGTTTTCCCCTGCCGGGCGGGGCTTTTCTTTTGGGGGCGCGTAGCGCGTAGGATGGGTAGAGCGAAGCGAAACCCATCGGCGGAGTTTGCCGCACGGTTCAGCTGATGGGTTTCGCTCCGGCGCTACGCGCCTGCGCTCTACCCATCCTACGGCTCGGCGCTAGCCCTTCAGCATCGACAAAATATTATTCGTCGACTTGTACGCCGCCACCGCATTGTCGCGGAAGGCCGGCGTCCAGTTCGACGCGGTCCGCTCTTCATCGCTCATGCCGGAATACACATTGAGAATGCCGAGGCTGAGCTGGGCGGGATCGCCGCTCTTCTGGCTCGCCTGCAGCGCGTCGAGGATCGCCGCGCGGTTGCGCGCGTCCAGCGTCTGCTTGGCGGCAAAGCTCTCTTCCTTCGAGAACAACCCATCCTGATTGAGCGACATGGCCGACAGCGAGCGATTGTCGATGCCGGAGAGATCGGCCATCTGCCCGGTCTTGCGGCCGGCGTCGAAGACGAGCTCGCCCTTGCCGCTATCCCTCGCCGCCTTGGCCTGCGCATCCAGCGCGGCGCGCACGGCTTTGGCGACATCGCCGATGCTCTTCACCGGCGGGGCTTCATCAGGCTGCGCGAGAAAAGCGGCGACGGGATCACCGGCGATGCCGGACGGTGCCTTGTCCGGCGTCTGCTGCGTGGCCTGCACGCCCTTGGCGACGGCATCACGCTGTGCGGCCCAGAGCGTGGTGGCTTTTTCTTCCGGACCGGCCGCATCGAGATAGTCCGCGGCGGCCTTGTAGAGGCCGGCGAAATTGCCGGTGAGCTTTGCGGTGCCGGCGGCCGGCGACATCGCGGCGTTGAAGCGCTGCGCGAGTTCGGCGCTCGCGGCCTTCTGTTCGTCGGCGGTGAAGCTGCCGCCATTGTTGGTCGAGATCGCGAACAGCGCGCGGCGATCCAGCGAGGCGAGATCGACGGTGAGCTTGCCGCTCGCGTCATACGGCCCCTTGACCTTGGCGGCGGTGTAGAGCCCGTCGAGCGCGGTGCGCGTCTCGGTGATGACGGCGGCGATGGTTTTGACATCGCCCGAATTTGCGAGCTGCGCCCTGGCTGCGTCGGACAGCGTCAGATTGGTGGCGGCAGAGGACGACGCCGACGCGCTTTCATTGGCATTGAGCGTATTGGCCAGCGACGGCTGCGTGGCCGCAGCGCGGGCATAGGCCGAGCCGTAATTGGCGTATGGGTTGAGACCGGTATTGACCGAGGTCATGCGCAGGCGCGCTCCATGGGACGGTTAAGAAACCGTTGATGGAACCAGACCTTTTCAGGGGATGGTTAAGGGAAGGTTAATGTTGCCGGAGGTCTCGGAGTATTTCCGGAGTGTCGCCCCCGCGAACTCACTCCGTCATCCCCGGGCTTGACCCGGGGATCCATCTTCGCAGCATCCACCGAAGAAAGATGGATGGCCGGGTCAAGCCCGGCCATGACGTGGTGAAAGGACGGAGCGTCGCCGCTCAATCCTGGATCTTCGAGAAATCCGCCACCGCACGCGTCGCCGCGCGGATCTCGTTCAGCAGCTTCAGACGATTTTCGCGAACCGCCGCGTCGTCGTCGTTCACCTTCACCTTGTCGAAGAACGCATCCACCGCCGGGCGCAGTTTTGCCATCGCGGCCATGGCGCCGGCAAAGTCTTCCTTGGCCACCGCGGCACTCGCTTCCGGCCCGACCTCGGCAATCGCCTTGGCCAGCGCCTTTTCCTCGTCGAGCCTGAACAGCGAGGCATCCGGCGCACCGTCGAAGCTGCGCTTGTCCTTCTTCTCCTCGATGGTGAGGATGTTGCTGGCGCGCTTGGTGCCGGCAAGCAGGTTCTTGCCGTCGTCGCTATCCAGGAACTTGCCGAGCGCCTCGACGCGGCGGACCACCATCAACAGATCGTCCTGACCACCTAGCGCAAACACGGCATC
>NZ_JBIISY010000308.1:0-6120 GCF_044340795.1 Tardiphaga sp.
GCGCGCGATCTCGGCGATGCCCTGCAGCAGCAGCAGCGCGCCGGCCAGCGGGATCATCGCCTTGAAGTGATAGACGGGCGGGCCGTCCGCCGTGACATTGGAATGCTCGCGGATGCGCCAGCTGTCGCCGGCATAGTCCCAGCCGGCATAGACCAGCGCCGCGATGCCGGGCAGGAAGAACACGATATAGAGCACGAGGTCGAGCGAGGCCTGCGTGCGCGGCTTCATCGACGAATGCAGGAAGTCGCCGCGCACATGCCCGTTCTGCGCCAGCGTATAGGCGCCGCACAGCATGAACAGCGTGCCATAGAGCATGTTGGAGGCGTCGAAGATCCAGGCCGTCGGCATGTTCAGCATGTAGCGCTTGAACACTTCGGCGCAGACGAGGCCCATCAGTCCGAGGATGAGCCATGCCGCAGCCTTGCCGGCAAATGTGCTGATGCCATCGATGGAGTGCAGGAAACGCTCGGCAGTCATTGCATGGAAGCCAGTTCACGAGAATGCGGGCAGGCGAAATGCGTCAGGCAACAGCAAGGCATCATCCGGGAAATGGTCCCGGATGATGCGGGGCACGTGTGCCTGATCGCGTCAGGTCTTCTTCTTCGCGTTCGGACCGAAATAGTGGTTATAGGCCATGCGGCGATTGACCACCGTGTCCTGCTCCCACTGGGTGGCGCGCTTGGCAAAAGCCATCTGCGACTCGACGATCTCCTTGAACAGCGGGTTCTCCGCCGACTTCTTGGCGACCACCTCGTCATAGGCCTCGAGCTGCTTCTGCAGGATCGAGTCCGGCGTCTTGTAGAACTTCACCTTGTCCTTGCCCTGCATATCCGCATAGTCCTGCGAATAGCGGTCGATGGCCTTCCACGACATCTCCTGGCCGGCCGCTTCCGCGGCACCGGCGATGATGGCGCGCAGCTTCTCGGGCAGGGCGTCGTATTTGGTCTTGTTGAACAGGATCTCGAACTGTTCGGCATTCTGGTGATAGCTCTGCAGCATGCAGACCTTGGAGACATCGGGGAAGCCGAGCACGCGGTCGGACGATGCGTTGTTGAACTCCGCCGCATCGAGCAGGCCGCGATCCATGGCGGAGACGATCTCACCGCCGGGCAGCGCATTCACCGCAGCGCCGAGGCCGGTGAACACGTCGATCGAAATGCCGACCGTCCTGAATTTCACACCCTTGAGGTCTTCGGCCTTCTGTACCGGCTTCTTGAACCAGCCGAGCGGCTGGGTCGGCATCGGGCCATAGGGTAGCGATACGACATTCGCGTTGATCGAGGCGTAGAGCTTGGCCAGCAGCTCCTTGCCGCCGCCGAATTTGTGCCAGGCCAGCAGCATGTTGGCGTCCATGGCATAGGCCGGGCCCGAGCCCCACAGTGCCAGCGCGGTCTGCTTGCCATAGTGATAGACCATCACGCCATGGCCGCCATCGAGCGTGCCCTTGGAGACGGCGTCGAGCAGGCCGAAGGCCGGTACCACGGCGCCCGCGGGCAGCACCTCGATCTTGAGGTCACCGCCGGTCATGTCATTGACCTTCCTGGCGTAGTCCTGCGCGTATTCGTGAAAGATGTCCTTGGCCGGCCATGTGCTCTGCCAGCGCATATTGATCGGCCCCGTGCTCTGGGCGAGCGCCGGTGCCGCAACGGTTGCGGCTGCGCCGGCCGTGGCAACTTTCAAGAAGCGGCGGCGAGACGGAGTCCTGTCCTTGGATGAAGTCATCATGTCCTCCCCGAATGGTCGTCCTTTGCGGACTGACCTTGTTGATTGCGGTCAAGACAAAGGCTTGCCCGCAACTTTGGCAAGGAACATCGCTGCGCTGCGACGCTTGGACGCGGCGTTACTACACTAACAAAACGTGCTGCATTGCGGAGAGTGCATCAGCGAAGGCGAACTACAGTTCAACGCAACGCGGTGCCGCTAGACTTTGGTGGTCGCATAGTGGGCCACCTCACCGGTCATGTCCGGCTGTCGCGCCAACGTAGCGGCGGGGGAGGTCAGGATGACTGAAGCCTGCCAGGCAAAGCCGGCGACGGCGAGATAGAGGCAGGCTTCGGCGTGGTAGAGGCCGCCGATCACCGCCGCGATCCCGGTGCGGATCGGCCGCGCGCCATAGCTCAGGATATTGATGGCCGACACGCGCCCGAGCAGGCCCGGCGGCGTCACCGACTGGCGCAGCGTGGCGGTGGAGATCACCCAGAGGATCGGTCCGGCACCGAGCAGGAAGAAGCTGAGCCCGGCCAGCGCAGGCGAGGGGATCCAGGTGGTGAGCGCCATCACCAGCGAGGCGACGAATCCGGTGACCGGGCCGAGCACGATCACGGTGCCGAACGGCAGACGCTTCATCACCCGCGTTGCGGCCAGCGCGCCGATCACCATGCCGGCGCCATACATGGCCAGCGTGATGCCGACGCCCGCGGCGCTGAGGCCGAGATGCCGCACCGCATAGGGCACGAACACGGCCAGCGTCATGAAGGCGGCGGCGCTGAAGATGAATTGCGTGATGAAGACCGGCCGCAGATAGGGATGCCGCGCGACGAAGGACAGGCCCTCGGCGATGTCCTGCATCGGTCTGCGACGCTGGACCGGTGCGCGTGGCGGCTCGTGCAGGCCGGACAGCAGCATCACGGCCATCAGCGACAGCGCCGCAGCCGCGCCAAACGCCGGCGCCGCGCCGACAAAGCCCACCAGCGCGCCGCCGATCGCAGGGCCGCCCGCGAAGGCAACGGTACGCGCCAGTTCGATCCGCGCATTGGCGGCGCCGAGCAAGGGCGGCGCGACCAGCGACGGCACCAGCGCGGGCGCCGCGACGCTGTAGACGACGGTGCCGCAGACGGCGACGAAGCCGAGCAGGGCCAGCAGCGGAAGTGTCAGCCAGCCCCACCAGATCAGCACGAGCGTGAGGACCAGCGAGACCGCCCGCAGCGCCTCGGCGCCGGCCATCAAGGCCCGACGCGACATCCGGTCGGCCAGCAGGCCGGCAGGAATGGCGAACAGCACGAAGGGCAGGGTCAGCGCCGTCTGCAGCAGCCCGGTCTGGCCTTCGCCGACACCGAGCAGCAGCACGGCAACGATCGGCGCCGCCGCCAGCGCGATCTGCTCGGCGGATTGCGCAGCGAGATTGGACCAGGCGAGCCGGTTGAAGGTGGCGGGGAGGTGGTCGGCGGACGGAGTGGACATGGCGTTTCCCGAGATAAGGTACGACCATGCGAGCCGGGCGGCCTGCCAGCCACCCGATTACAGACAAGCCGAGCAGGAGGGGAATGGCTGGCAGCCTTGCGCGGCACTCGCAACGGCTGATGCCATGCGCTAGGTCTGCTCACGTTGTTGCCTGCAAGAACAAGCAAAAATCGAAGGTGGAAATGTCCGAAAAATTCAACAAGCTCCGTTCACGCCTGCGTTTGCCCGTGATGGTGGCGCCGATGCTCCGCATCTCTGTGCCGGCGCTGGTGGCGGCAAGTTGCAGCAGCGGCGTGATCGGGTCGTTCCCGACGGTGAATGCGCGAACGTCGGATCAGCTCGATCGGTGGCTCAACGAGATCAAGGACGGCATCTCCGCGGCCGGCGCCTATGACGCGCCCTACTGCGCCAATATTCTCGCGCGCTCCGATCCCGAGAAGCTGCAGCAGGATTTGCAGATACTGATCAGGCACAAGGTCGAGATCGTTCTCGTCAGCACCGGCGCTCCGGAAAAATACGTCCGGCCGCTGCAGGAGATCGGCTGCTTCGTGATCGCCGATGTCGCATCCATCCGTCATGCCGAGAAGGCTTTGGCACAAGGCGTCGATGGTCTGGCGCTGCTGACGGCGGGTGCGGGAGGGCAAACCGGCTGGGCCAACGGGCTCGCCTTCGTTCGCGCCATTCGCGGCTTCTATGACGGCCCGCTTTTCCTGGCCGGTGGTGTCTCCGATGGTCATGCGCTCTGGTCCGTGCAGACACTGGGCTGCGAGCTCGGCCTGATGGGCACGCGCTTCATCGGCACCGAGGAGTGCGATGCATCCGACGGCTACAAGGCCATGCTGGTCGACAGCAGCATCGATGACGTGGCCCTGACGCGCGGCATCAGCGGCATCGATGCCAACTTCCTGCGTCCGTCCATCATCGCCTGCGGCCTCGATCCGCAGGAACTGGCGGCGCCGGTGTCGCCGGAACGCGCACGCGAAATGTTCAGCAGCTATGCGGACGGCATGCGCGGCCCGAAACGCTGGGTCGACTTGTGGAGCGCCGGGCATACGGTGTCCGGCGTCAGGGCGGTCCAGAGCGTCGCCGATGTCGTGGACCAGCTGGCGACGGAATATACCGAAGCCCAGCGGGCAACCAGGGCGTTGCTGGCGAATGCCGGCGCGGTGGCCTGAAACGGCCGTCGGTTGCGGCTCGCGACAGCGGCGGCGCGGTTGTGCTAAGGCATGCGCAGCGGCGTCCCGCAGGGGACGCCGGCCGCATTTCGACGGGCGAGACATGGATCGGAACGACAAACTCTATGGGCTGTGGCGCGAGCAGGGCGGCGCCTGCTTCTATTGCGACGGCCCCACTTTCGTTCTCGATCGCGAGCCGAAGGATGCGGCGCGGCGTCGCCTGCGCATCGAGGTCGGCGTCGCCGGCGCCGGCAAGCATCTCAACCAGCACGTCGCCACCATCGACAGCGCCGCCAAGGCGATGGCCTGCAAGTTCTGCAACTGCAGCCGCGAGGGCAAAAGCCCGGCCGCTCACCGCAACGCCATCCAGGCCATCGTCGCCACCGACCGGCATCCGGTGAACCGTCTGGTCGAGGCCTATGAAGACGGCCGGCTGGCCTGGGCGCCCATCGGCAGCAGATGATGGGACAAGCCCTGGAAAAGGGCGTCGTTTTGTTCTAATTATTTGATTTATCTCCGCAAAACGCCATTCGGCAAGACGCCCGAATGCGCTCCTTCAGATTGACATTTGACTGTAACACTCGCTGTCTATGGTGGCTCGTCGAGTTGTGACGGTCCCGTGAATGTGGAGTTGCGTGTTGACGGCGGTTGCGCTTGGCGCCACGCGGATGCGGCGGCGAGGTTGCTGCATACCATTGGTCGCTGCGAGTCTGACGTTCGTTTCCGTTAGCGGGCATGCCAACGATGAGGCCAAGAGCTTTGATATCCCGGCTCAGTCGCTGTCGATGGCTCTCGAAGCGTTCAGCACGGCGAGTGGTTATCAGCTCCTGGTCGCGGACCGGGTGCCGGCGACCGCTTTGTCCAGCCCTGTTCAAGGCGTCTTTGCCCCGCGCGATGCCTTGTCCCGATTGATCGCGGGGGCCGGATTTGAAGTGACATACACGTCGGCGCGCGCGGCCATTCTGGTGCGCGGAACGCGTGTGCTTCAAGAAGATGCGCAGCAGCGCGTGCGCTACGAGATCTCTTTGCAGGCCGACACCATCGATAGGCTGTGTCAGAGCGCCGTCACCCGGCCGGGAAGTTATCGCGCAGCCATCGATATCTGGGTGGCGCCCACGGGACGGGTCCAGCGCGCCGAGCTGCTCGATTCGACAGGCGATAGCGGGCGCGATCAGCAGCTCTTGTCAGCGTTGCGGACCATGACGACGGCCGGCCCTCCGGGCGCAATGACCCAGCCGACAACGCTGATCATTCAACCAAAACTAGCTGACAGGCGAAACGTCTGCGAAGCGCACATCGGTGATCAGCGAGCCGGCAGACCATGATGAGTTCGGCTCATCGCGGCGGCCTGAAGCTCTTGCTGACCGCGCAATATGACGATCTCAAGCGGCGACTTGCGCGCCGCCTTGGTTCCCAGGATGCTGCGGGTGACGTGTTACACGAAACCTTCCTGCGTCTGGAGCGCTTCGATGGCACGACGCCGGTGGCCAATCCGCGCGCCTATCTGTTGCGGATGGCGCTCAACGTGGCCTCCGATCATGAACGTGCCCGCAAGCGGCTGCTGACCGCGGTGGAGATCGACGAACTCTGGCGTCTGGGTGACGATACATTCGATCCCGAGACGGTGGTCGCCGGCCGTTCCGAACTGGCCTTGTTCAGGGAGGCGCTGGCCGAACTGACACCGCGATGTCGGGACATTCTGATCGCTGCCAGGGTCGATGATCTGCGCCATGAGGTGATCGCCGAGCGGCTGGGTATCTCCACC
>NZ_JBIISY010000072.1:0-26984 GCF_044340795.1 Tardiphaga sp.
CTGATGCAGGAACAAGGCACCTCGGAGGAGGAGGCGGCGGTCTCGCTCGGCGCGTCCGGTCTGAAGACCTTCTTCCGCGTCACTTTGCCCAACATCAAATGGGGCGTGCTCTATGGCGTGTTGCTGTGTAACGCGCGCGCCATGGGTGAATTCGGCGCCGTCGCGGTGGTCTCCGGTCATATCCGTGGCGAGACCAACACCATGCCGCTGCTGGTGGAAATCCTCTATAACGAGTATCAGTTCATGGCTGCGTTCGCGGTCGCATCGCTGCTCGCCATGCTGGCGCTGATCACGCTGGCGGCGAAGGCGATCCTCGAACGGCATCTGGATCCAAGATAAGTTTGACGAGGGACAACCGACCCGTGGCGATTGAAGTCAAAAACATTGTCAAGAATTTCGGCAGCTTTGCCGCCCTCGATGGCGTCGATCTGAAGGTCGCCGATGGCGAGTTGCTGGCGCTGCTCGGACCATCGGGCTCGGGCAAGACGACACTGCTGCGCATCATCGCGGGCCTCGACTGGCCCGACGCGGGTGAAGTGAAGTTCGACGGTCAGGACGCGCTTTCTCGCGGCGCCGGCGAGCGCAATGTCGGCTTCGTGTTCCAGCACTATGCGCTGTTCCGCCATATGAGCGTGTTCGAGAACGTCGCCTTTGGCCTGCGCGTACAGCCGCGCAAGATCCGCAAGACCGAGGCGCAGATCCGCGCCCGCGTGAAGGAATTGCTCGATCTCGTGCAGCTTGAATGGCTGGCCGATCGCTATCCGAGCCAGCTTTCCGGCGGCCAGCGGCAGCGTATCGCGCTGGCGCGCGCACTCGCCATCGAGCCGCGCATCCTTCTGCTCGACGAACCCTTCGGCGCGCTCGATGCGAAAGTCCGCAAGGAGTTGCGCCAGTGGCTGCGCACCCTGCATGAGGAAATCCACGTCACCTCGATTTTTGTGACGCACGATCAGGAAGAAGCACTCGAAGTCGCCAACCGGATCGTGGTGATGGACAAGGGCAAGATCGAGCAGATCGGCACGCCCGGCGATGTCTATGACAATCCGGCCAGCGCCTTCGTGCATTCCTTCATCGGCGAGTCCATCGTGCTCCCGGTGGATGTTCAGGGCGGGCAGGTCAAGCTCGGCGCGCGCGCGCTGAATATCGATGCGGGCGACGCTGCCGGTCCATCCAAGCTGTTCGTGCGTCGCCACGACATGCATGTCGGTGCAGTCGGCGAGGGCGCCCTCGAAGGAACTGTGCGCCGCGTCCGGACCTTCGGTCCGATCCAGCGCGCCGATATCGCGCTGAATGGCGACGACACGCTGGTCGAGATCGACGCGCCGCGCGACCGTCCGCTGACAACCGGCGATGCGATTAGCCTGCAGCCGCGGCGATACCGGATTTTTGCCGGGCAATAGAGCAATCTTCTTTCCACTGCGTTCACCATTCAGCCACGGTTGGTGTGCAACAACGGCCCCTCGATTTTTGGGGGATTGCCGATGAAGCGGGTGGCTCTGGCCAGTCTGGGGATGTTGTTGCTGGCGGGCTGCGGAACCACCGTGGAGCAGGCGCCGGATCAGCCCACCATGTATCTCAGCATGGCCAATGGCGGTGCCAAGCTCGATCCGCAGGCTGCGGCGCAGATGATCTCGCTGTATCGCCAGAACAACGGTCTTGGACCGGTGGTGGTCGATCCCGCATTGATGACGCTGGCGGAGGATCAGTCCACCGCCATGGCCAAGAAGAACAAGCTCGATCATGACGTGAAGGCGCCGCTGGCCCGGCGGCTGAATTCCGGCGGCTATCCCGCCACCGTCGCGGTCGAGAACGTCTCTGCCGGCTATCACACGCTCGCCGAGGCCTTTTCGGGCTGGCGCGACTCGCCGCCGCACCGGGCCAATATGCTGAAATCCGGCGTCTCTAAGCTGGGTATTGCGGCGATCTACGCCCCGAACACCAAATACAAGGTGTTCTGGACCATGATCCTCGCCGAGACCGAAAAGCCGCGTTCCTGAATGTCGGCTTGAGCATGCGGCGGCGCCCTCCATGCCGCCGGGCACAGCCGTTCTGAAAGCATTGTGATGTTGCCCTGCAGCATCGGCAATTGACGCCGCCCTGCGTCAGGGCCACGGTACCGGTTCCCTCGCATCGCATCCCCGGTAGCTTCATGGATATGTCCGCACCATCGACCGATCAGGCCGCGAAGAAGCCGTCGCAGGCCAAGCGTGTGCTGGTCCTGCAGGGCGGCGGCGCCCTTGGCTCCTATCAGGCCGGCGCCTATGAGGCGCTGTGCCATCATGATTTCGAGCCGGAATGGATCGCCGGCATTTCCATCGGTGCCATCAATGCGGCGATCATCGCCGGCAACGAGCGCGAGAAGCGCGTTCCCCGGCTGAAGGAATTCTGGGAGATGGCGGCATCGCCGGTGCCTTGGAGCCCGCTGCTGCCGGGCGACCGCGCACGCTCCTATTTCAACGAGGCCGGTGCCGCCGTGATCGCGGCCTTCGGCGTGCCCGGCTTCTTCGTGCCGCGCATTCCGCCGGCGCCGTTGTGGCCGCCGGGCTCGCCGCAGTCGCTGAGCTATTACGACACAGCGCCGCTGAAGGCGACGCTGGAGCGGCTGGTGGATTTCGATCGCATCAACGACTGCAAGACGCGGCTCAGCGTCGGCGCGGTCAGCGTTACCACCGGCAACTTCACTTACTTCGACAACGAAATCTTCAAGGCCAAGGGCAAGAAGATCGGCCCGGAGCACATCATGGCCTCCGGCGCCTTGCCTCCCGGCTTTCCATCGGTGGAGATCGACGGCGAGCATTTCTGGGACGGCGGCATCGCTTCCAACACGCCGCTCGATTTCGTGCTCGACGACGTGGCCAGCGATCTCCTGATCTTCCAGGTCGATCTGTTCAGTGCGCGCGGGCTGTTGCCGCAGTCGATCCTGGATGCGCAGGAGCGCGAGAAGGACATCCGCTTCTCCAGCCGCACACGTATGAACACCGACAAGAACAAGCGCATTCATAACATCCGCAAGGCGCTGCGCGACCTGATCGGTAAACTGCCGGACGATCTCAGGCAGGACCCGTCGGTGGCGCTGCTGTCGGAGGCCGCCAAGGAAAACACCGTCACGGTGATCCACCTGATCTATACAAGCAAGGTCTATGAGTCGTCGTCGAAGGACTACAACTTCGCGCATATCAACATGGCCGAACATTGGGGCTGCGGCGAGCGCGATGTATTCCTGTCGATGCGCCACAAGGAGTGGTTCGAGGGGCCACAGCCCGGCGAGTCCATGGTCACGCATGCGCTGACGGCCGATGATTACAACACGCTTCCCCTCCACCCGATCAAATCCAACAGGAGCAAGTGAATGACCAATCTCACGGGCAAGACCGCCGTGGTCACCGGTTCGACCAGCGGCATCGGCCTCGCTTATGCGCGCGCTTTTGCCAGTGCGGGTGCGAATGTCGTCATCAACGGCATGGGCGCGCCGGCGGATATCGAGAAAGAGCGCGCGGCGATCGAGAGCGACTACAAGGTCAAGGCGATCCATTCTCCGGCCGACATGACCAAGCCGGCGGAGATCGCCGAGATGATTGCGCTCGGCGAAAAGACGTTTGGCGCGGTTGATATCCTCGTCAACAATGCCGGCATCCAGTTCGTTTCGCCGATCGAGGATTTTCCGATCGAGAAGTGGGATGCGATCATCGCGATCAACCTGTCGTCGGCGTTCCATGGCATCCGCGCCGTGGTGCCGGGCATGAAGAAGCGCGGTTGGGGCCGCATCATCAACACCGCCTCGGCCCATTCGCTGGTCGCCTCGCCCTTCAAGTCGGCCTATGTCTCGGCCAAGCACGGCATCGCCGGTCTGACCAAGACCGTCGCCCTGGAAGTCGCCACCCACAAGATCACCTGCAACTGCATCTCGCCCGGCTATGTCTGGACACCGCTGGTGGAGAAGCAGATCCCGGACACGATGAAGGCGCGTGGGCTCACCAAGGAGCAGGTCATCAATGACGTGCTGCTGGAAGCGCAACCGACCAAGGAATTCGTGACGTCGGAGCAGGTAGCGGCACTGGCGCTGTTCCTGTGCGGCGACGACGCGGCGCAGATCACGGGGACGAACCTGTCGATCGATGGTGGCTGGACGGCAGCGTAAGCTGCGCTCCGCTTCTCCCTCCCCCAAGCGGCGCAGCCGCGCAGTCGGGAGGGTGGCTGGCCGAAGGCCAGACGGGTGGGGTGTTTCCCCAAGCTCTCCGTCACGTGGGGATAGACCCCACCCCCGCCTATCGGCGGACGACGACGGACGAATTCGTCCGTCGGACCCCATTCGCTTCGCTCCGGGGAGGGAGGCCATCCGCATCGGTGTATCGGAACTAGCGCCTCTTCCCGAACGCCAGCACGTGCAACCCCAGCCGCTGCCGCACCATCCAGAACAGCAGCACCGTCTCGAATGTCAGCGCGATCGATGTCGCCGCTGCGGCACCATGGCCGCCGAAATGCGGGATCAGCGCCAAGCAGAGCACAAGGTTCAGCACGAACGCCGATGCATAAGCGAGCGCACAGGCGTTCTGGTGACCGAGCATGTTGAGCAGCCGCTCCATCGGGCCGATCGCGGCACGCACCACGAGGCCGATCGCGGCGATGAACATGATATCGTAGCCGGCCGTGAATTGCGGGCCGAACAGCCACAACAGCGGCTTGCCGAGCGCGAGCAACACCAGTGTCGCGGCGAGCGACGGCCAGAACGTCCATTTGATGGAATGCATCACATAAGCGGCGAGGCGCTCCTTGTCGCCGGTGGCGTGATATTCGGTGAAGCGATGCGCCGTGGTGGCCGACATCGCGTAGTGAATGAACGACACCAACGCCAGCGTCTTCACCACGGCGAAATACACGCCGACTTCTTCGGATGACACGAATTGCTGCAGCACCAGCACGTCGGTGTAGGACAGCAGCAGGTAGAAGCTCTCCACCAGCAGGATGGGCAGCGAGACTTTCAGCCAGCCGCGATAGTCATGTGCTTTCGGTCCGGGCTCCACATGCGCCTTCAGCCTGCGATCCAGCACGATCATCTGCCCGATCATCGCCAGCCACACCGCGGCGGCGCTGGCGCCCATGGCGACGACGGCACCGAGCTGCAAGCCGAGCGCGAAGGCACCGGCCGTGAAGCCGATGATCAGCGTCTGCCGCACGATGAATTGCGGCATCAGGCCGAGCCGCATCCAGTCATGCGAGCGGGCGATGCCGTCCTGGGTGTTGGCGACGACGAAGGCAGGCAGCGTCAGGCAGCCGAGATAGAGCGGGACGATGGTGTCGTTGTCGATCCAGGGCGAGATCAGTTTGACGAGGCCGGCGAGCAGCAGCGCGATCACGCCGGAGGCGAGGCCCGTCATCCAGCGGCTGCCGGACAGGAAGCCGCGCAGCCGCGCGTGGTCGCCGCTCAGGCGATATTCCGGGATGATTTTCTGCGCGGATGCGGCGATGCCGAAATCGAGCATCGAGCCGAGCAGCAGCACCCAGGTCCAGACATAGACATAGATGCCGTAATCGCCCGAGCCCATCCAGCGCGCCAGCAGGATCTGGGACAGATAGGCCATGGCGGCCGAAATGACGCGAATGAGGAAGATGGTGCCGGCCAGCCGGCGCGTCAGCGAGGCTTCGCCCGAGCCGGAGAACAGTCCGCGAAGCCGGGCCTTGAGACCGGCGGGCGGCGTTGCTTGTGCGGGGTCGGCATCCATCACGGCCACGACGGGCTCCTCGGCCACGGAAAGGCACTCGCCGCTGACATGCGGCAGACGGTTCCCGGTAGCAGGGAGACGTTAATTTCGGGTGGCACCACCGATCGCAAGTCGCGCAGCCGTCGGCGGGCTGGCCATCATGGGGCAGGCGGCAATGTCACATTGTATTCGTAGGCCTTGTCGGCGCCCACCAGCGTGAGCTTCAGCGCAGCGCCATCGGCCGTGGCACCGGAGGGCAGGCCGTCGAGTTCGAACTGGAAGCGCTTCATGCCGGGCGGACTGTTCTTGTCGATCTTGGGAATCGGCAGCGCCCAATCTGGTGTCGGTCCTTCGACATAGAGACTCGGCGCCTTGCCATTCGGCGCTACCACGTCGACCAGTATATTTTTACCTTCGCGCTTCACGTCCTTCACCGTCAGCGCATTGCCCTCGCCGAGATTGGCAGGCTTGGGCACGGTATCGAGCGCGGCCGTCAAGGCACCGTCCTCGGTCGATGCGACGCTGGTAAAGGCCAGTTCAGCATTGGCCTCGACCGGAATGCAGATCTTTTCGCAGACGGCGTAGGAGATTGCGGCACGCATCATGACGGGCTTGCCGGCATCCTTGGCGACCACGCGCATCGGCAGCAGAACCTGCTTCTCATAGCCCAGCGATTCGCCGCCGGCGCCGTCGTCGAACTTGGTCGGCGCCGGCCAGAGGATTGTGACACTCTCGAGATTATCGGATTTCGAGAAATCGAAACGTGGCGGCACCCCGGAATCCCCGGGATTGCGCCAATAAGTGTGCCAGCCCGGCTGCAACTGGATTGCAATCCCGCCGAGCATCACGGGCCCGGTCCGCGAGCCTGCCACAAGCCTGATCTGCGAATGACTGTCCGTCTGCCACGGCGATGCGTCCTCCGCATGCGCCGCGGAGGCCAGCAAGAGCCCGGCGGCGCAGGCAGCGACAATGTGATGCGGAACCGAAACGATCATCAGACGTCCTTAAAGGGGTAGCCTGTCATAACCCCAAACCTAACTTTAGCTATTGAACTGCTTGTGAAGCCCGCCCGCTGCGCTTCTGCAGGTTGATTGACAGGGAATGGCCTCGATATCAGGATGAACGAATAACATGAGAGCGTCTTGCTGATGGAACCCACTCGCAAGCGAAGCCGCAAGAGCCCCGCCGCATCGCGCCTGCCCAAGCTCGGGTCCGCGGATGCTTCCGGCAGCTATCTCGATGGCCAGCTTCTCGTCGCCATGCCGGTGATGGATGATGAGCGGTTTGCGCGTTCGGTGATTTATGTCTGTGCTCATTCGTCGGAAGGCGCCATGGGCATCATCGTCAATCGTCGGGCCGGCAGCATCGATTTCCCTGAACTTCTGGCCCAGCTCGACATCATCGACGATGCCGACAATATCAAGCTCCCGGAAAGCGCCGAAAGCATGAAGGTGCTGAAGGGCGGCCCGGTGGAGACCGGTCGCGGCTTCGTGCTGCATTCCAGCGATTTCTTCATCGATGACGCGACACTGCCGATCGACGACGGCATCTGCCTGACGGCCACCGTGGACATCCTGCGCGCCATCGCCAATGGCGGCGGGCCGAAGCACGCGATTCTGGCGCTTGGTTATGCCGGCTGGGCGCCGGGCCAGCTTGAGGACGAAATCCAGGGTAATGGCTGGCTGCATTGTGCGGCCGATGACGAGCTGATCTTCGGCTCTGATATCGACGAGAAATACATGCGCGCGCTGCAGAAGATCGGCGTCGCTCCGGGCACGCTGTCGGCGGAAGCCGGACACGCCTAAACGCAGAGTGTCGTCGCCCGGCTTGACCGGGCGATCAAGTAGACTCCAGCGACAGCGGTAAATCGCGGCATTAGCATTTACTGGATCCCTGCTTTCGCAGGGATGACAGTCAGAGATTGCCCAAAACTCAGCTCGCCGCTTCCAGCCGCTCTTCCGTCAGCAGGCGCATCGCCGCATCGGCATCCATCGGCTCGCCGAAGGCAAAGCCCTGGGCGTATTCGCAGCCGAGCTGATACAGCTCCACCGCATCCGAATCCGTCTCGACACCCTCGGCGACGACGTCCATGCCGAGGTCATGCGCCATGGCGATGATCGATTTGAGGATTACCGGACGGGTGCCGCGTGATGTGGTGCGGACGAAGGACTGGTCGATCTTCAGCGTGTCGAACGGGAAGCGCTGCAGATAGGACAGCGACGAATGGCCGGTGCCGAAATCGTCCAGCGACAGGCCGGTGCCGAGCTCGCGGATACGCTGCAGCATTTGCGCCGCATGTTCCGGATTTTCCATCACCAGCGATTCAGTGAGTTCGAGCTTCAGCGTGCCGCGGGCCACCGACGAGCGCGACAGCACAGTGCGGATGTCATGCAGCAGATCGTGGCGCAGCAGCTGGCGTGACGAGACATTGACGCTGGCGAAAATCGGATCGCGGGCGCGCATGGCGCGCTGCCAGATGGCGAGCTGGCGTGCGGTCTGGTCGAGCACGAACATGCCGAGATCGATGATCAGGCCGATCTCTTCGGCAATCGCGATGAATTCCACTGGCGACATGCGGCCGAGTTTTGGATGATCCCAGCGCGCCAGTGCTTCGAAGCCCGCGATGCTGCGGTCTTCGAGGCGGACGATGGGCTGATACAGGATGGTGATTTCCTGCCGCTCGATGGCACGGCGCAGTTCGGATTCCAGCGTCAGGCGATCGGTCTTGCGGGCGCGCATGGCCGGCTTGTAGACGTCGATGCGGTCGCCGCCGATGCGCTTGGAATGATACATCGCAAGCTCGGCATCCTTGATCAGCTCGTCGGTGACGGGCGTGGCCGGATCCGACAGCGCCAGGCCGATGGAGGCCGTCAGGAAGATCTCGCGATCGTTGAAGGCGATCGGTGCGCGGATGGTCTTGCGGATGGTCTCGGCGAAAGCGGTGATCTTGGCCGAGTCCTGCTCGGACATCAGGATCAGGCCGAACTGGTCGCCGGCGATGCGGGCCAGCGTGTCCTGCGGCTTCAGGATGCGGGTGAGGCGGCGCGCTAGCGTCAGCAGGATGGAGTCACCAACGGCGATGCCGACCGAGTCATTGACCTGTTTGAAGCGGTCGAGATCGATCACCATGATCGTCGGGCGCAGCGGCGTTGGCAGCGTCTTCGAGAAATTCGCCAGCGCCGTCATGCGGTCGATGAACAGCTTGCGGTTCGGCAAGCCGGTGAGATTGTCATGCACGCTGTCATGCAGCATGCGCTCTTCGGCATTCTTGCTCTCGGTGACGTCCGTGAGCGTGCCGACCACGCGGGTCACTTCGCCGTCCGAGCCGACCACCGGCCGCGCCTTCAGCGCGAACCACATGAAGTGGCCATCCGGCGTGCGCAGGCGGAAATCCTGCACGAGGCGGCCGCGGCGCTGGTCGAGCACGCTGTCGAGCGCGGCGCGGAAACGATCCTGATCCAGCGGATGGAGGATTTCGAGCCAGTCGGACGCAGGGCCTTCCAGCGTGCCTCGCTTCAGTCCGAGCAGGGCTTCGGTCTCGGCGCTGGTAAAGACCTTGTCGGCGGAGACGTCCCAGTCCCAGATCAGATCGCCCGAGCCGGTCAGCGCCAGCGCGCGGCGCTCGACGTCGGAGACGATGCCATTGCTGGCGCCGCCGCCGGCGAAAGCGTGCTGCATCACCGTGAAGCCGATCAGCATCACGATCAGCACGAGGCCGCCGAGGAGCGCGGGACCGACGATGTCATTGGTGACGGCGCCGCCCACCGCCATGCCGGATGCCACCACCCAGACGACGAGCAGGAACCAGGTCGGGATCAGCAACACCGCGCGGTCAAAGCCGTGGGTGGACAGATAAACGATCAGGCCAAAACCAGCGACGGCGATCAGCACCAGTGATATGCGTGCAATGCCGGAGGCGACGGCGGGATCATAGAGCGCCAGACCGACCAGTGAGCCCAGGAAGACCAGCCATGCTGCGGTGATGTGCGAGTAGCGCACATGCCAGCGATTGAGGTTGAGATAGGCGAACAGGAACACCAGCAGCGTCGCCGCCAGGATCGCTTCGCCGGACGCACGCCACACGCGCTCGGCACCCGACGACATGTCGAGCACCTTGCCCCAGAAGCCGAAATCGACGCCGATATAGACCAGCACAGCCCAGGCCAGCGCCGCGGCGGCGGGAAACATGATGCTACCCTTCACCACGAACAGGATCGTCAGCACCAGCGCCAGCAGGCCGGAAATGCCGATGACGATACCCTGATAGAGCGTGAAGGAATTGACCTTGTCCTTGTAGGCTTCCGGCTCCCATAGATAGAGCTGCGGCAGCTTGTCGGTGCGCAGTTCGGCGACGAAGGTGATGACGGCGCCGGGATCGAGTGTGACGCGGAAGATGTCCGCCGTCGCGCTGTCCTGCCGCTCCGGGCGATCGCCGGTGGATGGGGTGATGGTGGCGATGCGCGACAGGCCGAGATCGGGCCACAGCAGGCCCGAATTCACCATGCGGTAATGCGGCGCGACGATCAGGCGGTCGAGCTGGTCGTCGGTGTTGTTGGCGAGCGCGAACACCACCCAGTTCTGGCCGCCCTCGCGGCCGCGCACTTCGACGCGGCGGACGATGCCGTCGGTGCCGGGCGCGGTGGAGACCTGGATGCGGTCGGTTTCGCTGTGCTGGAAATCGAGGATGCCGGTGAGGTCGATGGCAGGCGCATCACCGCGGACACTGACGGCATCAACGGCGCGCGCCGGACCCGCGGCAACCATCATCATGAGGCTGAGCGCAAAGGGCGCAAGCCACCTGACCAAACGCAAAGTCATGTTCCGCGATCACCAATCCGTGGACCTCGCCGAAGCCCCGGGCGGGTCGTTTGTAGAAGGCTCGATAAATGACACGAAAACGAAACAAATCCAAGGCTTTGGCAGAGGCTTTGGCGCGGTTCTCCCGCGCTAAACCTCCAACACAATTTTGCCAATATGTGCGCTGGTTTCCATCCGCTTGTGGGCGTCGGCGGCTTTCTCGAGCGGGAAAGTGCTGTCCATCAATGGCTTGACCTTGCCGCTTTTGAGCAGCGGTAACACCTTGGCCTCGATGGCCGAAACCATGGCGGCCTTGGCTTCATTGGTGCGCGGGCGCAGGGTCGAGCCGGTATAATGCAGCCGTTTGACCATGATCTTGGCGGCATTGATGGTGGCCTTGGGGCCGTTCAGCACCGCGATCTGGACGATGCGGCCATCGACGGCGGCGGCGTCGAAATTCTTCTCGACGTAATCGGCCCCCACCATGTCGAGGATCAGCTCCACGCCGGCCTTGGTGATTTCCTTCACCCGCTCGACGAAATCCTCGTTCTTGTAATTGATCGCATGATCGGCGCCGAGCTTGAGGCAGGCATCGGCCTTGTCCTGCGAGCCGACGGTCACGATCACCTTGGCCCCGAAGGCCTTGGCCAGCTGGATGGCCATGGTGCCGATGCCGGAGGAGCCGCCATGGATCAGCAGCGTCTCGCCGGCCTTGAGGCCGCCGCGCTCGAACACATTGTGCCAGACGGTCATCAGCGTTTCCGCAGTGGCGCCGGCTTCCAGCATGGAGAAGCCTTCGGGAACGGGCATCGCCTGGGCGTCCTGCGCGATGCAATATTGCGCATAGCCACCGCCGGCCACCAGCGACATCACCTTGTCACCGAGCTTGTGCTTCTTGGCGCCGTCCCCGAGCGCGACCACGGTACCGGCAATTTCGAGGCCGGGTAGGTCGCTGGCGCCGGGGGGCGGCGGATAGCTGCCGGAGCGCTGCGCCACATCCGGGCGGTTGACGCCGGCGGCGGCGACTTTCACCAGGATCTCGCCGGGGCCGGGCTTCGGCAGGTCGCGCGTTTCGGGGATCAACACCTCAGGGCCACCCGGCTTGCTGATGGCGACGACGGTCATTTGCGCGGGCAGCTTTTCCATGATTTGTCCTTGCGGCGTGATGAGGTGGTCCCATTGATTAGTGAGCCCGCCGGGCGCTGGCAACCGTCAGTGGCACACGAGGCGTTGAGCTGCGAGACCGGGAGATGACGATGGCGATCCAGGATGACGAGCGGCCGAAGAAGCAGGTCAGTCACGAGATCGGGCAGGACCTCTCACAATTGTCTGTGGAAGAATTGGCTGGTCGGATCGAATTGCTGAATGGCGAAATCGCCCGCCTGCAGTCGAGCATGAACTTGAAACGCGCGACGCGCGACGCAGCGGACCGGTTCTTCAAGTCGTGATGATTGTGTGACGGGAGCGTCATTGCGAGGAGCATAGCGACGAAGCAATCCAGCTCTTGGCGTTCTGGATTGCTTCGCTGCGCTCGCAATGACGGAGAATCTAGCGCCAACTATCAATCACACATCCGCGAGCGTCCCGTTTCGGGACAGTTACCGCTGCTGCGATAGCTAACAAATTCCCACAGATTTACGTGCAATTAAGCTTTCTCGCTTATTACTCAAATTGTCCTTGTTTGGACACCGAGTGGCTCCTGTCCACTCTGTTTGACGCCTCCCTGTTATCAACTTCAAAGCCGCCGGCAACGGCGGCTCTTTTTTTGGCGTCACGCGCCCTGCGCGATTTAAACCATAAACGTTTCTTTAATTTTTCGACCGCTGGACTCTCGCGGTTCCTCGCGCAATGATTTGTTCATCATAAGATGGCCGCCAAGAGTCGGCCGCAATCAATTGCGTGAGGCGTTAACCATGTCGGATCGTCTGCAGAGCGAACCTGCTCTCGTCCAGTTCAGCGAGCGGCTGACCAATTCCGCCGCATTCGGTACGCTGTTCCGCGAGGGCATGGACCTCGTGGAGGAGACCGCCGCCTATCTCGACGGTGTCGGCCGCACCGAAGCCAAGGCGCTCGATCGTTCGGTGAGTCTGACCTACGCGACCGAAAGCATGCGCCTCACCACGCGCCTGATGCAGCTCGCCTCGTGGCTGCTGCTGCATCGCGCGGTGAAGGAAGGCGAGATGACGCTGTCGCAGGCCAATCGCGAAAAGACCAAGGTCAAGCTCAGCGCCGCCGATCCGAGCCCGGAAGACATGTTGATCAAGCTGCCCGAACAGCTGCAGGTCCTGATCGCGCGTTCGATGGCACTGCAGACCAAGGTGCGCCGCCTCGACACCAATATCCACGCCGCCGCCGAGCCGGCACCGATCGGCAATCCGCTGATGCCGCAGCTCAATCGTTTGCGGGCTGCTTTCGAGCGCTGAAGTATTGTTCAGCCGTAGGGCGGATGAGCGAAGCGTAATCCGCCGGCCGAGTGAGTTGTTGAGACTCCGCGGCGGATTACGGCTTCGCCTAATCGGCCCTACGGCACAGTGAAATTTTCCGCCCCTGCCTGCCGCTCATGCGCTAGAAATGAGCCGGCAGAGCAGGGGCTTTTTTCATGGCTGACGATATCAGGGCATTGACCGGCGTGCGCGGCGTCGCGGCCGCGGTGATCGTCGTCTATCATTTCGGGGACGTGCAGCTCGCCACCGGCGGCACCGGCTCGTTCTTCCGCATCCCTTACGGTTATCTGCTGGTGGACATGTTCTTCATGCTGTCCGGCTATGTGATGGCGCTGAACTATCGCGAGACCTTCCAGCATCTCACCGCGAAGGTGTTCGCCAATTTCATGCTGAAGCGCGTGGCGCGCCTGTATCCAGCCTATTTCGTCATCGGCCTGTTCTACATTGCCAAGATCGCAGCCGATCTCTCCGGCGAAAAGCTCGGCATGTATTCGGCCTGGGACTGGTTCGGCAACCTGTTCATGTTGTCCGGCTGGGGCTTGTATATCTTCCCGATTATCGGCGTCGCCTGGGCGGCAAGCGCGGAGATGGGCTCCTATCTGCTGCTGCCATTGCTGATGCCGTGGACGCAGAGCAGACATCGCTGGATCGCGCTGCTGGCGGTGGTCGCCGCACTGGTCGGCATTTATGCGGTGAGCATCACCGGCCGCGGCTCCGGCGGGCCGCTCGATGTGGTCAATGGCAATTCGCTGTATCCGATGCTGCGCGCCGTCTGCGGCTTCACGCTCGGCCTCGTCATCTTCCGCTTCGGCGGCATTGTCGATCGCCTGTCGGCGACGATGCAGGATATCCTCGTCATTGCGATCCCGCTCGCCATCATCGCTGTCGGCATTGCCGATGCCAGCGACCGCCTGATGTATCTGCTCTACATCCCGCTGGTCGCGGTGTTGTCGCGTGACGGGCGGATGGCGCAGCTGCTGTTTGGCAATGCGCTGGTCTATCGGCTCGGGATCATCTCGTATTCGATCTACCTGATCCACCCGCTGTTCGTGAGCTTCGCCATTCGCAGCTGGCGGCACTTCGGCCAGACCGAAGGCAACTACATCGTCGCCTCGCTGGTCTGTTTCGCGATCATCTGGGTCCTGGCGGAGGTCAGCTACCGGCTGGTCGAAATGCCGGGCCGCCGGGCGCTGGTCGGCCTGTTCTCGCCCAGACGGTCGGCGGCCCCCGCCGCCTGACACCTCCAGAACGAAAAACGCCCCCGCGTGAGCAGGGGCGCTTTCTGAGAACTCTGGGGAGGGCCGAAGAACTTAGTCCTTCTTGAGGAAGCCCGAGAACTTCTTCTGGAAGCGCGAGACACGGCCGCCGCGATCAAGCAGCTGGGTGGTGCCGCCGGTCCAGGCCGGGTGCGACTTCGGATCGATGTCGAGGTTCAGCTTGTCGCCTTCCTTGCCCCAGGTCGAACGGGTCTGATACTCGGTACCGTCGGTCATCACGACGGTAATGTTATGATAATCCGGGTGAATTTCGGCTTTCATGACGGTTCCTTCGGCGCGGATGCGCCTGAATCTCGGGTTTTCGATGGCGGATTTGCCGCGTCTATATCGCAGGAAGGCCCCATCGACAAGGACTTGTGGTGATTGACCCAAGGCAATCGACCCAAAGGCAATTGACCTAAGTCATTTGCCACGCCGGCCGCATCGGCCTATCTGAGGCCGCAACGACAAGAACGGTTATAAATCATGAGCGCAGTCGAACGGCTCGACCACTCCCGCGGCACCCCGGCACCGGCCCCAAAGCCGGAACCCGTGCTGGACGAGCCCACATTGGCCGATACCGTCATTGAACCGCCGACGCCGAGCCGGGCCAAGCTGCGTCCCCTGCTGGCGCTCGCGCCCTATGTGGCGCGCTATCGTGGCCGTGCGCTGTTCGCGCTGGTGTCGCTGCTGATCGCGGCGCTCACCACGCTGGTCGTGCCCATCGCCGCCCGCCGCATGATCGACTTCGGGTTCAGCCCCGAAGGTATCGCGATGATCAACAGCTATTTCAGCGTGATGATCGCGGTGGTCGTTGTGCTCGCACTGGCGAGTGCGGCTCGCTACTACCTCGTGATGACCATCGGCGAGCGCATCGTCGCCGATATCCGTCGCGACGTGTTCAAGCATCTCACGGCGCTGTCGCCGGCGTTCTTCGACACCTCGCGTTCGGGCGAACTGGTCTCGCGTCTCACCGCCGACACCACGCAGATCAAGTCCGCCGTCGGTGCCTCCGTTTCCATCGCGCTGCGCAACATCGTGCTGTTCCTCGGTGCCGCCACCATGATGGTGGTGTCGAGCCCGAAACTGTCCGGCTTTGTGCTGGCGGCGATTCCGCTGATCGTGATCCCGCTGGTCGCCTTCGGTCGCTGGGTGCGCCGCCTGTCGCGCAATGCGCAGGATACGCTGGCGAGTGCTTCCGCCTATGCCAGCGAGCTGGTCGGCGGCATGCGCACCGTCCAGGCCTATACCAACGAGCCCTTCGCCAATGCGCGCTTCGGCGGTGAGGTCGAGCAGGCCTATGCGGCGGCCCGTGGCGCCACCCGCGCCCGTGCCGTGCTCACGGCCATCATCATCTTCATCGTGTTCTCCAGCGTGGTCGGCATTCTCTGGGTCGGCTCGCATGACGTGTCGGTGGGCGAAATGACGCCGGGCCGTCTCGGCCAGTTCGTGCTGTATGCGGCCTTCGCCGCGTCGAGCCTCGGCCAGCTCAGCGAGGTGTGGGGCGAGATCTCCGCGGCGTCGGGTGCTGCCGAGCGCCTGTTCGAAATCCTCAATGTGAAGTCGGAAGTGGAGAAGCCTGCGAAGCCGCGTGCGCTGCCGGAGCCGGCCCGCGGCGATGTCGTGTTCGATGACGTCTCCTTCGCCTATCCCACCCGGCCGGGCGTCATGTCGGCCGCGGGCGTGTCGCTGGCGGTGAAGGCCGGCGAGAAGGTCGCCATCGTCGGTCCCTCCGGCGCCGGCAAGAGCACGCTGTTTCATCTTCTGCTGCGCTTCTACGATCCCAGGAGCGGCACCATCGCGCTCGATGGCGTGCCGATTCGTGAGGCCGATCCGCAGCAGTTGCGCGAGCGCATCGCGCTGGTACCGCAGGACTCCGTGGTATTTGCCGCCACCGCTCGCGAAAACATCCGCTTCGGCCGTCCCGATGCGAGCGATGCCGAAGTCGAGCGTGCGGCCGATCTGGCCCATGCCACCGAATTCATCCGCCGTCTGCCTGGCGGCTTCGAGGCGCCGCTCGGCGAGCGTGGCGTGACGCTGTCCGGCGGTCAACGGCAGCGCATCGCCATCGCCCGCGCCATCCTGCGCGATGCACCTTTGTTGCTGCTCGATGAAGCCACCTCGGCGCTGGATGCTGAATCCGAGACGCTGGTGCAGACCGCGCTCGAAGAACTGATGAAGCACCGCACCACGCTGGTGATCGCCCATCGCCTCGCCACCGTCCTGTCCTGCGATCGCATTCTGGTCATGGAGCACGGCCGCATCGTCGAGCAGGGCACCCACGCCTCGCTGGTGGCGGCGAACGGGCTCTATGCGCGACTGGCGAGATTGCAGTTCGGGGTGTGAGGCGGGTTAGAGTGTGCGGCTACGGCCGCCACTCCATCACATCCACAGCCCGCCCGGACGAGTTCTCCTCGTCACCCGTCTTCACAAATCCATTGCGCTTGTAAAAGTTGATCGCCCGCGCATTGTCCGCATTCACCTTCAGCGTGACGCCCTCAGGTGAAAGGCGCTTGGCCTCATCCATCAACAGCCGTGCAACATCGCTGCCCCAATGGGCCGGACCGACCACGAGCTGGTCGAGATAGCCGGTCCCATCGATGGTGACGAAGCCAGCCATCGCGCCCTCGATCTCCGCGACCACGATCCGTGCGATCGGCACCAGTTCGCTGCGCCAGCGCGCGCGCCACCAGTCGATGCGCTTGTCGAAATCGATCGAGGGATAAGCGAGCTTCCAGGTTTCCAGCCATAGCGCGATGGAGGCGTCTTCGTCCTCCGAACGATAGGGCCGTAATGCGACTGACGTAGCCACGGTCTCACCGCTCCGTCAGCTTCAGCTCGATGCGGCGGTTGCGCTTATAGGCGTCGTCGGTCTGCGCCACATCGAGCGGCTGGAATTCAGCGAAGCCGGCGGCGAGCAGGCGCTGGGCGGGGACGCCGAGCGAGACCAGATACTGCACCACCGAAATCGCACGGCCGGCCGACAGCTCCCAGTTGGTCTTGAAGATCGGGTTGTTGAGGATCGGGCGTGAATCGGTGTGGCCATCCACGCGCATCACCCAGGCGATCTCCTGCGGGATCTGCTTGTCCAGTTCGATCAGCGCGCTCGCCACCTTGTCGAGCTCGGCGCGGCCTTCCGGAAGCAGTTCGGCCTTGCCGGCATCGAAGAACACTTCCGACTGGAACACGAAGCGATCGCCGACCACGCGGATGTCGGGGCGGTTACCGAGAATGGCGCGCAGGCGGCCGAAGAATTCCGAGCGATAGCGCGACAGCTCCTGCACGCGCTGCGCCAGCGCGACATTCAGGCGCTGGCCGAGATCGGCGATGCGCCCCTGGGATTCCTTGTCACGCTTCTCCGAGGCATCGAGTGCCTCTTCCAACGCCGCGAGCTGGCGGCGCAAGGCGGAGATCTGCTGGTTCAGCACCTCGATCTGCGCCAGCGCGCGCGACGACACCTGCTTTTCGGAATCCAACGCCTTGTTGAGCTCGTTGTTGCGCCCTTGCGCATCGGCGCCCGCACCGGCGAGCCCGTCATAGAGACCCTTCACGCGGTCGCGATCGGCCTGCACGGCGGCAAGGCCGGCGCGCAGCGACGTCAGCTGCTCATCGAGATTGAGCTTGCCGAGCTTTTCCAGCGACAGCATGTCACTGAGCTGGGCGAGCTTGGCATTGAGCTCGTCGATGGCCTTGTCCTTGCCCGTCACTTCCTGCGACAGGAAAAATTGCACGACCAGGAACACCGACAGCAGGAAGACGATGGACAGCACCAGCGTCGACAGGGCGTCGACGAAGCCCGGCCAGTAATTCATCTCCGAAGATCCGCGGCGGCCGCGTGCAAGTGCCATGGTCAGTGTCTTTCGTTCGACCTATCCTCCGTCATTGCGAGGAGCGTAGCGACGAAGCAATCCAGCTTTTGCTTTCTGGATTGCTTCGTCCAAACGAATTGCGTTGCAATTCGTCAGGGCTCGCAGTGACGATGGAGCTCAGCTCTTCTCCGGCTGCCGCGCGATGCGCTCCAGCAGTTTCCTGATTTCTTTGCTCTGTTCGCCCTGGCCATCGGCCCATTCGCGGATCATCTCCTGCTCGCTGCGCATGTGCGAAACGAGGCCCTGGATCGCGTCGGCGAGATTGGCCATGGCGGTGGACGTGCTGCGGCTGCCGCTGTCCTCGACCGAGCGGCGCAGCCGCTCGATGGCTTCCAGCAGATCGGGGGATGCGCCCATCGGCACCGCGGCAGCGGTGGCAATGGCGGGCACGCCGGAATATTCCGTCACGGTGGAGGCCAGCCAGTCTTCGAGGTCGGTGTAGAAGCGGTTCTGCGCCTGGCTCGACTGCAGGTCGAGGAAGCCGAGGATCAGCGATCCGGCAAGGCCGAACAGTGAGGACGAGAATGAAATGCCCATGCCGCTCAGCGGCGCGGCAAGTCCTTCCTTCAGCGTATCGAACAGCGAGCCCGAATCACCGCCGACCTTGAGCCCTTCGATCACCTTGCCCACCGAGCCCACAGTCTCGATCAGGCCCCAGAACGTGCCAAGCAGGCCGAGAAAGACGAGCAGGCCGGTCATGTAGCGCGAAATGTCGCGGGCCTCGTCGAGGCGCGTGGCGATGGAATCGAGCAGATGCCGCATGGTCTGCTGCGAGATCGACATCCGCCCGGTGCGCTCGCCTCCGAGGATTGCGGCCATCGGCGCCAGCAAGGTCGGGCGGCGCTCCATCGCGAGGCCGGGATCGGAGATGCGGAAGGTGTTAACCCAGCGGACCTCCGGATAAAGCCGTATCACCTGGCGGAATGACAGGATGATGCCGATCAGCAGCACGCCGCCGATCAGCGCGTTCAGGCCGGGATTGGCGAGAAATGCAGCAAGAATCTGCTTGTAAAGCACCGTGGCGATCAGTCCGCACAGCACCAGAAACACCAGCATGCGGACCAGGAAGATCCGCGGCGATGACAGTTTCGTCAGTTCGATCTCTATCGCGGAGCGGGAAGAGGGAGCAGTCGCCATGGGTGCTTCATCTGCTTGGGGGATCAAGGTCAGGCGAGCAATATGGCACAGCCGGCCGACAAAAAAAGATCGGATGATGCGGAATCAACGGTGTTGTCCGGAACTTCCGTGTGAAACCGGGTTTGATGACCTGCGTATTTGTAAAAGACCTTTGTGTTGAGCCATTTACGGGGCGTCGAATGACGATTGTATACTTGCAGGCGCTGCTGATGATTGCAGTGGCGTTGTCCGTGCTGATGGCGCTTGCATGGGTGGTGCAGCAGCGCACCGGCAACTCGGGCTGGGTCGATACGATCTGGACATTCTCGCTCGGCCTTGTTGGTGCCGCTTCCGCGCTGTGGCCGATTGCGGACGCGCCGCCCAATACGCGGCAATGGCTGGTGGCTGCACTTGTGGCCATCTGGTCGGTGCGGCTCGGCTCGCATATCGCCATGCGCACCGCTGCCATCACCGATGATCCACGCTACGCTGCGTTCGCCAAGGAATGGGGCGCGGACTCGCCACGCAAGATGTTCGTCTTCCTGCAGAACCAGGCCCTCGGCTCGATCCCCCTGGTGTTCGCGATCTTCGTCGCGTCCCGCTTTCCGTCCGATGCGCTGCGGCTGCAGGATTATCTCGGTGTGCTGATCCTGTTCACCGGCATTGCCGGCGAGGCGCTCGCAGACCGACAGCTCAAGTCATTCCGCTCGGATCCCGCAAACAAAGGCAAGGTCTGCGACACCGGTTTGTGGCGCTGGTCACGGCATCCGAACTACTTCTTCGAATGGTTCGGCTGGCTCGCTTATCCGGTGATCGCATTGTCGCTTGATTATCCGTGGAGCCTTGCGACGCTGCTGGCACCGATCTTCATGTACTGGATCCTGCGCCACGTGACCGGCGTGCCGCCGCTGGAGGAGCAGATGCTCAAATCGCGCGGTGATGGCTATCGCGCCTATCAGGCCCGCACCAGCGTATTCTTCCCGCTGCCGCCGCGCAGTCCGGGAGCTGCCACATGAGTTTCGTCGCTCGCATGATCGAAACGGCCGAACGTGTGCCGTTGCCCGATCTGGTGATCCGCGCCGGCATCCAGCAACTCTGCGCACGCACCGCGCTCAAGCTCGCCGCATGTGATGCGGAGACCGACGCGATGTTCGCGCGCGAGATGGCGATGCGTGCGGTTGCTGAACACACGGACGCCGCCAATACGCAGCACTATGAAGTCCCCGCCGAGTTCTTCGCGCGCGTGCTCGGCCCCAACAGGAAATATTCCAGCTGCTTCTACAAGGAGCCGGCCACGACCTTGCAGGAGGCCGAGGAAGAGGCGCTGCGCCAGACGGTCGAACATGCCGACCTGCAGGATGGCCAGTCCATTCTCGAGCTCGGTTGTGGCTGGGGCTCGCTGTCGCTGTGGATGGCGCGGCAGTTTCCCAATGCCGACATCACCGCCGTCTCGAATTCAAAGTCGCAGCGCGCGCATATCGAAGCCCAGGCGGCGGAGCGGGGCTACACGAATCTGCGCGTCGTCACCCGGGACATGAACGTCTTCCGGCCCGAACAGGCATTCGACCGCATCGTGTCGGTGGAAATGTTCGAGCACATGATGAACTGGCGTGAGCTGATGACGCGGGTGAGATCATGGCTGGCGCCCGACGGTCGCTTTTTCATGCATGTGTTCACCCATCGTGCGGGCACCTATCTGTTCGATCGCGCCGACAAGGAAGACTGGATCGCACAGCATTTCTTCACCGGCGGTGTGATGCCGAGCCACTCGCTGGTCCGGCAGTATGGCGACCTCTTCGCCATCGAGAAGGAGTGGGGCTGGAGCGGTACCCACTACGCACGCACGGCGGCACATTGGCTTGCCAATTTCGATCGCCATCGCGATGCCATCGAGCGCATCTTTCGCCCCGTCTATGGTCGCGACACCGCATTGTGGATGCGGCGCTGGCGCTGGTTTTTCCTCGCCACCCAAGGGTTGTTCGGATTCGCTGACGGCAGCGAGTGGGGCGTCAGTCACTACCGTATGGCCGCCGTTAACCGTGCGGTAAAAGTTCCGTAGCCGTCACGTTCGCGTGAAGCCCGAATGCGCACATGTTTTCAATGTGATATGCCGTGTGGCAATGCGCCGCCTCGATATCTGTTGCGTCGCAGCAGGGCGGTTTTTATTTTGCCCTCATCACGTTCGATAAATCCGTCTGCGCATGAGAGGCTTCTGAGTCCCGGCGCAGCCGTCGATGCATGTTTCGAATCGCAAATTAGGAAATCGGAATCGATGACGATCATCAACCTACGCGCTGCAGGCTTCGCGCTTCTGCTGGCAGGGATTGCACCTGTCCTCGCGGGATGTAATGAGCCCAAGGATGCAGTGGCGGCGGCTCCGGCGGCGCCGGAGATTGAAGTAAGCGTCGTCACCGTGAAGCAGCAGGCGCGTGCCATCGTGCGCGAACTGCCGGGCCGCATCGCGCCGACGCGCGTCGCCGATGTGCGTTCGCGTGTGTCCGGCATCATCATCGAACGTGCCTTTCATCAGGGCACCGAAGTAAAGGCCGGCGATACGCTCTACCGCATCGATCCGAAGCCGTTCGAAGTGGAATTGCAGGCCGCCAAGGCATCGCTGAATAAGGCTGAAGCCGCTTTCGATCTCGCCGCGATGCAGGCGAAGCGCATTTCCGGCCTGGCGCAGCAGAGGGCTGTTTCGGAAGCCGAAGGCGAACGCGCGATCGGGGCGGAGCGCCAGGCACAGGCGGAGATCGCCGCCCGCAAGGCTGACGTCGCCCGTGCGCGGCTCAATCTCGATTACGCCACCATCCGCGCACCCATCGACGGCATCGTGGGTGCCGCCCTGGTGACCGAAGGCACGCTGATCGCACAGAACGACACCACCAATCTCGCCACCATCCAGCAGCTCGACCCGATCTATGCCGATTTCACCCAGTCGGTGTCGGAACTGAACAATCTGCGCCGCGCCTTCGAGACCGGCGACCTCGAGCGCATCGCGCCGGACGCCGCCAAGGTCCGCCTCGTGTTCGACGACGGCTCTATTTATCCGCTGGTAGGCAAGCTGCTGTTCTCGGAAGCCAAGGTCGATACCTTCACCGGCCAGGTAACGCTGCGCGGCGAATTCCCGAATCCGAAGCGCGAACTGTTGCCCGGTATGTATGTCCGCGTGCAGATCGAGCAGGGCATCGATACCGACGCCATCGCGGTTCCGCAGCAGGCCGTTCAGCGCAATGGCGGCGGCGGCGCAGAGGTCTTTGTGGTCAAGAGCGACGGCCATGTCGCCGTGCAGACGGTCAAGATGGGCGCTGTGCAGGATGGCCTGTGGTTCGTGACGGAAGGCCTCAAGGGCGGCGAGCAAATCGTCGTCGAGGGCTTCCAGAAGTTCGCCGCCGGTGACAAGGTCAAGACCGTGAAGTGGACCGATCCGAACCTTGCCAGCAATCTTCCGCCGAACGGGCAGAAGACGACGCAGGCGCGTCCCTGAGTAGATCAACATGCCGAGTTTTTTCATCGACAGGCCGATTTTTGCCTGGGTCGTCGCGCTTTTCATCTGCTTGTTCGGTGCGATCGCAATTCCGCAACTGCCTATTGCGCAGTATCCGATCATCGCGCCGCCGTCGATTTCGATCTCGACCAGCTATCCCGGTGCATCGCCGGAGAATCTCTACAACAGCGTTACGCGCATTATTGAAGAGGAACTAAACGGCGCACAGGGCATCCTGAACTTCGAGTCCACCAGTGACTCGCTGGGTGCCGTCGAAATCATCGCCAACTTCCAGCCGGGCACCGATACCAGCCAGGCCTCAGTGGAAGTGCAGAACCGTCTGAAGCGTGTCGAAGCGCGCTTGCCGCGTGCGGTGATCAAGCAGGGTATCCTCGTCGAGGAAGCCTCGGCCGCCGTTCTCAACATCATCACGATCTCATCGACCGATGGCAGCCTCGACGAAGTCGGGCTCGGCGATTTCATGATCCGCAACGTGCTCGGTGAAATCCGGCGTATTCCCGGTGTCGGCCGTGCGTCGTTGTATTCGACCGAACGCTCGTTGCGCGTCTGGGTCGATCCGGCCAAGCTGGTCGGCTACCAGCTGACCTCCGAAGACGTCAACAAGGCCATCGCGGCCCAGAATGCCCAGGTCGCGTCCGGTAGCGTGGGCGCCGAGCCGTCAACGGCGACCACGCGGACATCGTCGCTGGTTCTCGTGAAAGGCCAGTTGACCTCTCCGGAGGAATTCGGGGCCATCGTGCTGCGCGCCAATTCGGATGGTTCGACCGTGCGCCTTCGCGATGTCGCGCGGGTCGAGGTCGGCGGTTTCAGCTATCAGTTCAACACACGCCTGAACGGCAAGCCCGTGGCCGGCCTGTCGGTTCTGATGTCGCCGAAGGGCAATGCGCTGGCGACCGCCAGTGCCATCGAAGCCAAGATGAAGGAGCTGTCCAACTTCTTCCCGGCCAATATCACTTACGAGATTCCCTACAACGTTACGCCGGTGATCACCGCGGCTATCACCAAGGTGATTCATACGCTGATCGAGGCCGTGGTCCTCGTCTTCATCGTGATGTTCCTGTTCCTTCAGAATTTGCGTTACACGCTCATTCCGATCATCACGGTTCCGGTCGCTCTGGCCGGCACGTGCGCGGTGCTGCTCTCGGTCGGCTATTCCATCAACATGCTCACCATGTTCGGCATGGTGCTGGCGATCGGCATCCTCGTGGACGACGCCATCGTGGTGGTCGAAAACGTCGAACGCATCATGAGCGAGGAAGGGCTGCCGCCGAAGGAAGCCACCAAGAAGGCGATGACGCAGATCACCAGCGCAATCGTCGGTGTGACGCTGGTGCTGATCGGCGTGTTCGTTCCCATGGCGTTCTTCCCGGGCTCGGTCGGCATCATCTATCGCCAGTTCTCGGTGACGATGGTCACCGCCATCGCCTTCTCGGCCTTGCTGGCGCTGTCGCTGACTCCAGCACTCTGCGCCACCATGCTGAAGCCCGTAAAGCAAGGTCATGGCCATTCGCATGGCGGCATGTTCGGCTGGTTCAACCGCGGTCTCGACAATGTACGCGACCGCTACACCGGCATGGTGAGATGGTCGCTGTCGCGCACCGGCCGCATGCTGCTGGTCTATGTCGCGCTGCTCGTCGGTCTCGGCTGGGGTTTCACGCGCATGCCCGGCGGCTTCCTGCCCATCGATGACCAGGGCTTCATCACCACCGACGTGCAGGCGCCGTCGGATTCCTCGTTCGGTCGCACCGAGACCGCGATCAAGCAGGTCGAGGAATTCCTCGCAAAGCGTGACGGCATCGAGAACGTGGTGTTCCTGACCGGCTTCAGTTTCCTTGGCCAGGGCATGAACACGGCGCAGGCCTTCATCACTCTCAAGGATTGGTCCGAGCGCCCCGCAAAGGATTCGGCCGCAGCTCTGGTTGACGACATCAATACGAGCCTCGCAGGCCCTATCCGCGACGCCAAGATTTCGGCGCTGCAGCCACCGCCGATCGATAACCTCGGTAACTCGTCCGGCTTCAGCTTCCGTCTCCAGGATCGTGGTCAGAAGGGCATTCCGGCGCTCAATGCGGCTGCGGATCAACTGATCGCTGCGGCAAACGCCAGTCCGATCCTGCAGAAGGTCTATGTCGAAGGCTTGCCTCCGGCACCGATCGTCAATCTTGACATCGACCGCGAGAAAGCTGGTGCTTTCGGCGTCACGTTCGAGGACATCAACAACACGATCTCCACCAATCTCGGCTCCAACTACGTCAACGACTTCCCGAATCGCGGCCGCATGCAGCGCGTCGTCGTGCAGTCGGATGCGGCGAGCCGCATGAATGCCGGCGACATTCTGAACTACAACGTCAAGAACAGCCGCGGCCAGCTCGTGCCGTTCTCATCCTTCGCGACGTTGCAATGGGACAAGGGACCGACGCAGATCGCCGGCTTCAATTACTATCCGGCAGTCCGCATCTCGGGCGAAGCGCGTGACGGGTTCACGTCGGGCGATGCCATCCAGGAGATGGAGCGTCTTGCCGGTAAACTGCCGCGCGGTTTCGGCTATGAATGGACGGGACAGTCGCTGCAGGAGAAGCTGTCGGGCTCGATGGCGCCGCTGCTGCTCGGTCTGTCCGCGCTGGTCGTTTTCCTGATCCTCGCTGCGCTCTATGAGAGCTGGACCATTCCGGTCGCGGTGATCATGACGGTGCCGCTTGGTATCGTTGGTGCAGTCCTGGCGTCGAGTCTGCGCGACATGCCGAACGGTGTCTATTTCACCGTCGGCCTGATTACGATCATCGGCCTCTCCGCGAAGAACGCCATTCTGATCGTGGAGTTCGCCAAGGATCTGCGCGCCCATGGCAAGTCGCTGGTGGATGCCACGATGGAAGCGTGCCACCTGCGCTTCCGCCCGATCTTGATGACCGGTGTCGCCTTTATCTGCGGCGTGTTGCCGATGGCGATTTCGACGGGTGCCGGCGGTCTCAGCCAGCAGGCGCTGGGCACCGGCGTCGTTGGCGGCATGCTGGCGGTGGTGGTGCTGGCGCTGATCTTCGTGCCGGTCTTCTTCGTCGCCGTGCAGCGCTTGTTCTCGCCGGACAAGCCGACACCGGGGCAGCAGACAGAGAAAGCCGGCGAGCCGGATGCTCCTGCCGCGCCGTCACCGTCTCACGGCTGAGGCGCTCCACAAAAAAGCCCGGATGGCGATGCCATCCGGGCTTTTTGCTTTCTTCGATCGCGGCGCAGCGGGTGCGCTTACTTCCGCGACAGCGGCCGCAAGATCTTCACCAGCGAATTGTGGACGACTTCATTGCCGCACACCACGTCGCCGGTCTTCAGCAGGTCGCCGCCGTCGATGTCGCTGACGAGACCGCCGGCTTCCTTGATCATGATGATGCCGGCCGCGACGTCCCAGGGCTGCAGGTTGCGCTCCCAATAGCCATCGAGACGGCCGGCGGCGACGAAAGCCATGTCCAGCGAGGCCGCACCGAAGCGACGGAGGCCGGCGACCTTGGGCTGCAGCGCCGCCATTTCGTTGCGCGACAGTTCGAAATCGCCGCGGCCGATATGCGGCAGGCCGCAGGCGATCACGCAGTCATGCAACTGCTGACGGCCGGCCACGCGCAGGCGGCTGTCGTTGAGGAACGCGCCGGCGCCCTTCTCGGCCATGTAGAGCTCTTCATTGCCGGGATTGTAGATCACGCCGGCGATGATCTGGCCCTCGCGGGCGAGGCCGATCGAGATGGCGAATTGCGGAATGCCGTGCAGGAAATTGGTGGTGCCGTCGAGCGGATCGACGATCCAGGTATGGCTCTTGTCGGTGCCCTCGCGGGTGCCGCCTTCCTCGCCCAGGAAGCCGTAGCCGGGGCGGGCCTTGTTCAGGTCCGTATAGAGCATCTCCTCGGCGCGCTTGTCGGCGAGGGAGACGAAGTTGGCGGGCCCCTTCAGGGAGACCTGCAGATGCTCGATTTCGCCGAGGTCACGCTTGAGGCTGCGGCCGGCACGGCGGGCGGCCTTCACCATGACGTTCATAAGGGCCGAATTGATCATGATTTCGTCTCACGACGACCTGTCGTCAGGTCTTCAAAATGGGGGTTGTTGGAGGCGATGGGTGCCCGTTGGGGGCCATCGCGTCAAGGGCAGATCGTCTCGGAATGTAGGGTGGGCAAAACGGAGCGTGCCCACCATTTCCATCCGTGCACGCGATGGTGGGCACGTCGCTCCGCTCCTTTGCCCACCCTACAGGCCGTGAATGGTCATTTCAGGGTCGAACCGAGCCACTTATTCGCGGCCTGCTGCGCCTGCGCGCGCTCCTG
>NZ_JBIISY010000309.1:0-6078 GCF_044340795.1 Tardiphaga sp.
GGCTTTTCTTATCGAAGTTCCATCTGGGGCCGTCGGTCGTCATTGCGTGACCAACGCAAAAAGGCCGCCCATCAGGCGGCCTTTCACGTTCAATAACTGCTGGCGGGCTTGCTTACTCAGCAGCCACCTTGCGCGGCGGATCGAGGGCGCCGCTGTCGTGGATTTCGGCGACCTGATGATCGCTGAAGCCGAGCACCTGCTTGAGGATCTCGTCGGTGTGCTCGCCGAGCAGTGGCGAGCGCGCCACGACGGTGGGCGAGGCCGACAGCTTGATCGGGTTGCCGACCGACAGATATTCGCCGCGCTCGGGGTGATCGACCTTGACCATGGTGCCGGTGGCGTAGAGCGACTGGTCTTCCGCCAACTCCTTCATGGAGAGGATCGGACCGCAGGGGATGTCATCCTTGTTGAGGATTTCCATCGCCTCGAACTTGGTCTTGGTCATCGTCCACTGTTCGATGCGGGCGAAGATCTCGTTGAGACGGGGCAGGCGGACGGCCGGCTTGTTGTAGTTCGGATCGGTCTTCCAGCCGGGTTCGCCGATGACGTCGCAGATCTTCTCCCACACCGGAGCCTGGGTGATGAAATAGATATAAGCGTTCGGGTCGGTCTCCCAGCCCTTGCACTTCAGGATGCGGCCGGGCTGACCGCCGCCGCTGTCGTTGCCGGCGCGCGGGACGGCATCGCCGAACGGAATGCCTTCGCCGAACTGGCTATATTCCTTCAGCGGGCCATGGGCGAGGCGCTGCTGGTCGCGCAGTTTCACACGCGACAGGTTCAGCACACCGTCCTGCATCGCGGCGGTGACCTTCTGGCCCTTGCCGGTCTGCGTGCGCTGATACAGCGCGGTGACGATACCCAAGGCCAGATGCAGGCCGGTGCCGCTGTCGCCGATCTGCGCGCCGGTGACCAGCGGCAGGCCATCGCGGAAGCCGGTGGTCGAAGCAGCGCCGCCGGTGCACTGCGCGACGTTTTCATAGACCTTGCAGTCTTCAAAGGGACCGGGACCGAAACCCTTGATCGAGGCGACGATCATCTTCGGGTTGATCTCCTGGATCTTCTCGAATGAGAAGCCCATGCGATCGAGCACGCCGGGGCCGAAGTTCTCGACCAGCACATCGCACTCTTTCATCAGTGCGGTGAGGACTTCCTTGCCCTTCGGGTTCTTGGTGTCGAGGGTGATGGAGCGCTTGTTGTGGTTCAGCATGGTGAAATACAGGCTGTCCACATTCGGGATGTCCTGCAACTGGCCGCGGGTGATGTCGCCGACGCCGGGGCGCTCGACCTTGATCACGTCGGCGCCAAACCAGGCGAGAAGCTGCGTGCAGGTCGGGCCCGATTGCACATGGGTGAAGTCGAGAATGCGAACGCCTTTGAGCGCCTGTGTCATTGCTATGCTCCCGTCACTATTTTTTGCCGGCTCGGCACTTGGAGGAAATTTGCGGGGTCTCGCGACCCCGCATGTTCAGAATTACTTCTTCTTGCTGAGAACGCTCTGCGGATTGAGATTGCCGATACGGCCGCTCTCGCTGCCGGCGGCGGGATCAATCACCGCATTGATGAGCGTCGGCTTGCCGCTATCCATCGCCTCGTTGACCGCGCGCTTGAGTTCGTCCGGCGAGGTTGCATTCACGCCGACGCCGCCGAAGGCCTCCATCATCTTGTCGTAGCGCGAGCCCTTCACGAACACGGTGGGGGCGACATCCGGGCCCCCGGTCGGATTGACGTCGGTGCCGCGATAGATGCCGTCATTGTTGAAGACGACGATGCAGATCGGCAGATTGTAGCGGCAGATGGTCTCGACCTCCATGCCGCTGAAGCCGAAGGCGCTGTCGCCTTCGATGGCCAGCACCGGCTTGCCGGTCTCGACGGCGGCGGCGATGCAGTAGCCCATGCCGATGCCCATGATGCCCCAGGTGCCGACATCGATGCGCTTGCGCGGCTTGTACATGTCGACGATGCCACGGGCGAGATCGAGCGTGTTGGCGCCTTCATTGACGAGCATCGCGTCAGGGCGCTCGGCGATGATGGTGCGGAGAACGCCCAGCGCGCCGTGATAATCCATCGGCGAGTTGTTGTTGCGGAGCTTCGGCGCCATTTTCGCGATGTTGTCGTCGCGCTTGGTGGTCACAGCCGAGGTCCAGTCGCTCGAGGCCTTCGTCCAGCTCTTGCCCATGCCATCCAGCAAAGCGGCGACGCAGGAGCCGATATCACCGACCACGGGCGCCACGATCTCGACGTTGGAATCCATTTCCTTCGGCTCGATGTCGATCTGGATGAATTTCTTCGGCTGGTCGCCCCAGGCCTTGCCCTTGCCGTGCGACAGCAGCCAGTTGAGGCGGGCGCCGATCAGCATGACGACGTCGGAGTCCTTCAGCACCGTGGAGCGTGCGGCGCCGGCGCATTGCGGATGAGTGTCAGGCAGAAGGCCCTTGGCCATGCTCATGGGCAGGAACGGAATGCCGGAGGTCTCGACGAGCGCCTTCACGGCCTCGTCAGCCTGTGCGTACGCGGCTCCCTTGCCGAGAATGATCAGCGGCTTCTTCGCCGACTTCAGCACGTCGAGCGCGCGCTTGATGGAATCCGGAGCGGGGATCTGTGCCGGGGCGGCATCGATCACCTTCACCAGCGACTTCTTGCCGGCCTCGGCATTCATCACCTGGCCGAACAGCTTTGCGGGCAGGTCGAGATAGACGCCGCCGGGGCGGCCCGACACGGCTGCGCGGATGGCGCGGGCGAGGCCGATGCCGATGTCCTGCGCATGCAGCACGCGGAACGCAGCCTTGCAGAGCGGCTTCGCGATCGCGAGCTGATCCATTTCCTCGTAGTCGCCCTGCTGCAGGTCGACGATCTCGCGCTCGGACGAGCCGGAAATCAGGATCATCGGGAAGCAGTTGGTGGTGGCGTGGGCGAGGGCGGTGAGGCCGTTGAGGAAGCCCGGCGCCGAGACGGTGAGACAGACGCCCGGCTTCTTGGTGAGATAGCCGGCGATCGAGGCGGCATAGCCGGCGGCCTGTTCGTGGCGGAAGGAGAGGACACGAATGCCCTCAGCCTGCGCCATGCGGCCGAAGTCGGTGATCGGAATGCCGGGGACACCGTAGATCGTGTTGAGGCCGTTCAGCTTGAGGGCATCGATGATCAGATGGAAGCCATCTGTCAGTTCCTGTTCGGTTGAGGTGTCGATGCTGTGAACTGCGGACATTCCGCTCTCCCCTGACGTTTCTGGGTATGGTTGTTGGACTTTGTCGCGCGGCGTGCCGCGTGACGGCGTGACGTGAACAATGGCCTCTAACTAAATAGCTCCTGGCCATGCGCCTCGACATAGGAGGCGAGGCCAAGCGTGTGATCGCGCGCGAGCTTCTCCGCGAGCTCGGTGTCGCGCTCCTCGAGCGCCTCGATGATGGCGAGATGCTCGGGCAGGGAGGTCGCGGTGCGATCGACCCGGCCGATGGTGAGCTGGCGATAGCCGCGCACATGCAGCAGGATGTCGTTGGTCATGTCGATCAGGACCGGACTTTCGCTGAGCGCCAGCACCGCCTGGTGAAAGGCAATGTTCGCCTTTGAATATTCTTCGACATGATCCTGCGGCAAGCGGTCCTTGCCAAAGTCCTTGAAGAAGTCGCGCAGCGCCGAAATGTCTTTCTTGCGCGCGGTGGTCGTGATCAGGCGGGCCGCCATGCTTTCCAGCGCCGCCCAGGCGCGGATCATGTCGACGATCTCGTTCTTGGTCTTGCGCACCACCACGATGCCGCGGCGCGGCACGGTTTTGACGAAACCGTCCTGTTCCAGCATGGCGATCGCTTCGCGGATCGGCGTGCGGCTGACGCCCAGCCGCTCCGAAAGGGCGCGCTCGTCGAGCATCACCGGATCCGGCGTCGTGTAGATGTCCATCTTGAGAATGGCTTCTTTCAAGGCTTCATAGGCCTTGGTCTTGAAGCTGGTCTCGGGTGCGATCCGAACGATCGCAAGGTCGGCCTCAGACATAATGGACGGCGCCTTGGTTGGTTTTCGCGTGGGCATGAATCATCTCCGGTCGGAGACGTCCTACCACAGAAACAACGTCCAGAATTTTTGGCATGCCAGATGCCAGAATGTCAAGCTGACGGCTATTTCAGCAATTTTGCGCTGCACCGCGCCTTGACTTTCGATTTTCTGGCATACCAAATGCCATCAATTCGTCCGCGTCAAGAAACGCAATGGGAGAAGGCCATGTCTCAATCGAATCTCGCCGTCAAAGAAGCGCTCGCCTCGGCGAAAGATGCCGTGCGAAAGGTGCTCGACGCCGTCAAGGCGGACAAGCGCACCAGCCTGACGGCGCCGGAAGGCAAGCTGGTCTGTGACGCCTATGGCATTCCCGTTCCGAAAGAGGGCGTGGCCACCTCGGCGGCGGATGCTGCGAAGCTCGCCGGCGGCATGGGCTTCCCGGTGGTGATGAAGATCGTTTCGCCGGACATTCTCCACAAGACCGAAGCGGGCGGTGTCATCGTCGGCGTCAAGACCGCCGAAGACGCGCAGAAGGCCTATGACACCATTCTGGCCAATGCGAAGAAGTACAAGGCCGATGCGAAGATCGAAGGTGTCCAGGTTCAGCAGATGCTGATGGGCGGCACCGAGGTGATCATTGGCTCGATCACCGATGGCTCGTTCGGCAAGCTGGTGGCCTTCGGCCTCGGCGGCGTGCTGGTCGAAGTGCTGAAGGACGTGACCTTCCGTCTGGCGCCTGCGACCAATGACGATGCGCTGTCGATGCTCGACGGCATCCAGGCGGCCGAGATGCTGCATGGCGTGCGCGGTGGCGATCCCGCCAATCGCGAGGCGTTGGCCGACATCATCGTGAAGGTCTCGCAGCTCGTCAGCGATTTCCCGGAAATGGTTGAGCTCGATCTCAATCCGGTGTTCGCCACCAAGAAGGATGCGATTGCGGCCGACGTCCGTATCGTCGTCGATTTCGACTACAAGCCGCGTCCGGCGCCGCGCCCGACTGCCGAAATCGTCACCGCCATGAACCGTATCATGCAGCCCAAGGCCGTCGCCGTGATCGGCGCGTCTGCCGAGGACGGCAAGATCGGCAACTCGGTGATGAAGAACCTGATCAATGGCGGCTACAAGGGACAGATCTATCCGATCCATCCCAAGGCCGACGAGATCATGGGCCTCAAGGCCTATAAGAGCGTCAAGGATGTGGCGGGCGAGATCGACACGGCCGTGTTCGCGATCCCTGCAAAATTCGTTGCGGCAGCACTCACCGAATGCGGCGAAAAGAAAATTCCGGGCGCCGTGCTGATCCCGTCGGGCTTTGCCGAAGCCGGTGCGCCTGAACTGCAGGAAGAGATCGTCGCCGTCGGCAAGAAATACGACATCCGCCTGATGGGCCCGAACATCTACGGCTTCTACTACACACCGTCGAATCTCTGCGCGACCTTCTGTACGGCCTACGACGTGAAGGGCTCGGCGGCGCTGTCGTCGCAGTCCGGTGGCATCGGCATGGCCATCATCGGCTTCTCGCGTTCGGCCAAGATGGGCGTATCGGCCATCGTCGGTCTCGGCAACAAGTCGGATATCGACGAGGACGATCTGCTCGCCTTCTTCGAGCAGGATCCGAACACCACGATCATCGCGCAGCATTGCGAGGATCTGAAGGACGGCCGCGCCTTCGCGGAAGCCGCCAAGCGCGTCTCCAAGAAGAAGCCGGTGGTGGTGCTCAAGGCTGGCCGTACTTCGGCGGGCGCCAAGGCGGCCTCGTCGCATACCGGTGCGCTCGCCGGTAACGACAAGATCTATGAGGATGTGCTGAAGCAGTCGGGTGTCATCCGCGCCCGCTCGCTGCGCCAGCTGCTCGAATTCGCGCGCGGCATCCCTGTGCTGCCGACGCCGAAGGGCGAGAACGTGCTGATCATCACCGGTGCCGGTGGTTCGGGCGTGCTGCTGTCGGACTCGGTGGTGGATAATGGTCTGTCGCTGATGGCGATGCCGCCGGATCTCGATGCGGCGTTCCGCAAGTTCATCCCGCCATTCGGTGCCGCCGGCAATCCCGTCGACATCACCGGTGGCGAGCCGCCGATCACCTATGTGAACACG
>NZ_JBIISY010000416.1:0-3144 GCF_044340795.1 Tardiphaga sp.
TTGTGCTGCCGAGCTTTTGGAGATGGTCTACTGATTGGACAGCTGCGATGATGCGCTTCGTGGCTACGTCATCCGTGTAGTAGTTCTCATAAAATGCCTTCAAAGCGACGCTTTGGCTCATTTCGAACTCCCACTCAAATGTTGTTATTGGAAACAAACGTACACACACCACCCGGGTGAGTAAACCTCGGTTGCGTCTGTGAAAGTACGCAATCGCAGACAAACTGGCCGGTTCCTTAGCGGCCAACTGTCGCAATTTCACCAATGGCCTGACTGCTTCGCCACGCGAACGCGTCGGCGCTTTCAGATAGAGGATACATCAGCGATCAATATGGAACGACCGCGGGTTCCGCGGCTCGCCGCTGCCTTATCGAACCAGTCCAAATGCGAACGGCCGGTTGGTTCCAAGTACATCGTGCTGCACGAAACGGTCACCAGCCTGAAGGACAGTAGCTCGGCCTAGTCGCCGACGAACCGAGAGAGCAACGTTCTTCTCATCGTCATCGGCTAGAACGGGAAGATCACAGCAGGATTGGGGCTCGATGTCTCAGAGCGATAAGCCGTGGGAGAAGAATTCTCGGAACACCACCGACCCCAGCTTGCCGGGCACTCCGAAGCCGGACTTGGAGAAGTGACAGAAAAGCAAGACGCACTGAGGCACGATGGGCAAGCTTGTCCTCATCGGACTATCGATCACACTAGCGCTTCTACTAGCCTCAGTAGTGGTCATCATTCAGCTCTAAAAACACCGCCTTGGATCTCCCGGCGGGCTTAGTTTGGAGTGGAAGATGTGCGGCGCATTAATTAAACGTACGTCCTATCGTTCCGTCGCTGGCCAGGCCGGAGGCTTTCCTCTTCTCACTGAAGCATTTCGCGGCGTTGCGCCTTCAGCTCACGCACACCTGCCAACTCTCCGCCGAGCTGACGTGCCGCCTTCTTCACCGAAGACGCCGAGCGATTGAAGGCAGCAGCACACCCGGCGGCTGAGGCTCCTTGAGACATCAGCAATCGCAGCTTCTCTAGGTCTTGCTCAGTCCAGCGCCGAACAAGCGGCTTCATGCCGCCAGCTCCTTGCGAACGACAGCGGCCGAGTTGCCGACCTTCTTGCATTCACGTCGCGAGGTTACGTAGGCTTCCGTTCTGGCGATCCCGCGCGCTACATCGCGAGCGCTTTCGTAGATCGAGCGTGGCACCTTGCGGGCTGGCATCTTCGGGCAACACCGTGGTTTGAGTTCGCAGATGTCGCAGTCACGTTTGCTGGCGCGATAGAGAAGCGTCGCTCCGTCGTTCACCAGTGTCCCGGTCGAAGTCAGCACCTTGCCTGCAGGGCAGCTAGATGTCGATCTCCGGATCGTACGCAAAGTCCTCGCGGGCGAATGTCCCATCCTCGCGAACGGACTTGTCGAACACAGGTATATGCGGCTCGATCGCGCGCTCGTTGACCAGCCACCCCAGCATGTCCGCTGAGCCATACGCGCTGTCGGCAGCCAGACGCTCGGGATGGATGCCGAAGCATTTCTCGGTACGTTCAATCATCGTGCGGGCCGCCCCGACCTCGGCCTGTCGAATGGCGCGTGTCGCCTCGACATCGACGATGACCGCCGCCTTCAGATCGATCAGGTAATTGTCGGCGTAGGCAAAGAAGGCGTGGCCTTTGCGAGCCCCGGTCCATTGCGCGGCCGGATAGGATCGGGACACGAACTTCGGCACCGTCTCGCTCGCCGCGCCACAGGCCGCTTCGTCCAGCGTGTCGAGGTACTCGCGGACGGACTGCCGCGCCCGGGCAAGCACTTCCCAGTCATGGCTGTCGGTGCCCGCAGCGGAACGCTGCTTATTGGCGTCGGCAGCGATTAGGCTGGCATCGATAGCGAAGGCCGTTCCATCGACCAGCCCCTCCTCCATGCAAACGCCGCACAACGGTCTCGAACAGCTTGCGCAGAAGATCGCAGTCGCGGAAGCGACCGTGTCTGCTTTTTGCGAAAGTCGAGTGATCCGGCACCTCGCCATCCAGGCCCAGACGGCAAAACCAGCGATAAGCGAGGTTCAGGTGAACCTCCTCGCACAACCGGCGCTCCGACCGGATGCCATAGCGATAGCGGACCAGCAGCATCCGGACGAGCAGCTCAGGACAATCGACGGCCGTCCGGTCGAACTGTAGAAGGGCGCCAACTCGCTCCGAACGACTCACAGATCGACGAACCGGTCGATGTTCCGGACCATGTGAGTGATTGGTACGTGCCGCTCCAGCGAGAATTCGTAGAACAGAGCCGCCTGACCAGTCTGTTTCGGACCCATCATCGATTCAGCCTCCGCCGATATCGAGATTGAATCAACGATCGCGCGCCGCTTCAACATGAGAGTTTTTCAACACAATCCGCCAAGAGCGGACATCAAGCTAGTGACGGGTAACGCACCAAGAAGTGCGTCGTTTCCAACCTTCACTGTTCTTGGGCGGCTCCGCCTAACTCCCGATCGCTCTGCGCACGGTCGGGTAACGTGATCGAACGCTAGTTGGCCGGGGCCTTCACTTTCGGCTCACGGCTCCACAGCCTGAGGTCACCAAGCAACGCGACGAACGCAGCAACATCTTTCTTGGCGGACAAAGCAACGACGCCCTCATCCAGTGCATCCGAGATACCCGCCTTTTCGAACAATGGCATTGCGGCATCGACATGGGCGATGAATTTGCAATGGGCAAACGCGTCGGCCACAAAATCGCGCGCCGTCGATTCAGCCACAAGGCTCGCAACACCATCGTCTCCCGGCAAAATCGCCACGGCATCGAAGAGAACTGACGGACCGCCGTCGATCATCTCATCGGCCGCGACGAACGTGCCGTCGCTAGCTTCCACACCGGTGACATTCGGTGCCACGATCTCACAAACTCCGCCCGCCTTGGTTACTGCCAATTTCAGCGCATTCAGCAATGTCGCGTCCACGCCATCGGTGACCAGAACGCCCAGCTTTCGCCCCTCGAAGCGCTTGGGGCCATTCGCAACGATACTGAGAGCCGGTGACGGCTCCAAATCTTCTCGCGTAGCGATGGCCGCGTCCGCGGGCTTCGGCAGTTTCCGAAGGCCGAGCATGTCGCCAACACTTTTGGCTAGACCGGCGTCAATATTCAGCAGATGCGACACCATGCGT
>NZ_JBIISY010000424.1:0-2924 GCF_044340795.1 Tardiphaga sp.
CAGCAGCGATATGCTGCTGCTCGCCTTCCGTCTGGCTAATGAAGAATTGACGAGCCTGACTGTAATGGTCTGCGAAACTCTCGGGACGCAACCGGCGCTTGGGGCCCTCTTCCGTTTCAGCATAACTTTTGAAGCCCTTCGCCGTAGACTCCCGCGGCCCCACGCCGAATGAATTCGGCTGATAATTGACACGCCCTGCAGGATTGCGCATGGCCATGTGGCCGTCCTGTTGAAAATGGGCGAACGGGCACTTTGGCGCGTTGATCGGGATATGCGTGAAATTGGGACTGCCGAGACGCTTCAGTTGGGTGTCGAGATAGGAGAAGTTACGGCCCTGCAGCAATGGATCGTTCGAGAAATCAATACCTGGCGGCACATTCTGCGTCATGAACGCCACCTGCTCCGTCTCCGCAAAGAAATTGTCAGGCATCCTGTCGAGAACAAGACGTCCAATCGGAAGAGGCGGCGCTAGTTCTTCCGGGATGAGTTTCGTCGGATCGAGGACGTCAAATTCGAACTCGTCCGCGAAGGCCTGATCGAACAACTGAACCTGCAGTTCCCATTCGGGGTAGTTTCCCGACTGTATCGCTGTCCATAGATCACGACGATGAAAGTCGGGATCCGCACCGTTGATCTTGACGGCCTCGTTCCACAAGACCGACTGCAGGCCAAGCTTTGGCTTCCAGTGGAATTTTACAAATGTCGATTCGTCTTTCGCGTTGACCAGTCGGAACGTGTGCACGCCGAAGCCTTCCATGAAGCGGAAGGAGCGCGGGATCGCACGGTCGGACATGGTCCACATAATCATATGCATGCTTTCCGGCGTCAGCGATATGAAGTCCCAGAAATTGTCATGCGCCGACTGCGCCTGCGGGAACGCACTGTCCGGTTCTTCCTTCACAGCGTGGACGAGATCCGGAAACTTAATCGCGTCTTGAATAAAGAACACCGGAATGTTGTTGCCGACGATGTCCCAGTTGCCCTCCTGCGTATAGAGCTTGACGGCAAAGCCGCGAACGTCGCGTGCCAGATCGAACGATCCCTTGCTGCCCGCCACCGTTGAAAACCTGACAAAGGCCGGCGTGCGCTCCCCGGCGCGCTGAAATAAATCGGCGCGCGTATACTTCGCCAGGGATTTGTAATTCTCGAAAAAGCCATGCGCTGCGTAACCGCGCGCGTGTACAACCCGCTCGGGGATCCGCTCGTGATCGAAATGGAAGATCTTCTCGCGAAAGTGAAAATCTTCAATCAACGTGGGTCCGCGGGGACCTATCTTGAGCGAGTTCTGGTCATCGAAAACAGGCCCCCCCTGCGCGGTTGTGAGCGTCTCGTCGCGAGGCCCTGCGATCTGGTGGAGTTCTCCGCCTCCTCCCCGCGCCAGCTTCTGGTCATGGATCGTGGCGCCCGCATCCGGCCGTTTGGTCGATTTGGCCATGGGTGACGCCTTTTGTCTTGAATGATTCCAGTTGGGCGTTAGAACCGCATCAATGGTGCTCCGTTCCACTGCGCCCTTACAAAGACGTTCTGCTCTCGAAAGCGATGCCGCACCGCACGCTGTATCGACTGTGCCGATAGAGTATCGAGCGCTCCAAGTCGGATCCGCTACCTCGAAGGCTTTGCGTTTTTGTCCGTCGGTGCCGAATAGTCGGGGGTCTACGGACTGATGAGCCGCTTTGCGGTTCGCGATGACCGAGTGAGCCGGTCAATTGGAGCGAGCTGAAACGTTGAGGTGTTTGGAACTGAACAAGCTCGATGGCCTCGATCGTCCTAAAGATTCACAAAGCTGGCTCACTATGAAGAATAATTTGCGTAAGGACTAATGGCGTGAGTCGATACGTTGAAGAGCGCATCATATTTGCGGAGCGATTTCAGGCCCGCACGTTGGACTTCCGCGGGCAGTTGGCTTTCGCAAGATACGACGAATGCGAATTCGTAAAATGCACCATCCTGCTTGACAGCGAGACCGAAAATCTGGCCTTCACACACTGCTCTTTCGAAGATTGCAATATCTTCGAGCTCCAGTCCGACGATACCCGAGCTATCCTGGCTTCTGATAACATCTTCAAGCTCCCGATCGAAGCTCGCAATGCCGATCTCGAAAAGCGCCTGACCGCAGCCTTGTCGGCGAAAAGCTAAGGCGGCCCTCTCACAGAGGATCAAAAGACGGTTCAAACCTTCCGATTTTAGATGGCGTTGAACCATCTCAGTGTCGGAGAGTCCTTCCATACGGACGTTCCCCAAACCCTTTCAGCTTCAACTTGGCACCTTGTCTTTCCGCGGCGAGGCTTTTCGTTTGGTCAAGATGCCTCATAAATAGGCGTAAAACGACCTCAAACCAGAATGGCTGGGATTCGCAATAACATCGCGGAACCAAAGCTTTGCTTCGGAGTTTGTGCGGTGCGGCGCCTCGCTCACAGGCGCTTGGGGGCACCAATGAACATCACAATTGCTTCGGGTCGCTTGCGATGAGGATACTCTACGCGACTCCGGAAACGTCCGACTTTGTGCAGGTCGGCGGCCTTGCCGCCGTGTCATCAGCACTACCGCGTGCTCTGCTACCGCTCGCGGACATTCGCATCGTCGTACCTGGCTATCCTCAAGTGCTAAGGGGACTTGGCGACCTCAAGGTCATCGGCCACTCGTCCGCACATGCTGGACTTCCCGCATTCAGGATCGGAAAGGGACATGCACGCGACGGCATGCCCTACTACGTGGTCATGTGCCCCGAACTGTTCGAACGCCCTGGCTCACCTTATGGCGATACACGCGGAGTAGATTGGCAGGACAACGACGTCCGTTTCGCGACCTTCTCTTACGCCGCCGCCCAAATTGCTCTTGGCGCAATAGACAGGGAATGGTCGGCCCACCTTGTTCACGCCAATGATTGGCAATCCGCGCTGATCCCTGCCTATCTAGAATGGTCA
>NZ_JBIISY010000073.1:0-26785 GCF_044340795.1 Tardiphaga sp.
CCGTCCTCGATCAAGGGCGGCGATGGCAATGTCGAATTCTTCATGGGCGCGCGGCGTGGCTGAACGCATCACCATCGATCATGTCGGTCATCGCGGCGATGGCGTCAGCAGCGATCGCCCGCCGGTCTATGTGCCGTTCACGCTGCCCGGCGAGATCGTCGCGGCAGACAGCAGCGACGGCAAATGCCGCCTCGCTCGGATCGAACAGGCAAGCCCCGAGCGCATCGATCCGTTCTGCACCTATTTCACCCGCTGCGGCGGCTGCGCCATCCAGCACTGGCAGCCGACGCCCTATCAGGCGTGGAAGCGCCAGATCGTCATCGACACGCTGAACCAGGCGAAGATCGATTGTCCGGTCGAACCGCTCGTCGATGCCCACGGCGCCGGCCGCCGCCGCGTTACGCTGCATGCCCGCTACAAGGATGGCGTGACCCTGGTCGGCTTCGCCGAGGCTGCCAGTCACGCCATCGTGGCCATCGATGCCTGCCCGATCCTCGATACCACCCTATCCGGCGCACTCGATGCCGCGCGGGCCATTGCCGACCTGCTGAAGCCGATGGCCAAGCCGCTCGACATTCAGGTCACCGCCGCGGACAATGGCCTCGACGTCGACGTGCGCGGTAGCGGGCCGATCTCCACGGCACTGATCTCAAAACTCTCCGCGCTCTCGGCGGAACACAAGCTTGCCCGGCTGACCCGGCATGGCGAACTCGTGCTGATGCGCGCGCCGCCGGTGGTCACCATGGGCACCGCGAGCGTCGCCTTGCCACCGGGCTCGTTCCTGCAGGCCACTGCGGCCGGCGAAGACGCCCTCGGCAAGCTCGTCCTGCAGCACTGCAAGGGCGCCAGGACGATCCTCGACCTGTTCTGTGGCATCGGCCCATTCGCGTTACGGCTTGCCGCAAAGGCCAAGGTTCATGCGCTGGACAGCGACGCGAAAGCCGTTGCCTCGCTGCAGCAGGCCGTCAAGGACACCAAGGGCCTGAAGCCGATCAAGGCCGAAGCGCGCGACCTTTTCCGCCGCCCGTTCGTGGCGCAGGAACTGCGCGACATCGACGCGGTCGTTTTCGATCCGCCGCGCGCCGGCGCGCAGGCACAGGCAGAGCGGCTCGCCACCAGCAAGGTGCCGTTGGTCGTCGCCGTCTCCTGCAATGTGCAGACCTTTGCCCGGGACGCAAAGATCCTGATCGATGGCGGCTACAAGCTTCACAGCGTCACGCCGGTCGATCAGTTCCGCCACACCCCGCATATCGAATTGGTGGCCCGCTTCACGAGGTAGTTGTCTTTTCGCCTGCACTGCGCTGGAGTGGCAATGATGCTGCCACGCAAGAGCAGCATAGGAGGCAACGTGACAGCTCTCGATCCTATCAGCCCCGACATCCTCCCGCCCGGCATTCGCTCGCGCTTCGTCGAGGGCATCAACGGCCTGCGCATGCATGTGCTGGAAGCCGGCCATGAGAGCCCCGGCCGCCCCGTTGTGTTGCTGCTGCACGGCTTTCCCGAGCTTGCTTACAGCTGGCGCAAGGTGATGCCGCAACTGGCCGCCGCCGGCTATCACGTCGTCGCGCCCGATCAGCGCGGCTATGGCCGCACCACCGGCTGGAGCGCCCACTACGACGGCGACCTGCGTCCGTTCAACCTGCTCAATCTCGTCCGCGACGCGCTCGGTCTCGTCTTCGCGCTCGGCCATCGCCATGTCGATGCCGTCGTCGGCCACGATTTCGGCAGCTCCGTCGCCGCATGGTGCGCGCTGACGCGGCCAGACGTGTTCCGCTCGGTCGCACTGATGAGCGCGCCTTTCTCCGGCCCCCCATCCATTCCCTTCGATACGGCAAACAAGCCCGCCGCCCCGAAAGCCGAGGATCCCGTGCATCGCGATCTCGCCGCCCTGCCGCGACCGCGAAAACATTATCAATGGTACTACGCGACACGCGACGCCAATGATCACATGAAGCACGCGTCCCAGGGCGTGCATGATTTCCTGCGTGCCTACTACCATCACAAGAGCGCCGACTGGGCCGACAACAAGCCGTATCCGCTGCAAAGCTGGACCGCGGGCGAACTCGCAAAGCTTCCGACCTATTACGTGATGGATCACGGTGAGACGATGGCCGAGACCGTGGCAAAGGAGATGCCATCGCGCGACGCTATTGCGGCCAATACCTGGTTGCCCGACAGCGAACTCGCCTATTACAGCGGCGAATATGCCCGCACGGGCTTTCAGGGCGGCCTGCAATGGTATCGCTGCAACACCACTGGTGCGTTCAACACTGACTACGAATTGTTCTCGGGCCGCACCATCGATGTGCCATCGACCTTCATCTCCGGCCTGCAGGACTGGGGCATCTATCAGCGCCCCGGCGCCATCGAGGCGATGCAGAACACCGCCTGCACCGACATGCGCGCCGTGCACCTGATCGACGGCGCCGGACACTGGGTGCAGCAGGAGCAAGCCGATGAGGTGAGCCGCCTGCTGCTCGGGTTCCTCAAAGACGCGCACGCCTCGCAGCGTTGACGCTGCAAGCCAGCGACGATACTCTCTGCGCATGAAGATGATGATCAAGACGGCGTTCTTTCAAATCTGAGCCGGGCCTTTTGCCCCGCCGGATTTGAACGCCACGCGCTCAAACCGATCTGAACGATGCGACCCGCATTGCGGGAACGCATCCGGTTTGTCTGATCATTCGAAAGTCTTCACTCAATGCCAAACATACATTCGGCGCGCGCCCTTGGCGACGCACATCTGACGCAATTCGTCCGCGACGGATATCTCCGGATCGACGACGCCTTCCCAACCATCCTCGCAGACGAATGCCGCAATATCCTGTGGCGCGACACCGGCTGCGATCCGAACGATCGTGGCACATGGACCAGGCCGGTGATACGGCTCGGCTTCTACAATCAACCGCCCTTCAGCGCCGCGGCCAATACGGCGGTTCTGCATCATGCCTATGACAAGCTCGTCGGCAGCGGCCGCTGGCTGCCACAAGGCGGGCTTGGCATCTTCCCGGTCCGCTTCCCCTCGCCGGACGATCCCGGCGACACCGGCTGGCATGTGGACGTCTCCTTCGGTCTGGAGAATCCGGACTTCATGGCGTGGCGCGCCAACATCGTCTCCAAAGGTCGCGCGCTGCTGATGCTGTTCCTGTTCTCCGATGTCGGCGAGAATGATGCGCCGACGCGGATCCGTGCCGGATCGCATCGCGACATCGCGCGCATCCTCGCACCACATGGGGAGGCTGGCCTGTCGCTCGGCGAACTTGCCGCCCATGGCTTTGCGGAAAGCGCGCATCGACCGGAGGTGCTGGCAACGGGCAAGGCCGGCACGGTCTATCTGTGCCATCCTTTCCTGGTGCATTCCGCGCAGCCGCATCGCGGCACGAAGGCTCGCTTCATGGCGCAGCCGCCTTTGTTACCGGTATGCGATCTCCAGCTCGCGCGCAATGACGCGGCTTGTTCGCCGGTGGAACAGGCCATCAAGCTGGCCCTGAAGGAAGCAGACTGAACCACGTCCGACAGGAATGCTTACGACGCATGCGGGGATGTCGATCCCCGCATGTACTTTGTCGCTGCAACTGTCTGGATTAAGAAGGGCGGACACATCATTCGTCGTTCCGCTATGCCGCGTGGTCATCAGCATCTGCCAGGACCACGCCCAACTCTGGGATTGCCGCCTTGCGCAAGCGCCTGTTCGTTTTCGGTCTCGGCTATAGCTGTCTGCATTTCATCCGCGCGCATGCTGCAGAATTTGCCGAGATCGGCGGCACCGTACGCACGGACGAGCGCCGCGCAGCGCTGGCGAATGAACCACTAGATCTCTTTCTGTTCGATGGCACCCATGCCGATCTGGAAATCGATCAGCCCTTGACCAGCGCCGATCTGATCCTGGTCTCGGTACCGCCCGGTAGCGCCGGAGATCCTGTGCTGGCGCATTTCGGCGATAGGATCACGGCGAGCAAAGCGCGCGTCGTTTATCTCTCCACCGTCGGCGTCTATGCCGATCATGGCGGTGCATGGATCGACGAAACCGCGACCATCATCCATGACGATACGAGGCGCGGCCTGCGCGCCCGCGCCGAGATCGCATGGCAAAGCACCTGCGGCGATCGCCTGCGCATTCTTCGGCTCGCCGGCATCTATGGGCCCGGCCGCAATGCCTTCGTCAATCTCGCTGCCAGCCGCGCCCATCGCATCGTCAAGCCCGGCCAGGTGTTCAACCGTATCCATGTCGATGACATCGTGCAGGCGGTCGCCGCCGCGGCCGACCACCCCCGTGGCGGCATCTGGAATGTCTGCGACGACGAGCCGGCGCCGCCGCAAGACGTCGTCACTTACGCTGCCCGGCTGATGGATGTCCTGCCACCGCCCGAGCAGGATTTTGACACCGCCGATCTCAGCCCCATGGCCCGCAGCTTCTACGCCTCGAGCAACCGCATCTCCAATGCCCGGCTGAAAGCAGAACTCGGCGTCCATCTCCTGCACCCGAACTACCACAGCGGCCTTGATGCCCTGTGGAACGACGGCGAAGGCCGGCCGTTGCCCTGAGTTGAACAATCACGGCATGATCGCGCTCATGGATCAGATTACCCCCGTCACCGCGCATCCCGAACTGTCTCATCCCAAGCCCGGCATTGTCGGCGCCGCCGTCTACGCCAAAGGGCGCAAGGTCAAGGACTTGGACAGCATCGCGGATGCCAAGAAATGGACGGCGAAGCCCGGCCATGTGGTGTGGATCGGCCTGTTCGAGCCCGGCGATGAGCTGCTGCATGAGATCCAGCAGCAATTCGACCTGCATCACCTTGCCATTGAGGACGCCCAGAAGGCGCATCAGCGGCCGAAGCTCGAGCAATATGGGAAAGCGCTGTTCGTCGTCGCCCGCACGGCACAACTGATCGATGGCCGCATCGCCTTCGGCGAGACGCATATGTTCGTCGGCCCGCGTTATGTGGTGACTGTCCGTCATGGCGCGTCCAGCTCCTACCGCGCCGTGCGCGAGCGCGCGGAGGCCTGCCCCACCACGCTCGCCAATGGCGAGGACTTCATCCTCTATTCCGTCCTCGATTTCATCGTCGACGAATATGCGCCGGTGATCGACCAGATCAGGTCCGAGGTCGAGCAGCTCGAAGACAATCTGCTGAAGCGCACCTTGTCCTCGCACCAGATCGAGCGGCTCTACACCTTGCGCCGCGACCTGCTGCGCCTGCGCGATGCTGCCGCTCCCCTCACCGAGGTCTGTCACCGGATCGAACATGCCGAAGTGGTGCAGATCGATCCCGAGATGCAGCCGCTGTTTCGCGACGTCACCGACCACATCCATCGCGTCAAGGAAGACATCAACAGCCTGCGCGAGGTGCTGGCTTTCGCCTTCGAAACCAGCCTGATGCTGGGCCAGTCCCAGCAGACCGACGTCACCCGCCAGTTGGCGGCCTGGGCGGCCATCCTCGCGGTACCCACGGCTCTTGCCGGCATCTACGGCATGAATTTCGAGAACATGCCCGAGCTCAAGTGGCACTACGGCTATTTCGCCGTTCTCTGCGCGATCGGCAGTATCTGTGCCGGATTGTACTGGCGCTTCCGCCGGAATGGCTGGCTTTAGCGGCAAATATCATGCAGAGACTGGCGCAAGCGCGCCGGTCAACTATCTCTGGCTGTGATACCGGCGCGCCGGCCCCGCTCACATCCCGCCTTTCGATAGCTCCACCTTGGAATGCATAGCCTCCTGATCAAAGTCGGCCTTCGCTTCGAAGACCCGCTGGACGAGCGCCGTTTCGTGCGCGGTTTCGTGCTGGGCGATCTGCCACGAGCGCAGGCCGCCATGGTGCTCGGCGCCATCGTCTATTGCGCCTTCGGCATCTGGGACTGGATCCTCGATCCCGTCGCCTGGACCACAAGCTTCGCGATCCGCATCGCGGTGGCTGTCACCACGCTGCTGCCGCTGACAGCGTTGCTGTTCGTCCGCCGCGCCCGACGTTATGCGGAATTGATCTATCTCATCTATTGCGTCGTACCCGGCTGCGTTCTCAGCCTGATCTATCTGGTCATCGATCGCGGCTTCGAGCATTCGACAGCCGGCATGATCATCGTGATCCTTTTCGTTTCGACCCTGCTGCCGTTGCGCCTGCCGTCGCTTGCATTGTTCTGTGTCTCGACCTGGGGCGTCTTCATCTATTGCGAGACCTATGCGACCTATCTCAGCGAGGGCCTGCGCTTCGTCAATAATTTCGAGATCAGCTTCGCCTATATTCTGTCGCTCTATGCCGTCGGCGCCCGTGAATTCCGCGCACGACAACAGTTCCGCACGGCCGAGGCCCTGCGCATCGAGAAGGAGCGATCGGAAGCGTCACTGGTCGAATTGCGCAACACACAGGGGCAACTGGTTCAGGCGGAGAAGCTGGCCTCGCTCGGGCAACTCGTTGCCGGTGTCGCGCATGAAGTGAGCACGCCGCTCGGCCTGGCCCTCACGACGACCACCGCGCTCGAAGGTGAGATCAACCGGCTGGATGCCACCATCCAGTCCGGGCAGGTCCGCCGCTCCGAACTGACACAGAGCATCGCGCGCCTGCGCGAGGGCATGAAACTGCTGTTTTCGAATCACCACCGTGCGGCTGACCTCGTCCACAGCTTCAAGCAGGTGGCGACGGACGAGGCGGACGAGGAGCGCCGCAGCTTCGAGATGCGACCATGGCTCTGCGAGATCATGAGCACGCTGCAGCCACTGCTGGTGCGGCGCGGCCATCAGGCCACCGTGCTGTGCGAGGACGGCATTGCCGTCGACAGCTATCCCGGTGCACTGGCGCAGGTGATCCGCAATCTCGCGCTCAATGCGGTGATCCACGCCTATCCGGACGGGCGCATCGGCGAGATCACCATCGCGGTGTCGCGCCTCGATGACGAGCGGATGCAGATCATCGTCAGTGACGACGGCATCGGCATTGCGGAAGGTGATCTCGCCAAGGTGTTCGATCCCTTCTTCACCACGCGACGCGACAAGGGCAGCACGGGGCTCGGGCTGCATATCGTTTTCAACCTCGTGGTCTCGGCCCTCAAGGGACAGATTGATCTCGCCAGCACGCCCGGCCAGGGCACCCGCGTCACACTGGATCTGCCACTGCGACCGGACGCAGCACCGGCGGCGTGAGCTGCAGCGGCATCGTCGGTAGGATATCGGCAATGACCGGCAGATGGTCTGAAATCGCCTTGGCTTCGGGATCGGTGAAACTCTCGACGATCCTGATATCGCGTCCATAGATCCGGTCGAGCCGCATCAGCGGCCAGCGCGACGGAAAGGTGCGGTGCTGCGTGCGCGCCGGGAATTCACGCGCCAGCGACTTGCGCACCGAATTGACCCAGAACCAGTCATTGAAGTCGCCGACGATGACCGACGGATGTGTCGGCTCATGCGCCAGCGTGAGCAGTTTTTGCGTTTGCTGACGACGCTCGCCGATGCTGAGCCCGAGATGGGTGGCAATGACGCGATAGATGCCGCCCTTGGTGGCGACATCGGCGACCACGGCGCGGCGCGGCTCATGCTCGCCAAAGGAGATGTCGTGAATTTCCGGTTGCGCCGCCCACGGCCAGCGGCTGATCAGCATCTGGCCGTAGTCGCCATCGGTGGTGACAATCGACTTGATGCCGACACTGTGACCGCCGAGCGCCTCTTGCAGAACGAGAAATGGATTGCTGCCGCCGCCGCGCGAGTCGATCTCCTGCAGCGCGACGACATCGGGTGACCACTTCTGGATCAGCGCAATGACACCGGGCAGGTCGAATTTCGGATTGAGCGCGAAGGTGCCGTGCACGTTCCACGTCATGATGCGGATGGACGGCGCGATCACCGGCGGCGGCTCCACCAAGTCACGACGAATTGCGCGCCAATTGAGAACGCGACCCAGACCGCGATGCCGAGCAGCAGCAATGCCATGCTTGCCCAGGACGGATTGCGCAGGAGATCGGCGATCTGCGAGCCGAATACCGACATGGCGATCAGCCCGGGCGCCATACCGATCACGGTGCCGATGATGAAGTCGCGAAACCGCACGCCGCTGGCACCGGCCGCCATGTTCACCAGCGAGAACGGCGCCAGCGGCAGCATGCGGATCAGCACCACGGCGATGACGCCATTGCCGACGATCTTGTTCTGGATCCGCCGCAGCCGCGGCCCCAGCATCCGTTGCACCGGCTTGATGCCGACGATGCGTCCGATCGCATAGAGAAGCGACGCGCTTGCGAGCGTGCCGACCAGCGCCGAACCAAGTCCGATCCACGGCCCGAGCGCAGCGGCCGTGACCGCGATCATCACGGTGACCGGAAACAGCACCGCACCGCCAATGATGAAACCCGCCACGATCACCAGCGGCGCCCAAGGCGAGCCTTCGATCGAGCGCAGCATGTCCAGCAGCGTATCGGCATCGGTAAATTCATAGAGCGGCGTGAAGCGCCAAAGTGCCGCCAGCACGCCGATAGCTCCCACCAGCGCCAGCAGCTTGAGCGATGTCGGCAACGTCGCCCGCGCCGCACGCTCGAGCCCGAGCGGCCGCAGCGGATCGGCGACCGGCGTGACGAAATCGACGATCTCCCTGGCGTCAGGGATGCCGTCTTCCACGGGATGCAGGCTGTGGCCTTCCTGGCGCAGTGTTGTCGCTGTCTCGATCAATGAACCATTTTGCTTCAGCTCATCCGCAACCGCCTGCTCCGACACACCACAAAAATGGCCGAGATGCCGGTTGCGGATCGCCGCAACCTTCCGGCGCTCGTCCGCGTTGCTCGCCTCGATCACGAGATCGCATTCGGAATCGGCACCCATGGAACGATTGTTGAGATTGGCGGAGCCGATGCGCAGGAAGCGATTATCGACGATCATCACCTTGGCATGCACCATGACCGCCTCGACATCGGCGCCATCGGCGACCTGCGGATGCAGCAGCCGCACCCGATCGGCGACGCCAGCATCATCGAAGATCTTCATGAATTCCAGCCGCCCATTGCGCATGGTTCGCGCCTCGATCCATGACGCATGCGTCTTCGGTGCAATCAGCAGCACTTCGAGCTGCGACTTCTGCTTCAGCCGCTCCACGAGCTTCCGCGCGATATGCTCGGCGCTGAGAAACTGGTTCTCGATATAGATCATGCGCTCGGCGGCCTCGATGGAGGCCACGAACAGTCGATCGACCTCATCGATCGCCGGACGCCCCTTCGCGTAAGGCTCGGTGCGCGCAATGCCGATCATCACGCGCTCGAAATCCGCTGCAAACCCTTCCGGCCAGATGCGGCGCTCCGCACCCATCTCCGGCGCCGCGCCGCAATTGGCGCAGGCCCAGCGCTGGCGCACGAGCTCGGCAAGGCAGCGTGCCGCCTCGCCATCCACCATCATCTGGACGTCGTGAAACGGTGGATAAGGCTCACCTGCGGGATCGACACGCCTCGGATGCTTCGCACGATGCGTATCGCTGTCCCAGCGGCGGATGGTGAGATCCAGTCCGCCGGAAAATGCGATGCTGTCATCGACGACAACGATCTTCTGATGCTGGGCCGAGCCGGTCGGCAGGCAGTCGTCGTAGCAGAAGATCAGCCGGTCGCTGTTCGGCACACTGAATTTCGCGGAGGGAAACCATTCGCGCTCGCCGGCATAAATCACCGGCGAATTCCAGATCAGCAGATGGATATGCAGCTGCGGCTTCTCGGCCAGCAGCGCATGCAGGAAAGGCCCGAATTCGTCGGGATAACCATCATCCGCCGTCCCCTCGGGGCCCACTAGTGGTGTGCGACTGTGCACGTCCCAGCCGACGATAAAGACCGAGCGCTCGGCCTCAATCAGGCAGCGGCGCAGCGCCAGAAAGTAATTTGCGGCATCGTTGAGCACCGTGGCGCGACGGCACGGCACATGGCGCCAGACCGTCCGGCCTTCCGCGATGATGCTGTCCGCTGCCGGACGCGCTTTGTCGAGGACTGCCTGGGACTGCACAATGACTGGCCTGCGTGAATGGGATACCCCAAGGGAACGCTGGCCGGTGCATCAGGTTCCAGATGGAACCACGGGGTTCCGCTCAGAACCCCAGCGCCATGCCATCCTTACGATGATCCGACGCGCCAAGCAGGACGCCACGCTTGTAGTCAATCTGGATCGCCTGGGCGCCGCCGATGCCGGCATCCATCATCTGCAGCTTGTGGCCGCGCGCGGCGAGCTCGTTGCGCACCGCTTCCGGGATGGTGTTCTCGACCTGCAGCACGCCGTTGGTCGCAAACGAGCGCGGCGCCTCGGCGGCTTCCTGGATGTCCATGCCGAGATCGAGCACATTGGACATGTATTGCGCGTGACCGGTGGCCTGATAGTGCCCGCCCATCACGCCGAACGGCATGATGGCACGGCCATCCTTCATCAGCATGCCCGGAATGATCGTGTGCATCGGACGCTTGCGCGGGCCGAGCGAATTCACATGGCCCGGTGCTGCGCGGAAACTCCAGCCGCGGTGATGCAGCAGCACGCCGGACTTCTTGGCATAGATGCCGCTGCCGAACGGGCCGAACAGCGAATTGATGAACGACACCGCGTTGAGGTCGCGATCGACCACCGTGAGATACACCGTGTCCTTGTGGATCACGGAATCCCAGTCCTCTTCCGGCGACGCCTTCTTCATGTCGATCTTGGCGCGGAGGTCACCGATGAACTTGTCCGACAGGAAGCGCTCGACATCGGTCTTGGCCACAGCGGGATCGCAGAAGTAAGCGTCGCGGGTGCGATAGGCCGCCTTGGTCGCCTCGGCCAGCACATGGATGCGATCGGCTTCGCTGAGGCTCTTGATGTTGTAGCCGGCCATGATGCGCATGATCATCAGCGCCGCGAGGCCCTGGCCGTTCGGCGGAATTTCGGTGACGTCATGGCCCTGATAGCTGGTCGAGATCGGCGTCACATAGTCCGAACGCTGCGCGTCGAAATCATCGGCCTCATGAGCCCCGCCGACCGCGCGCAGCGTGGTGATGATGTCGTCAGCCACCTGGCCCTGATAGAAGCCATTGCGGCCCTCGCGCGCTACCCGGCGCAGCGTGGCGGCGAGCGCCGGCTGCACGCGCTTGTCGCCCACGGCCGGCGCATGGCCGCCCGGCAGATACTGCGCGGCGCAATCCGCATGGGCTTCCAGCTTGCGGCGCCATTTGGCCCAGTCCATCGCCACGCGCGGCGTGATGATGAAGCCGTTCTCCGCGGCATCGATGGCTGCAGCGAATACCTCAGCCAGCGGCTTGGTGCCGTGGTCCTTGCTCAGCGTGCACCAGGCATCGATGGCGCCGGGCACGGTGACGGTCTCGACGCAGGTTTCCGGGATGTCGCGCTGGCCGCTATTCGCATATTTCTCGGAATCGATCTTGGCCGGGGTACGACCGGAACCGTTCAGGGCGATCGGCGCGCCGCCCTTGGGCGAATAAAGCACAAAACAGTCACCGCCGATGCCCGTCATGGCCGGATCGGCCACGCATTGCACGGCCACCGCCGCCAGCGCCGCATCGATGGCATTACCGCCCGACTTCAGCATCTCCACCGCGGCCAGGGTCGCCAGCGGGTGGGAGGTTGCGGCCATCCCGTGTTCGGCAACAGCGACGGAACGGGCAACGGCCATGAAGTCACGCATGTGGATCCTCGTAGGGTTGGTGGCATACCAGCAATCTGCGCCCCCAATACATCCAGCGCGAGCGTTTGTGAATGCGGGGTGACGAACAAAAAACGGCACCGGTTGCATCGCAAAGCAGCATTCGCGCGTCAGCCGACCTGCCGCTTCTGATCCGACCAATAGGTCGCCCGAATGGCCTTTTTGTCGATCTTTCCGAGGGGAGTCTGCGGGAGAGCATCGACGAAGGCGATCTGCTTGGGCGCGTGGAGGCTGCCCTTGCGGTCCTTCACCAGCGCGATCAGCTCTTCTTCGGTGGCGTTGCTGTCCCGCCGGCGCACCACCAGCGCGAACACGCTCTCGCCCCACTTCTCGTCGGGCACGCCGATGACGGCCGCCATGCCCACCGCCGGATGCGCCGACAGTGCGTCCTCGATCTCGCGCGGATAGACGTTGAAGCCGCCGGAGACGATCATGTCCTTCTTGCGATCGACGATATAGAGCCGGCCCTCCTCGTCGGCCCGCGCGATGTCGCCGGTATGCAGCCAACCACCGTTGAGCGCCTGCGCGGTCTGCTCCGGCTGCTTCCAGTATTCCGCCATCACCAGCGGGCCGCGGGCGCAGATCTCGCCGGGCTGGCCGGGTTCGACGTCGTTGTTGTCGTCATCGAGCAGGCGCACCTGACAGATCGCCGTCGGGAACCCGCAAGCCTCGAACAGTTCGGGCCGCTTCAGATCATGATCACGCTTCGGCAGTGTCGCGATCGGATAGCATTCGGTCTGGCCATAGAGCTGCGAGAACACCGGCCCGAGCCGCTCGATGCCCTCGCGCAGCCGGTTCGGCGACATCGCCGAGGCGCCGTAGAGCAGGAGTTCGAGCGATGAGAGATCGTGCCTGTCGATGCCGGGATGATCGAGCACGCCATAGATCATGGTCGGCACCATCAGCGTGAAATTGATGCGCTCCTTCGCGATGGTCGCGAGCAGCACCTCCGGATCGAACTTGTCGAGCAGATGCACGGTGCCGCCACGCAGCAGCGTCGGCACCACATTGGTGCCCGACACATGACTGATCGGTGCCACCGCGAGATAGCGCGGAATGCTCGGCAGTTCGAATTCGCTGAGCACACTGGCCGCCATCGCCGCCATGGCGCCGGACGAGCGCAGCACGCCCTTGGCGCGGCCGGTGGTGCCGCCGGTATAGTTCAGCGATGCGATCATGTGAGGCTGCGAGAGATCGGCGATGGAGGCCGTGCCGCCTGTTTCAATGGCCGCGAGTGCGTCGGTGCCATAAGGCGCCGGCCCGAGCGTGAGGATTTTCAGGTCCGGCAGTGCCGCCTGCAATTCGGCGCCCCGCGTCAGATAATGCGAGGAATCGAGCACCAGCACGACGGCTTCGGAATCCTCGAGCTGAAAGCGATGCGCCTCCGCCGAACCCAGCGCATGCAGCGACGTCACCTTGGCACCGAGCCCCTGCGCAGCGATGCCGAAGCACCAGGTCTCCGCGCGGTTCGAGGTGAGCAATCCGACGGTGCTGGTTGGCGTCACCCCGCTGGCCGCAAGCAGCCGCTGTGCACGTGCCACGAAATCCAATGTCGCAGCACCGGTCCATTCCACCGACTTCGTCTTGAAGGCGATGCCGCGACCATGACGCAGCAACGCGCGCGTGGTTAGTGCGAAATTGGTGGGAGATTCATGCACGCTCATGCGTTCCGCCCTGTTTTGTTCGTTTTTCGTAGGATGTGTAGAGCGCAGGCGCGTAGCGCCGGAGCGAAACCCATCAGCCGATTCTACGTCAATCGACGGAATGATGGGTTTTGCTACGCTCTACCATCCTACTTCTTTTCCAACTTCTTCAGCGTCGCTTCACGTGCAGCATGATATTGATCGCGCGTGCGCGCAACCAGCGTTGCCACCGGCTCGATGGCATGCACGCCCGACACCGAATGCCCCGCGCTCCATGTGTCGCGCCAACGTTTGACGCTGGACGTGCCATTGCGGCCATACAGCGCGTCGGCACGCTCCTTTGTCATGTCGGTCGGCAGGTTCTTCGGATCGAGACCCGCCGCGACGATCGAGGGGATGAGCGTGTTGGTTTCCAGCCCCGTGAACGCACGCGACAGCAGGATGTCGTCGAGCTCCGACGAGACCAGCATCGCCTTATAGTCGGGCTCCGCCATGCTCTCTTCGGTCGCGATGAATTTCGTGCCCATGTAGCTCAGATCGCAGCCGAGCACTTCGGCCGCAAACACCGCCTCGCCATCCAACACGCCGCCCGCCAGCACAATTGGCCCATCCCAGAACGACCGCACCGCGCGCGCGAACGAAAAACCATTGACCCAGCCGGTCTGCCCGCCTGCGCCCGCGGTGAGCAGGATCAGGCCATCGACACCCGCCGCAATCGCCTTCTTCGCATGGCGGATCGAGGCGACATCGGCGAACACCATGGAGCCGGCTTCATGCAACGGCGGCACCACCGTATCGGGCGGGCCGACGCTGGTGATCACCATCTCGCAGCCCTGCCGGATCACCGCCGCGACATCCTCCTGCAACGTCTCCCGGCGGATGATCAGGTTCGGGCAGTATGGCGCATCATCTGGCCCCAGCGCACCGGCGATCCGCTCGAGCCATTCCGCGAACTCCGCATCACTGCGGCAATTCGCAGTGGGGAATGCGCCGATCACGCCGGCCTTGCAGGCGGCGATGACGAGATCAGGCCCCGACACGCGAAACATCGGCGCCGCTATCAGCGGCACCGACAGACGCGGGCGAATGGTTTCCGCAAACCGCGCGGCAGCGGCCTTGCCGGGGCGCTCCGCCATCAGGCGGCGACCGCCGGTTTCGTCACCACCTGCTTGCCGCTGAAATCCGCGATGGCGCGATCATATTCATCGCGCAGCCGCGCAATCACCGTGGCGACGGGAGGCGCATCCTTGATCGAACCGAGGCCCTGGCCTGCGCCCCAGATATCCTTCCAGGCCTTGGCCTTGGTGTTGCCGCCGGAGCCGAAGTTCATCTTCGACTTATCGGAGACCGGCAGGTTGGCGGGATCGAGACCTGCTGCGACCAGCGACGGCGCCAGATAGTTGCCATGCACGCCGGTGATCAGGTTGGTGTAGACGATATCGCCCGCGGCATAGTCGATCAGCGACTGCTTGTAGCTCTCGACCGCATTGGCCTCCTGCGTGGCGATGAAGCGCGTGCCCATATAGGCCATGTCCGCGCCCATCATCTGCGCGGCGGCAATGCCATAGCCATCGGCAATGGAACCGGACAGCAGGACCGTGCCGGAGAACCACTGGCGCACCTCACGCAGCAAGGCGAAAGGCGACAGCGTGCCGGCATGGCCGCCCGCACCGGCGCAGACGAGGATCAGGCCGTCGACGCCCATCTCGGCGGCTTTGCGCGCATGACGGATGGTGGTGACATCATGGAACACCTTGCCGCCATAGGAATGCGCGGCATCGACAATGGATTGCGGCAGTTGCAGGCTGGTGATGATCGCCGGCACCTTGTGCTTCACGCAGATCTCCATATCCGCATGCAGGCGATCATTGGAAGGATGACAGATCTGGTTCACCGCATGGGGCGCGACCGGCAGATGCGGATTCTTGGCGGCATATTCGCCGAGTTCGTTCTCGATCCGCGTGAGCCATTCACCGAGGACCGCGACGGGGCGGGCGTTCAACGCCGGGAACGAGCCGACAATGCCGGCCTTGCACTGCGCGATGACGAGCTCCGGCCCCGACACGAGAAACAGCGGCGAGCCCATCACAGGCACGGAGAGACGATTCTGGAAGATCGACGGCAGCGACATTTGTGGTTTCCATCCCGGATTTGAATTGAGGGGATGATAACGGGAAATGCAGGATGGGGGACGCTCAAATATGAAGATGCTATCCGCCAGATTTGGAGATCAAGCGATCTAGGCTCGCGAGCAGTGTCCCCTCCCCCGCAAGAGCGGGAGAGGGAGAAGAGGTCTCACCCCAGCAACCGCACCTGATCCTTCTTCGCCTGTTCGGCAATGAAATCCAGCACCGCCCGGATCTGCGGCGCATCCACCAGATCGGGATGCGACAGCATCCAGATCTCCGTCGAGCTGCGCAATTTTTCAGGCAATACGCGCACCAGCGACTTGTCCGGATCACCGGAAATGCACATCAGCGGCGCGAAACCGAGGCCGGCACGCGCTGCCGCCATCAGATCCGTATTCGACGAACATTGCAGCACGCGGCGCGAATGGCGCGACACGCTGTCGAACCACTCCATCAAAGGCCCCTCGCCGACCAGGCCGACCGAGCTGTGGCCCTCCCACTCCTCGCGCGTCTTTGGCAGCCCGTGTGCGCGTGCATAGGCTTTTGAGGCATACACGCCCACGCCGAGGCGCCCCACCTTGCGGCCGACCAGATTTTCGTTACCCGGCCCATACAGCCGCAGCACGATATCCGCCTCGCGCCGCCGCACCGAGGCCGGCCAGCCGTCGACACGGATCTCGAGCATGATCTCGGGATAGCGGCGGTTGAATTCGCCGATGGCGCCCATCAGCCACGGGCCGGACAGCACCTCGGTGATCGACAGGCGGACCGTGCCGACAGGCTTGTCGCGAATTTCCGCGATCACGGATTCGATCCGCACGGCTTCCAGCCGCATGCCTTCGAGCTGTCGGCTCAGCCGTTCGCCCGCCGGCGTCAGCGAATAGCCTTCCAGCGAGCGCGCGATCAGCCGGACGCCGGTGATGGCCTCGAGCTCCGCCAGCCGCCGGCTCACCGTCTGCGCGCTGACTTTCAGCAATGCGCCCGCGCGCGTCAGGCTCGCCTCCCCCGCAATCACGGAGAAGGTGCGCAGCAGATCCCAGTCCAGCCCCTGCATGTCTCATCCCGAAGCAATGTGTACGGGATGATTTACACGCTGGCGCCGCTCAGGTCACTCCGCCGGAGTGGCTGCCGGATGTGCCTGTGGCGCGTTGCTCGATTTCGCGCCGCCCGGAAAAATCTTGCGGACCAGCACATAGAGCACCGGGACGAAGAAGATGCCGAGCACCGTGGCCGCCACCATGCCGCCGGCGACGCCGATGCCGATGGCGTTCTGGCTCGCCGAGCCGGCGCCGGTGGCCAGCGCCAGCGGCAGCACACCGAGCACGAAAGCCATCGACGTCATCAAGATCGGACGCAGACGCTGGCGTGCCGCGTGCAGGGTGGCGTCAATCAGCGACAGGCCTTTCTGCTGCTGCTCGATGGCGAATTCCACGATCAGGATCGCGTTCTTCGCCGCGAGGCCAATCGTGGTGAGCAGGCCGACCTGGAAATAGACGTCGTTGCTCTGGCCGAACAGGGTCGCGGCGGCGAGCGCGCCGAGAATGCCGATCGGCACCGACAGCATGACGGCGAACGGGATCGACCAGCTCTCATACAGGGCCGCGAGACACAGGAACACGATCAGCACCGAGATCGCATAGAGATACAGCGTCTGGCTGCCGGTGAGTTTTTCCTGGAACGACAGGCCGGTCCATTCATGCGTATAGCCGGCCGGCAGTTTCTTCATTTGCTCGTCCACGGCCGCCATGGCCGTGCCCGAACTCGTGCCCGGCGACGGCTGCCCCTGGATCTGCACGGCGGCGACGCCGTTGTAGCGCTCCAGACGCGGTGAGCCATAGCTCCAGCGGCTGGTGGCGAAGGCCGAGAACGGCACCATCGATCCCTGGTTGTTGCGCACATACCATTTGCCGATGTCGTTGGTGTCCATGCGGAAGGCGGCATCGCCCTGCACATAGACCTGCTTGACGCGGCCGCGATCGATGAAGTCGTTCACATACGAACCACCCCAGGCTGCCGAGAGCGTCTGGTTGAGATCGGTGAGATTGACCCCGAGCGCCGTGGCCTTGGCCTGGTCGATGTCGAGATTGAACTGCGGCGTGTCGTCCTGGCCGTTCGGGCGCGGCTGCGAGATGCGCGGATCGCCGGCAAGTGCGCCGAGCAGCTGGTTGCGCGTCTTCAGCAGTTCCTCATGGCCGGCATTGCCGGAGTCCTGAAGATAGAAGTCGAAGCCCGACGCGTTGCCGAAGCCGGGCAATGACGGCGGCAGCACCGCAAAGGCCATGGCGTCGCGAATCTTGGAGAACGCCGCCATTGCCCGCGCCGCCACCTGCTGCGCGGACTTTTCGTGATCGGCACGCTCCTTGAATGGCTTCAGGCTGACGAAAGCGAGGCCGACATTCTGGCCCTGGCCGGCGAAGGAGAAGCCGCGCACGGCGAACACGCCCTGCACCGTGTCTTTCTCGTTCTCCATATACTGCTTCTCGACCTGCTGGATCACGTCGAGCGTACGCCCGGCGGTGGCGCCGACGGGGAGCTGCACCAGCGTGATGATCGTGCCCTGATCTTCGGTCGGCAGGAACGACGACGGCAGCCTGATGAACAGGAACACCATCGCCACCACAACAGCGACGAAAGCCAGCAGCGCCGCTGCCGGCCGCTTGACGAACCGGCCGGTGGTGGACTGATAGCCGCCAGATGCTCGATCGAAATTACGGTTGAACCAGCCGAAGAAGCCGCGCTTCTCGTGATGGCCCTTTTCCGGCTTCTTCAAAATCGTCACACAGAGCGCCGGCGTCAGCACCAGCGCAACCAGCACCGACAACACCATGGCCGACACGATGGTCAGCGCGAATTGCCGGTAGATGATGCCCACCGAGCCCGAGAAGAACGCCATCGGCACGAACACCGCCGACAGCACCACGCCGATGCCCACCAGTGCGCCGGTGATTTCGTTCATGGACTTCTCGGTCGCCTCGCGCGGCGACAGCCCCTCTTCCTCCATCACGCGCTCGACGTTTTCGACCACGACGATGGCGTCGTCGACCAGCAGGCCGATGGCCAGCACCATGGCGAACATGGTCAGCGTATTGATGGAGTAGCCGGCAATGGCGAGAATGCCGAAGGTGCCGAGCAGCACCACCGGCACCGCGATGGTGGGAATGATGGTCGCGCGCCAGCTCTGCAGGAACAGGAACATCACTAGGAAGACTAGGATCACCGCCTCACCCAGCGTGTGAACGACCTTCTCGATCGACAGCTTCACGAAGGGCGTGGTGTCGTAGGGATAGATCACCTTCAGCCCCGCCGGCATGTTCGCCGTGAGCTGGTTGATGCGCGCCTTCACGCCTTCGGAGGTCGCCACGGCATTGGCGCCGGTGGCCAGCGAGATGCCCATGCCGGCGGCCGGTTTGGTGTTGTAGCGCGCCACCGCGTCATAGCTCTTCGAGCCGAGTTCGACGCGTGCCACATCCTTCAGCCGAACCGTCTGGCCCGAGGTCGAGGTGCGCAGGATGATGTCCTGGAACTGCTCGATGGTCTGCAGACGGCTCTGCGAGGTGATGGTCGCGTTGAGCTGCTGGCCATCCACCGCCGGCAATCCGCCGAGCTGGCCCGCGGTCACCTGCGTGTTCTGCGCCTGGATCGCCTGGGTCACGTCGCCCGGCATCAGGTTGTATTTGGTCAGCTTCTCAGCATCGAGCCAGATGCGCATCGCATATTCGGCACCGAACAGCTGCACCTGGCCGACACCGGACACGCGGCTGATCGGCTCGTTGATGGTGCTGGCCACATAGTCGGCGATGTCGCTCGCATTCATCGAGCCGTCTTCGGAGACGAAGCCGAGCACCATCAGGAAGCTCGACGACGACTTCACCACGCGGATGCCCTGCTGCTGCACCACCTGCGGCAGCAGCGGCATCGCCAGCTGCAGCTTGTTCTGCACCTGCACCTGCGCGATGTCCGCATTGGCCTCGTTGGTGAAGGTGATGGAGATCTGCACCACACCGGTCGAGGTCGAATAGGACGACATATATTGCAGATAATCGACGCCGGTCATGTTCTGCTCGATGACCTTGGTCACCGAGTTTTCCGCCGTGGTCGCATTGGCGCCGGGATAGTTGGCGGTGATGGTGATCACCGTGGGCGCGATCTGCGGATACTGCGCGATCGGCAGGCCGAGGATCGCCAGCAACCCGCCGAACATGATCAGGATGGCGAGGACCCAGGCGAAGATCGGTCGCTTGATGAAGAAATGCGACATGATCGATCAGTCCTTGCGCGTCTCTGGCGAGTCAGCCACCGGGGCGGCGCCCGCCGCATTGGCTTCCTTGCCCGGCGTCTTGGTCAGGCCGGTCTTCGGATCGACGGTGACATCGATCGTCTTCGCCACCTGCCCCGGCTTCGCCTTCTGCAGCCCGTCGAGAATGACGCGGTCACCTTCCTTGGCGCCGTCATCCACCAGCCAGTTCGGCCCGATCGCCTGCGCGACCTTGAGCACGCGCTGCTCCACTTTGCCGTCCTTGTCGACGAACATCGCGATCGCCTCGCCGCGCGGATTGCGCGATACCGCGCGCTGCGGGATCAGGATCGCCTTCGGATCGACGCCAGCGATCACGCGCGCACGCACATACATTCCCGGCAGCAGGTTGCGCTCGGGATTGGCGAAGATCGCGCGGGTCGACACCGAGCCCGTGGTCTCGTTGACGCTGGAATCGGTGAAACCGAACTTGCCCTTCTGCGGATGGGTCTTGCCGTTCTCGAGCACCAGTTCGATCTCGACACCGCCGGCCGGCCGCTTCAATCGTCCGCTGGACAGCTCGTTGCGGATGCGATCCATCTCCGACGTCGCCTGATCGAGATCGACATAGACGGGATCGAGCTGCTGGATCGTGGTCATCGCATTGGCCTGGCTCGCGGTCACCAGCGCACCGGGCGTGATCATCGACTTGCCGATGCGGCCGGAAATCGGCGCCAGCACCTTGGTGCGGTCGAGCGCGATGGCTGCGGTGTCGCGATTTGCCTCCGCCGATTTCAGGTCGGCCTCGCCCTGCTTGAAGCTCGCCATGGCGCTGTCGACATCCTGCTGGCTCGCCGCATTGGTCTTGAGCAGCTGCGCCTTGCGCTCGGCCACCAGCCGCACCAGTGAAAGATTGGCCTGTGCCTTCAGCACGGTCGCCTCCGCGCTTTCCAGCGCGGCCTGATACTGCACGGGATCGATTTCGTAGAGCAGCTCGCCTTCCTTGACCTCGGCGCCTTCGGTGAAGACGCGCTTGGTCAGGATACCCGTCACCTGCGGGCGCACCTCCGACACCTGATGCGCGACGACGCGGCCGGGCAAGAGCGTCGAGATCGAAGCTTCCTGCGGCTTCAGGGTCATCACGCCCACTTCGGGCGGCGGTGGCGCCTTGGCTTCTTGGGCGGGCTTGCCGCATCCCACGAGCGCGAGCAGTCCGACCAGAACAAGCGGGCGAGCGATTGCAGACGTCATTACCATCACCAATGCAAAAACGGCGCACGACACCGCGCAATCCCGCGTAGATGAGGTGGCCGTGAGAAATCTTGGGAAACTCTCTGGTTTCCGCTCAGGAAACTTGCTAGTTTCCTCCCCGGAAGTCAAGCGCCCGGCAGGTGAGCCCGCTCAAGCGTTTGTGAAGCGGCTCATATAACGGAGTGAATGTTCAATGGCTGCATCGGCCGGCGCCAGGAAGCCGCGGACGCGCGTTTTGCCGCAGCAAAATGACCCGCACATGACAACGCCCGACGCCGGTAGTCCATCCGCCGAGCGGATCGCCCAACTGCTGGCGGTCGCCAAACGTACCTTCGGCGAGAAGGGGTTTGCGGCCACCACCATGGACGACATTGCCGGGGCGGCCGGCATGTCGAAAAAGACGCTCTACAAGCTGTTCGACAGCAAGAGCGACCTGTTCCGTGCCATGCTTACGGACAATCTGCAGCGGTTTCAGTTCGGAGTCGCGTCACGGCCGGGCATACCGGTCATCGACGAACTCAGGGAAGCCATGTGCTTCATTGCCGACGTGGTCTTCAGCCCCGACGAGATCGCCCTTCACCGCCTGATCGTCGCGGAACGGAAGCAGTCACCGGCCCTCGCCGGCATCTTCACCGACGTCATCTTCAAGAGCGGCGACAACGGCGTCGTCGATTGCATCAAACGCATCAAGCTCAAATCCACGCTCGAAGACCTTCCTGCGAGAACCGTCGCAGAGATGATGATCGGCGCGGTCTTCAGCCACGACCATTTTCGCGCGATGGTCGACGAGACCCACCAGGTGAACCGGCGCGCGATCAACAAGCGGATCGATGTCGTGATCGCGACGTTTTGTGAGGAGACGTAGCCCGGATGGAGCGCAGCGCAATCCGGGGACCGGCGACATGCGAAAGCGCTGGTTCCTGGATTACGCTGCGCTCCATCCAGGCTACGGCCCCCTTACAACCGCCGCAATTTCTTAACCGAATGCACACCATGACCGGGCACACTGCGCCATCGCGCAGCATGCCGCTGCGTGGGATCGGACGGGCATGCCATGTTCCAGACATTCCTGAGGTCACGCGCCCAGACCTATCTGCGCAGCATCGTCGGCGACCGCGAATTCCGCGCCCGCTCGCCGGAGCGTGACGCCGAGACCGATCGCGAACGCCTGGATTCAGTGATGGGCGCGATTGACCAGGCACTGTCCAGCGCGGAGGCCGAACAGTCCGGCCTCACCAAGCGCGTCGATGACGTGCTGGCCCGTGCCGCCGTCACCTTCGGCAATGGCGACGACGAATATCTCACCCGTGAAAGCCTCGACAGCCATCACCTCGATCTGTTCGAGACCGAGATCCAGAATGGTCAGCGCCGCCTGCGCGACCTCAAGACCAGCATCGCGCAATTCAGGGCGGTGAAGGAGACGTTTCTGGCGAAGTTTCCGGACTACAGCCCGCAACCGAAGACGGATTCGTGAGAGCTTAGCCGCTGCCTGTCATCACCCGCGAAAGCGGGTGATCCAGTAGACACTGCCTTCTCAGTTGAGCACGACAGACGGCGTATACTGGATCGCCCGGACGAGCCGGGCGACGACAACGATCGCGCCGTACCTCACCGCTGCGCCCGACGATCCCCACCTTCCGGAATCCGCTGCTCGCCGTCCTGCACGTCGCTCCAGCGGCGCTTGAAATTGCTGCCTTCCGGTGCGGGTCCGCGATTACGCCGCCGCTCGCCGGTGAAATTCTTCATGTTGTCGTTCACGAAGGTCATCAGCTCGGTGCGGAAACGCTCGGCCGAGAATTTCTGCGCATGGGCGCGGCAGACATCGCGTGAGAATTCGTGCTCGCGCGCGATGAAGGCCCGTACGCATTGCGCGATCGCCTCCGGCTCATTGGCATCGAAGAACATGCCCGTGCGCAGCTCCGGCGAGGCCGACACGGTCTCGCGCGCGCCGCCCCGGCCGAGCGCCAGCACCGGCGCGCCTTCCGACTGCGCCTCGACGACGATGATGCCAAAATCCTCTTCGGCCGCGAAGACGAAGGCCCGCGCGGTGCCCATCAGCTCGCGCAATTTCTCGTCGCTGACAAAGCCGGCAAAACTCACATTCGGACCGGCCATCTCCTTCAGCCGCTCCGCCTCCGGCCCGTCGCCGGCCACGATCAATTTCTGATCGGGCATGGAGTTGAATGCCTGGATCACCGCCTCGATCTTCTTGTAGGGCACGAGGCGGCTGGCCGCGAGAAAATGATCGCCGACCGGCAACGGCTTCGGCAGCTTCGAGAGCGTGACCGGCGGATAGATCACCTTGGCATCGCGGCCATAGACCTTCTTGATGCGCTTGGCGATGAAGTTGGAATTGGCCAGCATCGCATCCGGCCCATGCGCAGTGCGCACGTCCCAGATTCGAATCCGGTGCAGCAACGCACGCGCCAGCGCACTCTTGATACCGGCAGTGTATCCGCCCTCATTGAGATAGGCGTGCTGCAGATCCCACGCATAGCGCATTGGCGAATGCACATAGGAGACATGAAGCTGGTTGGGGCCGGTGATCACGCCCTTGGCGACGGCATAGCTCGACGAGATCACGACATCATAGCCCGACAGATCGAACTGCTCGATGGCGATCGGCATCAGGGGCAGATAGGTGCGGTGCTTGGTCTTGATGAAGGGCATGCGCTGCAGGAAGCTCGTATGCGTCTTCTTCCTGATGCCGATCTTGTCGCGATCTTCCTGCGACAGTGCGTCGAACAGCGTGAAGACTTCTGCATCCGGATAGCATTGCAGGATTTCGCGCAGCACCTGCTCGGCGCCGCCCAGTGTGTAGAGCCAATCATGTACGACTGCGACGCGCATTGAACCTCGAATCGGATCGTGAGCAAAGCGATCAGTCCGTAATAGACCTATGCGCCCGTTCTACAATGCGGGGTTACAACTTGCGTTAATTCGGCGAGGACGATTTCGTAAAATCCGATTCACACTTGGCGCGATTGTGTGGACGTCGCATGCAGGTGCTTACCTACAACGATTCAAATTTGTTTCACGATGTGTCGTGATGCGGTTCATAAGTACCGACGCGTGGATGATCGTAGCGGTTTCCGGCGCAGTAAGGGTAATGGCGATCTGTTGATCTATCGACACATCACGCGCTCCACGGACTTGGCTGTAACGCGCATATCTCGGACGTCATCACGAAGAACGAAGCGAGGGAGCAACCCGGTCTTCGCCGAGTTCGTAACTCGCTTGAGCGCGTCGCTGACGCTTTTCGCCATGACAACCGAGGAACTGGCGATTCCAAGCGTTGCTATTTCGGGCGGACGCTGGGATCACCGCCGGGACTGCCGGGCGGTGGAATAACCGGCGTGTTGCTGTTGTCGGATTTCGGCGACGGTGCGCGCATGGCCGGATCGACATTGCTCGGCGGACATAAAACGCCATCCGATTTGGCGAGCTTGTCCCCGAGATTCTCGGAACTCTTGCCGTTCGAATCCGCCGTGATGTTCCCTTGCGGGGTCGTCTGTGTCGGCGTGCAATTGGCGTTGGAGCGATCCGCTGCCGGCGGGGCCGTCTGTGCGGGCGGCGTCGTCGGCGCAGGCGGCGCCTGCGCAATGGCCGTGCCGGAACCAGCGATCATCAGACCTGCGATGAGAAGGATGTGATTGTTTCTCATGCAGGGGAAACAGCCGGCACCGCCGGATGTTCCCTCCGCCATGGAGATCAGGCCTTCACGTAGCGGATCAGCGAGAAGTGGCCCATCGGCGCCATCGGGCGGCGCTCGGCGAGCGAAACGCCACCATGGGCCTTGGCCCAGTTGACCAGCCGCGCCCACGGGAATTCCGGACGCCAGCCGAGCCGGCGCGCCAGCGGGGCGAAGGCCAGTTCGAAGATTTTCCGAAAACCGGTTTCGGCCCCGATGTGATTGACGAGGATGAGCTCGCCGCCGGGCTTCAGCACGCGGATGAAATCATCCAGCGTCGCTTCGGGGTCCGGCACCGCGGTGATCACATATTGCGCCACCACGGCATCAAAATGATTGTCGGGGAATGCGAGATGTTTCGCATCCATCACTGCCAGCGTCTCGACATTGGTGAGATTGTGCTTGCGCACGCGCTCATGGGCGCGGCGGAGCATCGGCTCGGAAATGTCGACGCCGCAGATCTTTGTGGTGCGCTTGTAATCGAGCAGCGAGAGGCCGGTGCCGATGCCGACATCGAGCACCCGGCCGCCAATGCGATCGGCTTCGGCGATGGTCGAGCGACGACCTTCATCGAACACCTTGCCGAACACCATGTCGTAGATCGGCGCCCAGCGCCCGTAAGCCTTCGCGACCCCCGCGCGGTCGATATCGCCAGCCATGCCCCTGCCTTAAAACTCCTTAGACGCGCATCGCTGCGACGTCGGGGACACTAGCATTGCGCGCGGCCGATCCGACAGAGCTTTTCGCCGCAGCGCTCTTGATGAAGCCGCCACCGAGCACGCGGGCCTGGCCCGACTGGGCATCGTAGAACACGCAGGCTTGGCCGGGCGACACCCCCTCCTCGCCGCCGACCAGCTCGACCTCGTAGCCGGCCTCGGTCTTGCGCAGCCAGGCCGGCTGCGGCGGGCGGGTCGACCGAACGCGCACGAAGAGTTCGAGGCCATCACCGATGGCGGTGTCGATATGGCCGCCGCCGATCCAGTTGACATCGCGCAGCGCGATCCTGTGCATGCGCAGGGCCTCACGCGGGCCGACCACGACGCGGCGCGATTCCGCATCGAGACGGACCACATAAAGCGGCGCCGAAGCCGCGATGCCGAGACCGCGGCGCTGGCCGATGGTGAAATTCGCGATGCCGTTGTGGCGGCCGATGACAGGGCCTTCGGTGTCGACGATGTCGCCCGGCTCCATGGCATTGGGCTTCAGGCGCTCGACGATATCGGTATAGCGGCCGGTCGGCACGAAGCAGATGTCCTGGCTGTCCTGCTTGTCCGCGACGGACAGGCCGAACTGCCGCGCCAGTTCGCGCGTCTGCGGTTTGCTCATGTCGCCGAGCGGGAAGCGCAGATAATCGAGCTGCTCCTGCGTGGTGGCAAACAGGAAGTAGCTCTGGTCGCGATCGCTGTCCGCCGCACACACCATGCTGCGCGAACCACTGCCGAGATGCCGCGACGCTACATAATGTCCGGTCGCCAGCGCCTGTGCGCCGAGCTCGCGCGCTGTGGCCAAGAGATCCTTGAACTTCACCGAGCGATTGCATTCGATGCACGGCACCGGCGTTTCGCCAAGCGCGTAGCTCGCTGCGAAATTGTCGATCACCTGCTCGCGAAACTTCGACTCGTAGTCCAGCACGTAATGCGGAATCCCGATCCGCTCCGCCACATCGCGTGCATCATGAATGTCACGGCCGGCACAGCACGCGCCCTTCCGATGCATGGCGGCGCCATGATCATAGAGCTGCAGGGTGATACCGACGACGTCATAACCCTGCGACTTCAACAGCGCAGCCGTGGCCGACGAGTCGACGCCACCGGACATGGCGACAACGACGCGGGTGTCCTCCGGACGACCTTCGAGATCGAGACTGTTGAGCATGGTTCAAGGCCATGAGCTGTGACCGCCCCGAAACAAGGACCGAGGCGATCGGAAAACATGAGGCAATCCCGGAACTTACAGAGGTCCGACGATGGCTGGGATAGTGCACTTTAATATAGGCGGCGTTGCGCTCAATCAATCGCGGCGGGCCGCCTGCGAACGGCAAATCTTGCCGCCGGGCAGAAACGACGTGGCCATCCGGCACCCGCAGGCGGCAGCAGAAACGTCGTAAGTCATTGAAATATATGCATCAGAAGAACAAAACACCTCTGGCCCGGTCCTTGCTCAATAAGCGCTGGAACCGTTCTTGAAAGGCGACCTGT
>NZ_JBIISY010000074.1:0-26607 GCF_044340795.1 Tardiphaga sp.
ACCTTCCGTCGTAACTTCTGTGATGATGAACCATGGGTCGTGGAGGATGCGATTCCGACGGTCCTGCGCGCCCCTCAGCTTTTGTGTCAGAGTCTTGATCTGCTTCAGCGCGTCCTCGTTGACGGGCTTCCGCGCCAGGCACAAAGCGTGGATTGTTGTTATCTTCCCAAACGACCCCATAATCTGGCCAGTGAGGCATGGGCCCACAAAATATTCGAGCTTGGCTACCTCCCAGATAATCCTATCGAGCCTGTGTTCGACTTCTGCCCAGATCGCCGCTATCCGGCCGATCAGTGAGTGGACGGGGTGTTGTTCGGGAACCTCCGTCATGCGCCTAATTTTGAGCGATGTCCCCGTCGTCTGGACGACGCCAGCTTCTGCGACTAGCTGATAGTTCTCATCTGTCATCAGATCCCCCAAGCCTTCCAAGCCAAAGCCGCCACCAGGATCACACCCATGCAGATCAGGGTCTGTCGGGCGCGGCGGTTCATAGCCCGAGCGCTTCCCAGTTGCGTATCCAGATCGCCGAATGATTTGCCCACTCACGATCGGTGAGCGGGCGACCCATGATCATCTCCGCGGATTCGCGGGCGTTCGCTGGGGCAAATTCGAGCGTGGCCTTGATGTTCTGTTGGCACAGCAGGTCGACGTCGCTCGGTGGCGCAGGTCTGTGCAATATCCTGCGCAGAAAGTTCATCGAGGCCTCATCCCGATCACCTTCGCGGCCCACTCGACCTCTGCGTTCTTGATATCCGGCTCGTCTGAGTTCGATTGCAGCGTGAAGCTGCCGTCGCGCTCCCGCTTGATGGTCTTCAGCAGAATGCGATCGTCCGCCAGACCGACCACACACGGTTGGCCGTACAAGTCTTCAGTGACAGGGGAACGCACGTCGTCATAGAACACCAGCCAGCCGTCCATGCGCGGGCCCCAGCTTTTGCCCTTGATCTGCACAGCTATCGTTTGATCAGAAGACCCCGCCGGCGGCTCCACGACCTCGAAGCTTTCGTCCGCGAGCTTGTAAAAGTGAGCCTCAGAGCCGGCGCCCACATAGCCTTTGATTCTGACGGTTCTGGTGGAGTTTGGCTTATCTAAGCTCGCTGCAACGTCTTCTGATCGGAGATCGAGATCGGGCTCTTCCGGGCCAATGCCCTCAGCCAGCCAGACCATCGTTGTCTTCAGGACAGGTGCGAGCTGCGCCAACGTGGCGGCATTCACCCCTTTCGTCTTGATCCGGCCATCTGCACCTCGCTGCAGGTTGAAGATGGCGCTCGCGCTCAAGCCGGCGTCCTTCGAGGCTTTCGAGGGGTTCGATCCTACCTCGGCGAGGCGGTGTTCGATGCGGGCGACGATTTTCTGCAATGAATCCATAGCAGTAATCTGACTGCTACCGGTCGGCATTGCGAACAGTAAGATTACTATTGACAAGTGCGGTAATTTTACTGACTGTGCGAGCCATGAGCAGCATCGACGATCTCCTGGCCGTGGCCAAAGCATATACAAAAGCGGAGGGAATTCCCCTCTCAACCGCTAGCTGGCGCGCGCTCGGCGACACAAAAAAGCTCGGCGATATCGAGGCGGGCAGGGACATTCAGGTCCGTCGGCTCGAAAAGACGATGCGCTGGTTTTCCGGAAATTGGCCGGCCACAGCCGTTTGGCCTTCGGATATCCGTCGCCCGAGTCCCTCGCCCGAACAGGCTGGTGCCGCATGATCAATGCTTCACCAGCTTCGGCTCTGACTTGCCGAGTGCCGCCAGCACCGTCTGCAGCGGCCACGACTGACCTTCCGACCCCTTTTTATCCCAAGCCGCTGCGCGTCGTTGCAGCGAGCTCACGAGATTGGCGCGATTGATGACGCCTTCCTCGATCAGGAATTCCGCGATCGAGGCAAGCGTGAGGGTGAGCCCCACGTTGATTTCCATCATCGCCTCTGTGGCGTCGTCGAACTGACTTTTCACGTTCTCGTACCTCTGGTGTAACTCATGGCAGCGTCGAACATCACTCGCAGCAAGGCAAATCCGGCTCCGGAAAGGGCTTTCCAAGATACGGAAGCATCCTTGCCGTCGAATTCTCTGCTCATGCGCGTGGCGCGTAGCTTGTGGCCGCTGAAAACTGATCTTGCTCTGGCGGAGCGGACCGGCGCGTCCGACCGCATGTGCCGTTACTGGCTGGCCAGCAAATACAGCCTGTCCGCCGATGATATCTGCGCGCTGCTTCGGTCGGATGATGGCTTGCAGTTTCTGGAAGCCATCATGGGCGACGCCAAGCCGGTCTGGTGGCAGCGCATGAAGGCATCTGCGAACCGCGCAGCGCTTCGCCGCGCGCAGAAGCAACTCCAAAAGCAGATCGATCAGATGGAATTGGAGCTCGAGGGTTGATGCTCCGTGATGCCGCTGCATGGTTTTCATTCAAGTGCGCTGTCGTCTGGAAAGCGGCGGCAAAGGCTTGTCTCTGGATGTCGCGCCTCTCGCGCGATCTCGAAGAATGGTTCGCCACCAGCATGACCTGGCGGGAGATCCGGGAAAACAACGAGGTCGAAGATGAGCCGGTTTAAGACCGCCAAACAGCGCCGCAACCGCAAACGCAACAAGGCCAACAAGGAGCGGAAGGCCCGCAAGGCCGCCGCAGAGCAGGGGAAGAAAGAATGACCGCCGCTATCGGACACAACTCAGCTGCCTCCGTCCTTGATGACCAGGCCACGCACGCCTTCGCCAAAGATCAGCTGAAGGCGATCGTGGAGCGCATCGAGCGCCTGGAGGAAGAGAAGAAGACGATCTCGGACGACATCAAGGATGTATACGGCGAGGCAAAGGGCAACGGCTACGATACCAAGGCCCTGCGCACCATCATTCGCTTACGAAAGCAGGATGCGAACGAGCGCGCCGAGCAGGAAACGATCCTCGAATCGTATCTGCAGGCGCTCGGGATGCTCTGATGCGTTGGTCCGAACAGCAGCTCGCCGATCATTTGACGCGAAAGGGCGCTCCTGGCGCCGCGAACGCGGCTGACACTAGCCGTCCGCCCTTCGCCATGCCCGTCAACGAGGCCGGGCGCTACGCGCTGGGCCGGTTGCCGAAGGGCCAGATGAACAAGACCGAGCAGGCTTATGCGGACCATCTGGAATTGCAGCGCCGTGGCGGCGAAGTCGAATGGTTCAAATTTGAGGCGCTGAAGCTTCGCCTCGCCGATGCGACGTTCTACACGCCGGACTTCTTCGTGCTGACGAGTGCCGGCTACCTCGAATGCCACGAAGTCAAAGGATTCTGGGAAGACGACGCGCGCGTGAAGATCAAGGTCGCCGCCTCGCTCTACCCGTTCAAGTTCAAGGCCATCAAGAAGAGCACATGCGGCTGGGAAGCTGAGGAATTTTAATGTTCGACAATCTTACGCCTCTGTCCGCGGACGTGATCGTTATCGATCCGCCATGGCCGTTTGAGCTCTATTCTCAGACCGGCGAGACGAAGTCCGCGGCTGCCCAATATCAGACTATGTCATTCGACGATATCGCGCGCCTTCCTGTTTCGCAGCTCGCCCGCGGCGATTGCTTGGTACTGATGTGGGCCACGGAAGCGATCCGCCCGCAAGCGCATGCGGTCATGCGAGCTTGGGGTGTCACCTACAAAACTGCCTTCGTATGGCGAAAGGTCACCAAGCGAGGGTTGGTTCGCATGGGGACCGGCTATCGCGTGCGCTCGATGCATGAGCCAGTTCTGCTCGGCACGATCGGCAATCCGGCTCACGCTGCCTTTCCATCAGTATTTGACGGCGTTGCGCGCGAGCATTCCCGCAAGCCGGATGAGTTCTATGAGCTCGTTCGAGGAAAGACAAAGAATGCCGTCAATCGCCTCGACCTCTTTTCACGTGAAACTCGTTCCGGATTCATCGGATGGGGTAACGAGGCGACAAAGTTCGATGATGAGGTTGCTGCATGAGCCAAGCATTCATCGACGCCGTTATGCAGCACTGGCGCGCCGGCAAGAACACTTGGTCGATCTCGGTCATCATGGTGAGGCCTGAGCACGTCGTCGCCAAGGCATTGCGCATCGGTCGGGATGCCGAACGGAGAACGCGGGTTACCCACGCGGCCAGCGATGGAGCCTGTCTGCCGGTATGAGCGCGACACGGGAAATCATTGCGGCGTTGGTTGCCGGCGGTATGGACGCCGTGGATGCGGCTACGCTTGTGGCGACCGCTGCTGTGGAAATGGCGGCGCGGCCGGCTGCGAAGGTCAGCGCAGGTGCCGCCCGCATGTCCAACTATCGCGACCGTCGCGAAGCCCTTGGGATGCCACGCGTGTTCCAGTCTTCCATCTTTCGGCCTCAGCTTGAACAGCGCGACGGCAAGCAGTGCATTTATTGTCGATCTCCCGATGCGGCAGTCATCGACCATATTCATCCGATCTTCTTGGGTGGTGACGACGATCTGGGGAATCTTGGACTGGCGTGCCGGGAATGCAATGGACGCAAGGCCGGAAAGCCGTTGGCAGATGCCGGTATGTCCATTGTCGTCGAAACTGCCGCGCGCGCACACGAAAGCTATCAACCGCGCACACTGTGCGCCCCAGGCCTGGACGTGAACAGTTCACCCGAACTGCGCACACAGGCGCACACAAGCGCACATGTGCGCCAACCAGAAAAAGCGCCTCTCTCTAATAATAAAAATACTGAAGAAAGTAAGCTCAAGAGAGAGAGGCACCGCGGCGCTCGTCTGCCTGACGACTGGAGGCCGACGGCGATCGATTGGGCTTTGGCGATCGAGCTCCTCGGCGAGCCAGACGCCAACACCGAACTTCTCAAATTCAAAGATCACTGGAAGCAGCAACCCGGCTCGAAGGGCGTGAAGCTCGATTGGGCCGCCGCATGGCGCAATTGGACGCGCCGCGCGTACGAATACCGAGGGAACAGGAATGGCCAACGAAATCACGGTGCGCCGCGTCGATCTGCAAGCTCTGACTTCTTCGCCGGAATGCGTAGCTTGGCGGAGGATCTCATTGGGGACGGTGAACCACCCAGGAATGACGAGCCGGAGATACCTCTCGGGCGGTTTAACATTGACGCTGACTGAGCGCGCGCAGATCTCGGCGAAAGTCGACGAGCTTCGGAGGGTCAGCGAAGCCGACGATGGCACCGAGAACCGCCGGGCGCGGCTCGGAATCGTCGCCAACATGCTGCTTGCATATCCGATGGCTGGCGCATCTGAGGAAGCCGGCAAGGCCCGAGCAGGGGCCTATCTTGCCGCGCTTGACGACATTCCCGCCTGGGCGATCGCGGAAGCCGTTCGCCGCTGGCATCGGGGTGAGTGTGGCGCCGAACGGAATTATCGGTTCGCCCCGGCGCCTGCTGAGCTCCGACAGGTGGCAAGCGATCTGCTGCGTCCGGCCAGGGACACGGTTGCGCACCTCGAGCGCGTTCTCGCTGCGCTCACCCTCGAGCAGGCAATGGATCCGAGCTACCAGGCGCCTGGTAAGCCCGGAGTCAACGTGCCGAAGCTGAGGAGCGTGTGATGGAGGTTTCGCAAGCCGAATACCTCTACATCACTGAGGGCTTCAAGAAGCTCATCCCTGAGTTTGTCGAGAAGCATCAGGTCGGCGCGCCGCCGCACGATGCGAAGCGCGCACAAGCGATCATCGAGCAGAACGACGCGGAGATCCTGAGAGAATACGCAATGGCCGGGCTGAAGCCGGTCATCACCGGGTTCAACCGCCCGATGTCGCTGTATCTCGCACGGATGATGCGTCTGCCGATCGAGCCTATCGAGGCGGAAGAGGCTGCCTAAGCACAGCAGGAGGGGCTAACATGGGGTGGTATATCGCGATCATCAGTGCCAATTGGCAGCGCCGGGCCGAGAGCGAGCTCGCGTCACTCGGCTATGAGACTTTCTGGCCGAAGACCAGGCGCTGGGTGTCCCACGCTCGAACCAAAACGGCGAAGGAATATCCGATCCTCGGCCGCTACCTGTTCGTGAGCATCACCGATCGCAACTTCTGGGCCGTGACCTCCGTTCGTGGGATCGACTGCCTGCTGACCGATGAGGATGGCGCGCCTGCCGAGATCGCCTATGAGGAAGTCTGGCGGCTCAAGCAGCGCTATCTGGCCGGGGAGTGGGACTATGTCCGCACGGACTGCCGGCGCCCGGTGTTCGGCATGAACGAGCGCAACGAGCAGATCATCGTTGGCTGGGAAGACAACAAGCCAATGCCGATCGGCGCGCGGGTGGCGATCATGACCGGTGAATTCGAGGACATGCTCGCCACGATTACCGGAAGGAAAGGCAAGAGGCTGGATTTCAAGGTTCTCGACGCCAACACCTACGGCCGGATCAACGAGACCTTCGTGAGGGCCGCGTGATGGATTCGGAAACCCTTGAACAGGCTGCCCGCATTCTCGAAGCGCACCCGACAAACGACATGTATCGCAAGGCATTTCGGGCCGGTGCAAAACTCCTACGGTCGATGAAAAAGTTACCCGACAACCCCGACCAAATCACTTCTAGTGAGGGTAGCTCGGGCGCACCCAGCGGGCGGCTTGTGTCTTCCGGAACGGAAAACCCCGACCAGAAGTTTTGATAGCAGCATAATAGATGCGCTGAAAACCCCTACCGAGGATCAGATCATGTCCAAGGCTCCTGCGAAGAAGACCACGACCGAAACGAAGTCCAGCGTGATCAAGGGTGACGCCAGCCTGGCCGAATTCGCGCCGGGTCGCTGGGCCGTTATCCTCAAGGACGAGGTGATCGACATCAAGCAGATGGCGCCGGGCTCCAAGCCCAAGCTGTTTGGCCTCGAAGACAGCGAACACGCCAGCGACTATTCCATCGAGCAGGTGCCCGAGACCGTCATCATCGGCATGGTCCGTGGCGGCAAGTTCGAGAGCGCCGACGGCTTCGGCTGGAAGTCGGCCGAGGACAAGGCCGCTCGTGGATCGCCGATCGGCTCCGGTGCCGTCAGTCTCGCAGACGTCGGCGCATCGTAATCTGGGGCGCTTCCTCCCGCGGCGCATACCGGCACGGCGGGCAACATGGCTGGGATCGTAGCTCAGAACTGCGCGCTGCCCCACATGGCTTTCATAGGCGCGTAATCTCGGCAAGCCGGACGAATTTGTGATGCCAGTACTTGAGAACCCTCGCCATGAACGCTTTGTTCAAGCCCTTGCGGCGGGGAAATCAGCGACTGACGCCTATGTGCTCGCCGGGTATAGCGACAACCGCCACAATGCGGCTGCGCTCGCTCGGGAAGAACACATTTCAACACGGCTTCAGGAGCTTCTGGCCAAGGCCGCGGAGCGCGCTGAGATCACCGCAGAGATGGTTCTGCGGGAGCTCGCCAAGATCGGCTTCGCCAATATGGCGGACTATATGCGCGCCGGCCCCGAGGGCGACCCGTACCTGGATTTCAGTTCTCTGACACGGGACCAAGCGGCAGCGCTCCAGGAGGTCACGGTCGAGGATTTCAAGGATGGGCGGGGCGAGGAAGCCCGGGACGTCCGGCGCGTGAAGTTTAAGCTTTCCGACAAGCGCGCGGCGCTGGTGGATATCGGGAAGCATCTTGGCATGTTCATCGATCGTTCCGAGGTCGGCAAGCCCGGCGAGTTCGAGGCCCTTACAGTCGAGCAGAAGCGTGAGCGTGTCATTGGGATCGCAAAACAGTTGGGCCTCGATCGCATCGGGCCTACCGCCGGATCAGCTTGACGAGATTCTGAGACAGCTCGAAGAGCTTCAATATACGCGGCTGGCGCTCTATCAGCCGTACGAGAAGCAGAAAGCGTTTCATGCTGCGGGAGTGAGCTTCCGCGAGCGCTTGCTAAGGGCGGGAAATCAGAACGGCAAGACCTTCTGTGGCGGTTGTGAAGGCGCTTATCATCTGACGGGGGATTACCCGTCCTGGTGGACGGGTCGACGCTTTGACGTCCCGATCATGATGTGGGCGGCTGGCGTGACCGGTGAGACCACTCGCGACAACGTCCAGCGCGTTCTTCTTGGTCCGTTGGGGGAGCTTGGCGCCGGGTCTGTCCCAAAGGATAGGATCGTCGATACTGCGCCAGCGCGTGGCATTGCCGATCTTTTGGACTACGCAAAAATCCGCCATGTGTCTGGTGGCCTATCGACCCTTCGCTTTAAGTATTACGAGCAGGGCCGGCAGAAGTGGCAAGGGCCTCCGGTTCATGTCGTATGGTACGACGAAGAGCCCCCGGCTGATATCTATGACGAAGGGCTAGCGCGAACCATCGCGACCCACGGCATGGCCTACATGACATTCACGCCCTTGCTGGGCATGTCTGACGTCGTGAGGCGCTTCTTGACCGAGAATAGCCCAGACCGCCACGATACGAATATGACTATTGATGATGCGTTGCATATCCCCGCGGAGGAGCGGGCGCGCATCATCGCCAGCTTCCCGGCGCACGAGCGCGAGGCTCGCTCGAAAGGAACCCCGGTTCTCGGGTCGGGCCGCATCTTCCCGGTGGAGGAGAGCCTGATCACCATCGATCCCTTCCAGCTTCCGCCGTACTGGCCGCAGCTCGGGGCGATGGACTTCGGTTGGGATCACCCGTTTGCTGCCGTCAAAGGCGCATTCGATCCGGACACGGACACGATCTACATCACGAATGCTTATCGTGCGCGGCAGGAGACGCCGATCATGCACGCTGCGGCGCTCAAGCCGTGGGGCAAATGGATTCCGTGGGCATGGCCGCATGACGGCCTGCAGCACGACAAGGGCTCAGGCGACCAGCTTGCGAAGCAATACGAGGACCACGGGCTCAACATGATGGGCCAGCGGGCGACATTCTCGGATGGCTCGAACGGCGTCGAGGCCGGGTTGATGGAAATGCTGGACCGGATGCAGACCGGCCGGATCAAGGTGTTTCGACACCTGAATGAGTGGTTCGAGGAATTCCGCCTGTATCACCGCAAAGAGGGCAAGGTGGTGAAGGAGGCGGACGATCTCATGGCCGCGACGCGTTACCTGGTGATGATGATCCGCAATGCGCTGCTGCCGCCAGAGCTTCGCGCTGAGAACCGGCGCAAGCGTGAGCGTCAGCAAGCGGGCGATCCGCTGGCGGGGTTCTGATGAACGAAAAGCTGCGCTGCCGCGTCTGTGGAACGGATTATTCCTACACCGACGCGAAGTTTATCCACTGCGATGTGTGCGAAGACGACGTCAGCACCATCGATATGAAGGTCATTCTGCCCGAGGCGCGGACCAATGAGCAGGCTGATCCGCTCGAGGGTATGTGAGGTCAAGGCCGCCAACCTGCGCGATCTGAGCTATGTGGCTGCGCACATGCGCGCCGCGGACCGCGCGGAGGTGGAATGCCAGATGGACGAATGGTCGGCGACCGTCGTCGCGGCGGTGTCGCTGCGGGATTTCGCCTTCACCGTCGATCTGAATGGAAACCCTGAAGCGGCGTTCGGCGCCGGACAGGTTCGACAAGGCTACTGGCTGGCATGGTCATGGGGCACGCATCGCCTCATGCGCTGCCTGCCGACAATGATCCAGTTCATCACTGAGCAGCTTCAGCCAGCCGTCTACGCGGCCGGCGCGCTTCGGGTCGAGGCGAGGGCGCTAAAGTCACACACGCAAGCGTGCGCCTTCCTGCGCCGCATTGGCGGCCATCATCGCTGCGACCTGCCGGCATACGGCAAGGGCGGCGAGGACTTCGTTTTATTCGATTGGACACGAGAGACATGGCAAACCAACCGCTCGGCGCAAGTGTAGTGTTCGAAAGCAAGCCCAAGGCTCTTTTCGAATTCACCATCAGGAAGGGTAGCCTAACGGGGTGGTGCGTTTACACGCCTGGCCCCGCACAGTTTGGACCAACGGCCATGGGTGACGATGCCTTCTTTTCCACAGAGAAGGAAATGCTCGAATGGCTTGCCAAGAAATTGGGTGGCGATGCTGGAGCATCTTCCTGATGTGCCTGTTCTCAGCGCCCCAGATTCCCAAGCCAGCGCCAGCGCCGCGCGTGCCCCAGCCTGACAGCTTCCAGGCTCAGGAGGCCAGCGACGAGGCACGCCGCATCGCAGCCGCATCCAACGGCTCCTCCGCCAACATCGTGAGCGACCTGAATTCGAGCGACGTGCAGAGCAATCGCCCTGTGCTGAACCCGACCAAGGCCGTGTATCTGGGGCAGTGATGGAAGACGCGCGCGACATCATCGCACGTCAGAGCCGACTGGAGCAGACCCGCCGGGACTATGAGCCGGTGTGGCGCGACGTGGCCGAGTATTGCGCACCTGATGCGCCGGAGATCCTGCGCAGTGGTTTTGCGCTGTCCCGGCATGACAACCAGGCAGCCCGCACCGATCGCCGCACGCGCCGCGTCTATGATGCGACCGTCCGTCAGGGCCAGCGCCGGCTTTCGGCCGGCCTTGAGAGCCTGATCACGCCGCAGAACGAGAAATGGCATGGCCTGACCACGGCTGCCATGGATGACGAGGAAACGGACGAGGAACGGGAGTGGGCTGAGAAGGTCCGCGATTTCCTGTTCTCGATCCGCTATTCGCCGGGCTCCGGCTATGTGCCGGCGATGCAGTCCTGTTATGCGAACATCGTTCGCTTCGGCCCCGCCTATCTCTATGCCGAGGAAGACTTTAGCGGCCGGTATATCCGCTATCGCTCGTTGCCGGTTGGCGAGGTGTGGATCGCCCGCAATCGCTGGGGTGAGGTCGACACGCTGCACCGCAAGTACAAGCGCAGCGCGCGTGTGTGCTACCAGCTGTTTGGCGAAAAACTGCCCGCCAAGATCATCGAGATGGCGAAGAAGCCATCGCAGATGGACGAGCAAGTCGAGTTGATCCAGTCGATCAGCCCGAACCACGACCGCAAAACATTCCGGCTTGGCACTGACACCATCTTCCTCGATGGTCCGTATCGGTCGGCGCATGTCGTGGTTGACGGCGAGAAGATCGTCAAGGAGAAGGATTTCCAGTCGTTCCCGGTTGCCTGCTTCAATTGGGGGCGGGACGACGGTGACGACTACGGCACCAGCCCGATCATCGAGCTGCTGACCGAGGTCCGTGAGATCAATGCGGTGCGCAAGGGCACGCTGCGCGCCCTGCAGGGCATCACCGATCCTGCGCTGGCCTTGGGCAACAAGGTCGACTGGCTGCCGCCGCTGGATCCGGGCTCGCGTCATCCCGGCCTGATCAACGATCGGGGCGAGCTGATGGCGCAGCCGATCGTCACCGGCGCCCGGCCTGACTACGCGTTCCAGTATATCGAGCAAAGCCGGCAGACGATTCAGGAAGGCCTGTACGTCAACCTGTTCCAGACGCTGGTGTCGAAGCCGAGCAACCAGACTGCGACCGAAGCTTTGATCCGGCAGGAGGAGAAGGGCGCACTGCTTGGCCCGGCCGGCTCGTCGATCCAGGGCGGGTTGGCGATGCAGACGGATCGCGAGTTGTCGATCCTCGAAGTAAAGGGCCTCTACGAGCCCGACAGCCGCTTCGCGCCGCCGGCATCGCTCTCAGGCAAGAGCATCCGCGTGAACTTCACGTCGCCGCTGGACATCCTGCGCAAGGCTGCCGAGGCGAAGGCTGTGGTTGAGGTCTGGGCGTTCGCTGGTCAGCTGGCTCAGGCCAAGCCGGAAGTGCTGGACAACATGGACGCAGACGAAAGCCTGCGCGTGTTTGCCGAAGCCGGCCGCTCGCCGGCGCGCATTCTCAAGCGAAAGGAAGAGGTTGAAGAGGATCGCGCAGCAAAGGCCAAGGCCGCGACTGCTCAGCAGGGCATGGCTGCCATGGCGGGCGCCGCTCAGATCGCCAAAGACGCTGTGCCGGCAATGGCGCAGGCCGCTGATGCCGGGCTGATCCCGAACCTTGGAGCGGCGGCGCAGTAATGTCAGAGGTAGTCACGCTCTACGAGACGAACTTCCGAGACGTCGTTTCTGCTTTGCGGAAGATCGCTGATGAGATTGAACGCGGCGATTTTGGACATGTTGGATGCGCTTCTGTGGTTGTCCTCGGCGACCGCATGGAGGTCTTTGGAATGGGGCCGGATAGTGAGGGCCCATCCGTCGGCATGTTGCTACATGCAGGGTTCATGCGCCTCAGCCGCTCAATTGAGGAGCATGGGCATTGAGCGATCAGGACGTAGCCAAGGTTCGCCTGGCCTATGCGCGGCTGTTCAATGACAACCCGCAGCCGGGCGATGGCAAGACAGTCTTGGCCGATCTCGCGTTGCGCTCCGGCTTCTACGATGTGCCGTCGATCGCCGCGTGGATGAAGCAAAAGAAGTCGACCGAAGGATACGAAATAAACTGCCATGAATTGAGCGGCAAGCGCGCGCTCTTCAAGGCGATCAAGGACTTCGCCAGTCTGACCGAAAGCGAAATGCTCTGGCTTGAGCAAGTCGCCCGGTTGGCACCTGCCGAGGATTAACCACCCACCAAAGGACAATCTATGACAACCGCGGATGACGGGTCCGTGGCGCGTTCCGACGCGTCGGCGGGCACCCCTGACACGCAGCAGCAGGCACCGGGCAACGGATCACCCGACGCCAATGCATCGCCATTTGCCGGTCTTCAGGATGAAGGCACCCGGACGTGGATCGAGAAGAAGGGCTACAAATCAGTCGAGGATCTGGCCAAGGCGGCGGTCAATCAGGAGTCGATCATCGGCTCTTCGTTGCGCGTGCCTGCTCAGGACGCTCCGAAAGAGGAATGGGACAAGTTCTATTCCAAAGCCGGGCGGCCGGATAAGCCGGATGCGTATGAGCTGAAGCGGCCGGACGGCTTGCCGGAAGACCTCCCGTATGACGAAGCCCTCGCGGGCAACTTCAAGGGGTGGGCTCACAAGGCCGGCCTGAACGGATCGCAGGCTCAATCCCTCCACGACGCATTCGCGCACGCCCAGGCCGAACAGGCCAAGGCGCACGTGACTGCGCTCAAGGAGGCCGTCGAAGGTGCTGCCGATGCGCTCGTGAAAGAATGGGGACCGCAGGATTCCCCGGGCTTCAAGTCCAAGCACGAGATGGCCAACCGGGCGATGAAGAAGCTCGGCCTGGTCGAGAGTTTCCAGAAGTCGGGCATCATCCTGAAGGATGGCGCGCTGACCGATGCGAACCTCGCAAAGGCGTTCGCTGCCATCGGGGAGAAGATGTTCTCCGAGGACAGCGTCGACGGTGATGCGTCCACCAGCGGGAAAAACCCGTTCAAGGACGATCAGTTCTCCCTCACTGAAATCGGCCGTCTCGTCAAAAGCGATCCTGAACAGGCGCGACGACTCGCACGCGAAGCCGGCAAGGACCCGGCTCAGTGGGTCGGCAAATAGCGCTCCCTTAGAGGACCACCACAATGGCAGACGCATATACCCGAATTTCGGACGTCGTCGTTCCGGCGCCGTACGCCCGCTATTCGTTCGAGCAGCATGTCGAAAAGCTGGATATCTTCCAGGCCGGTCTGCTGGCGACCGACGATCAGATCACCGGCAAGTTCAGCGAGGGCGGCAAGCTGCTCGAACTCCCGGGCTGGAAGGATCTGGCGGGCGACGCCTCCGAGCCGGTCAACGATGACCCGGCGGATTCGATCGAGACGAAGAAGCTGCAGACCCGCGGCGAAACGGCGCTTCGCCAGTTCCGTGCGCAGGCATGGGCGTGGCCGGACATCACCCAGGTGCTTGCCGGCGAAGATCCCGGCAAGGTCATCGCTGATCGCCAGACCGATTACTGGCAGCGTGCGATGAAGAAGGTGGTGCTCGCCACCCTGGCCGGCGTGCTCGCGGACAACATCGCCAACGACGCTGGCGATATGATCCGCGACACCAACGTCTCGATCACCGACACCGACATGATCGACGCGGCATATCTGCACGGTGATCAGGCAGACCGCTTCGTCGGCATCGTCATGCACTCGCTGCAGATGAAGGTGCTGAAGAAGGCGGACCTGATCGACTACATGCCGCCGTCGGAGCAGGGCGGAATGATGATCCCGACTTATCAGGGCCTCCGGGTTCTGGTGGATGACGGCATCACCAAGACCGGCTCCAACGAGTACAACGCCATCATGTTCAAGCCGGGCGCCGTCGTTTACGACGAAATCCCGGTCACGACCGAAGGCGGCCCGATCGAACTCGATCGCAAGCCGCGTCAGGCGCATGGTGGCGGCGTCACCGAAATGGTCGCCCGCCGTCAGTTCATCATGCATCCGCGTGGTTTCGACTGGCTGCATGGTTCGGTCGCTGGCGTTTTCCCGACCGACACCGAGCTCGCCGCTGCGGCCAACTGGAACCGCACCGCGACCTCGATCAAGAACACCGGCTTCGTGTTCCTGCGCACGACCGAGTCCTGATCTCCCGCAAACTTGTGGCGGCCTCCGGGCCGCCTCATCTTTTTTGAGGTGATGCATGCCTTACAAACCAACCGGCAATCCTCCCGGCCGGCCACGCAAGAATGCGGCCGCAAAGGTCGTAGAGCCCGCGAAGCCGCTGACCCGCGCGCGCGCAGGCTTCCGCCGCGCCTTTGCCGATCCTGCCGAGGCTCTGCACCGCCCCCCGCGCTGGCGTGAGAAGCAGGCTACCCGCCGTCCCATTCTTCATCCGAACGTGATTAAGGGCTGATGGCCGCTGTCACCGTCGAAGACGTCGCCAACATGGCGCTTGGCATTCTCGTTGAGGCCCCGATCGGGAGTCTGGACGAGGACAACAAGGCCGCGCGTCTTCTCAACCTGCATTACGAAACGACGCGTCAGGCCGAGCTGATCAAGCACGCTTGGTCGTTTGCGATCTTTCGTTCAGAGCTTGAGGCGATGCCCGAGGCGCTGGCCGGCACGGCGTATCGCTATGCCTATGCGGCGCCTGATGATGCTCTGCGCATTCTGCCGCTGACCGACACGGGAGAGAACGGCGGCATCGTCATTCCGTGGCGTCAGGAGGGCAACATCCTGCTGATCAATTACGAGGCGCCGCGGCTGGTCCGCTACATCGGCAACATGACCGATCCCGGCGACTGGAATCCGCTGTTCATCGAGGCGCTGGCGGCCCGGCTGGCAATGAAGATCGCCATGCCGCTGACCAACAAGCCGACGGTTCTCCAAGGTGCCCAGCGCGTCTATGAGGAAGCGATCAGCGAGGCCCGCCGCATCAATGTCATCGAGAGCGGTTCGCCCGCGTCCGTGCAGTCCTGGTCGGCTGCGCGCGGCGATTACCGGGACGTCCGATGACCGTTTTCCCGACGCAGGACAGCTTTGTTCGAGGTGAGATTTCGCCGCGCCTGCACGCGCGCGCCTCGCTCGACCTTTATCGCTCGGCGTTGGCGAAGTGCGAGAACTTCATCACGCTTCCGCATGGCGGCCTGCGTAAGCGCGGCGGGTCGTATTTCGCGGGAGAAAGCAAGGGGTCAAATTCTGAACGGCCGATTCCGTTCATCTTCTCTGAGACGCAGGCCTATATGCTGTGGTTTGGGGAGAAGTATTTCCGCGTCTATGCGTATGGCGGGCCGGTCATGAACGGCCTTTCGGTCGTCGAGGTCGCCACGCCATACACCTATGCCGATGTCGTCGACCTGCAGTTCGATCAATCAGGCGATGTGCTGTATCTCACGCACCAGAACTATGCGCCGCGGAAGATCACGCGCTCGACGAACACGTCGTGGTCGATCTCGCCCGTCAACAACAACGACGGGCCGTTTGGTTTTCAGAACGCCAACGAGACGGTCAAGATGTACGCCAGTGCCACGTCGGGCACGGTGACGCTCACGGCCGATAGCGCGGTGTTCACGTCGGATATGGTCGGCCAGCTGGTTAAGATTCAGGTCGAAACGTTCGGCACGTGGAAACCTTGGGAGGCCGGCGGCTATCTCAACAGCAGTTCCGGCAACGGCTTCTTTCGCCGCCACAATGGCAATGTTTATGTCTCCACGGCTCCGGGCCTCGTCACCGGCAAGGTGCAGATGGGCGGCACACCGCCTACGCATCTGAAGGGCGAGGAATGGGACGGCGGCAGCGAGCTTGCCGAGCAGTTCGATGGATCGACGACCGACTACGGTGTGAACTACGGCGTCAAATGGCGCTATGTGCATTCCGGCTACGGCATCGCCCGTGTTCTGTCGGTCGGTGGTGGCGGATTGACGGCGACGGCTGATGTGCTCGAGACATTCCCGGCCGAGCTGATCGGCGCGGGCAACAAGTCATATCGGTGGTCGACTGGCGGCTTTGGTGGCTCCGAGGGCTATCCGCGGTCGGTGACGATCTTCGAAGAGCGCTTGTGCTACGGGCAGAAATATTCCGTCTACGGCTCCAAGACATTCGATTTCAACAGCTTTCGGTCGGGCGCGAACGACGACGACGCGGTGTCGTTCAAGCTTGCCGGAGCGAACGACATCACCTGGCTGCAGGAGTCGGACGGCTTTCTTCTGGTCGGCACCATCGCCGGCGTGCGGACGCTCTCCGGCGGCGGCAATAACGAGCCGCTGACGCCCTCGAAATTCAAGAACCGAGGCTCGCCCACCAAGCGTTGCTCTTCGATCCCGCCGGTGAAAGCCGGCTCGACATTCGTCTATGTCGGGTTCGATCGCAAATCCGTGGTCGAGATGGCGTTCTCCCTGGAGAAGAACGGTTATTCGACCACGCCGGTCAGCATCATCTCGGAGCATATTCCGAAGCAGGGGATTTCCTCGATCTGCTATCAGAGCGAGACGGACCCGATTTTCTGGCTTGGGCTCGACAATGGCGAGCTCGGTGGGCTGACCTATGAGGCAGACCAGAACGTCCGCGGCTGGCACCGGCACAAGATCGGTGGGCGCTGGGGCAATTATGACCATGGCGTCATCGAGTGGGTAGCCTCAACGCCAGGCCAGTCCGGCGCCGATGATGTCTGGATCCTGGTGAGGCGGACCATCAACGGTTTCACCCGCCGCTACATTGAGGTGCTGCGGTCGCCTTTCGAATATGGGGATGTCACCGACGCGTTCATGGTGGATTGCGGGCTGACCTATGAGGGCGTTCCCAAGGCCAACTTCTCCGGGCTATCGCACCTCGAAGGCGAGCCGGTCGTCGCGCTGGCCGATGGCAAGGTCGTCAAAGGGCTTGTCGTCCATGCCGGCGAGGTCGTCCTGCCGTGGCCCGCGTCCAAGATCCACATTGGCCTGCCTTACAGCGCGGTGGCCGAGACCCTTGAGCTCGACGTCGGCGGCCGTGACGGTTCGGTTATGGGACGCCGGAAGCGCGTGAATTCGCTGATCCTGTCGGTGCTGGAGTCGGCCAACATTTACGTGAAGTCAGCAACGCGCTCCACGTTCGAAGGGCAGAAGGCCGGGCGCAACACCATCGTTCCGCCAACTAACGTGGTGTCGCTGTTCACCGGAAATCTGGACGAGGTGAGGCTGGACGATTCATGGGAGGGGCAGGGCCGCATTCGTATCGAGGCGCCGGACCCTGTGCCGGCCACCATCCGCGCAATCATCCCCGGCTTCGATAGCGAGGGCTCATAATGTGCGCTTTCGCACCATTGATGTTGGCCACCACGGCGCTGTCCGCGGTTGGCTCGATCATGCAGGGCAATCAGGCCGCGGCGGCCGGCGCTGCTCAGCAGGCCAGCTACGATCAAGCGGCAGAGAATGAACGCCTGGCATCCGGCTATGAGGCCACGCGTGTGGCTGATCGCAACCGGCGCGCGTCATCCGCTGCGCTGACGCAGGTGGCCGGGTCGGGCGTGGCGCTGACCGGATCGCCCACGGAAGTGCTCGCCGATAACGCAATTCAATCGCAGATGGACATCGACGCCATCCGCTTCGGTTCGCAGATCAAGCAGGGCAATCTGCGCATGCAGGGCGATCTGGCCATGATGCAGGGACAGCAGCGGCAGACCGCGGGCTATATCGGCGCCGCAACGAATGTCGCAAGCGGCCTGACACAGCTTTACTCGCCACGGAATTCGGTGCGCATGGGCGGCTCTGGATTTGGGATGGGCTATACCTGATGGCCACCATTCCCCGCATTGTATCCCAGCGCAGTCTCGACCCGGGCGGCGTTGTCTCGATCCCGACTGGTGATCCCGTCGGCGCTGCCTTGGAGCAGGCCGGCACCAAGGGGGTGTCGCTGATCGCGCACTATCAGGATCGCGTCAACTATCAGGAGCGATTCCAGTCGCTGATTTCGTTCGACGAATTCTCGACAAAGCGAGAGAGCGACAAGGTCGCCGCGACGCAGAACATGAAGCCCGGCGCGGCCGGACTGCACGATGGTCTGGTCCAGAACTACGACGCCAAGGCCAGTGAGTGGCTCAATACGCTGCCGCAAAGCCAGCGGCCAGAGTTTGAGGCACGGCTGCGGGCGAAGCGCGAGGCCTATTCGATCGAAGCCGCGCGGCTGCAGAAAGCTGAAAGCGATCGCTTTGAGACCGACGGCATCAAGACGCGTGTGGATACCTCAAAGCAGGGCATCCTGCAGTCGGGGCCCGACGCCGTGCCGGCGTTCACGAAGGATGTCGAGGAGCTGATCGACACGTCGTCGCTGTCGCCGATCCAAAAGGAAGCTGCGAAGAAGCAACTTCGCGCCGAGCTGGAGGAAACCGGGTTCCGCGCGCTGGCGCAGCGTGATCCTGAAGCAGCTCAGCGCGTGGCAAAGGGATGGGGTGTCGACAAGGGCTTCTCCGGCACCGCGATCGACCGCACCATGCAGCTGCTGCGTGACAAGGAAGGTTTCAAGTCGAGCACCTATTGGGACGTCAACGCCGATCGCGTCGGCTACGGCTCCGATACGATCACAGACCCGGATGGAAAGATCAGGACCGTCAAGGCTGGCGACACTGTCACCCGGGAGGATGCCGAGCGCGACCTTCGCCGGCGCACGCAGGAATCGCTGGGCCAGGTCCAGAAGGCGGTCGGTGACGAAGCCTTCAATCGGCTGACACCGAACCAGCAGGCCGCCGTCGGCTCGGTCGTCTACAACTACGGTCGCCTGCCTGACAGCGTGGGCGCTGCGATCCGCACGGGTGACGCAGAGCGCATTGCTCAGTCGATCGAGGGCCTGCAGGGGCACAACAATGGCGTGAACCGCAACCGACGACTGGCAGAGGCGGCGCTTGCGCGCAGCTCCGGCGATGGCCCGGTGCCAGGTGTCTACCAGGCTGATCCCCGCTTCGCCAACGTGCCGGCCGAAAAGCGCATCGTGCTGGCCGGGAATGCCGACGTCGAGGCGAACCAGCAGCGCGCTGCGATCGCGGCCCGTGAGACGGCTGATTACAACGAGCGCTTGAACGCTCTGCAGACGTCGGTCATCGACGGCAAGGCCACGGCGGCCGACGTCCAGCAGGCGCGCAAGGAGGGCTGGCTGCGCGACGCGGGCGATATTCAGAAGGTATTGAGCGCCATCGCGACGCGGGACAAGGCGACGTCGGATATCACGAGCTTCAGCAAGGCGATGGCAGATCCATCATTCGCGTGGAATCCGGTCAACAAGGACCAGAAGGATTGGATTGACGCTGGCTTCAAATCGCTCGGGGGCGATATGCCGGCGCTTCAGACGATTGCCGAGAAAACCGGGATCGTGCCGGCGAGCGCGGCTGTCGCCATGCGGGGCAGCCTGTTGTCGCCGGATGCCAATCGCGTGCAGAGCGCCCTGCAGACCGCGGCAAATCTCACCGGTGGCCGCTATACGGACATCTTCGCCGGTGTCGAGGGCGGCAAGGAGCTGACCGAGGCGGGGCTGACCTTCCGGCATCTGGTCTACGACCGCGGTCTCTCGGCGGCTGAGGCCACCAAGAAGATCATGGAAGAGCGCACGCCCGAGTTCGAGCGCGACATCAAGGCGCGCATCAAGTCCGAGGACGTCAATGCGATTGTCAGGAAGGAGCTGAAGGACGGCGATATCCGCTCGGCCTTCGATCCGTCATTCCTTGGCCTGGCGCCGAACCCGCAGCTCACGTTCAATCCCGAAATGCGCCAGCGCGCGATGGGCGACTACGAGGAGATCTTCCGGGAACAGTTCGCCAAGAATGGCGACGTCGGCCGCAGCAAGACGCTGGCACTGGAAGAGATGAAGCGCACCTGGGGCGTGACCGAGGTATCCGGGCAGAAGACCATCATCAAATATCCGCCGGAGCGCGCGCCGGCCTATGCGGGCGTCCAGAACGCCGCCGAGCACATTGCGCAGCAGGCGCTGGCTGCCATCAAAGATCTAAACGGGGTGGACGTCGAGCGCTCCAAGCTGCGCATGGATGAGGTTCGGACGACTGGCGAGCGCTACACGCGCGGTGAGCCGCCAACCTACATCCTGAGCTACACCGACAAGAACGGAGTGGCGCAGACCATTCCCCGCCCATTCTATGCTGATCCGGGCCTGATGCGTGACGCGCAGACCGCGCAGCGGGCGGCGCAGTCTGCCCGCATTCAGCAGCGTGTTGCGATTGACGCAGACATGGCCGATTTGAGCCGTGCTCCGTTCGGGGTGCAGTGATGCCGTTTGTCGACGAAGCACCGCGCATTGATCTCGGCAACCGGGTCGACTTCCCGAAAGGGATGACGATTACGCCGGGCGAGGAAGATCTGAACGACGGCCCGGCAAAAACGTCGTGGAACTGGGGTGCAGCGTTCCGGCGCAACAACGAGGTCGCCGCCGCGCTGTCTTCGGAGTCGCTGTGGACGCTGAACGAGCCGGAGGCCGGTTTCAATCCATGGGAAAAGATCAAGGGCACGCCGGACGAGGCGAACTTTGCTCGACTTTCCGAGGCGCGCAACCAGCGCCGCTTTGACGCTATCAAAGCGGACATCGCGCGCGAGAACGACGACCGCAAGCTGCTGGACAGCCAGCCATGGTGGATGGGTCTGGCAACGGAGGGATCTGCGTCGATCCTGAGTCCGACCACGCTGCTGCCTGGTGGTTCGTTCGTGAAGGGTGCTCGCGGCGGGCTTGCGCTGGCACGCAGCGCGGCGAGCGTGGGTGGTGCGGCCGCAGCCGGCACGGCCATTCAGGAAGGCATGCTGCATTCGGTCGAGCAAACCCGCACGGTTGGTGAAAGCGCGACAGCAATCGGGGCGTCCGCTTTGCTGGGCGGCTTGCTTGGTTCGGCGGCCTCTTTCATGACGAAAGCGGAGTGGCAGAAGGCGATCGGCGCCATCGAGAGCGAAATTGATGCTCCGCGCACCGGGCTCGAGCCGCTGCAGGTGCTGGAGGCCGCCAACTCGAATGGCCGCCTGGCGTCCGTCGGCGCCGCTGCGAACGTCGCTGCCGACATCACGGACAACAGCATCGCCGGCGGCGCGGCAAGCGCAACGGCCGCTGCCACAGCCAGGATGAACCCGCTGCTGCGCGCGCTGCACAGCCCGTCATCGGCATACCGCGAGATCGCAACCGATCTGGTGGAAAATCCGCTGTACCTGAAGAAGAATTTCGAGGGTGTCGCTTCCGAGCCGGCGGTCGAGACTCTGATGAAGGAATACAACGCCGGCTTGGCACAGGCTCTGAGGGCCACAAATGCCGGCTATCTCGATTATGTGAAGGCCGGCGGCCAGCTCGATCGGTCTGAGTTTCGGGAAGCCGTTGGCAAGGCGATGCGGCGCGGTGACGCGGATGCTGACCCTGTGGTGGCGCGCGTCGCTCGCGAGTATCGCGCCAAGGTCTTCGACCCGCTGAAGCAGCAGGCAATCGACGCCAAGCTGTTGCCGGAAGACGTTTCGGTCGACACTGCACAGTCCTATTTCACCCGCATGTGGAACGGTCGCCGGATTTCGGCCGACGAGGCCGGCTTCAAGGCGATGGTGCAGGAGCACATCAACGCCGAAATGCCGAAATTGCTTCAGGCGTTTGACCGTGAGACGGCGCTGCGTGAGACGAAGCTGACCGGCGAGAAGCTGGTCGAATATCAGGTCGAGCGCCGCATCGAGCGTTCCGATCGGTTCAACGACCGTGACGCCGCCAAGCAGATCGCCGACGAGGTGTTCGACACGTTGACAGGCCGCGCCGGCACCGGCAACCGCCCGGATTTCATCACGATCAAGGCGCGCGGGCCGCTGAAGGAGCGCACGTTCAATATCCCCGACCTGTTCCGCGCCTCCAATGGCCGCGGCGTCGAGGACTATCTGGAGCACGACGTCGAGCAAGTGGCGCGCCGCTACACGCGCGTCATGGGCGCCGATGTCGAACTGGCTCGCAAGTTCGGGTCAGTCGACATGGTCGACCAGATCACCAAGATCAGGGAGGACTACCGCGGACTGCGTGATGGCGTGACTGACGAGCGGCAGTTGAAGCGGCTGGCCGATCGAGAGACGGCCGACATTCGCGATCTTGAGGCTGTCCGCGACATGCTTCGGGGAACCAACCCCGGCGCCGTTGCAGATGCCAGCTATTCGCGGGTCGTGCGGTCGGTGAACCACTTCAACTACCTGCGCTCAATGGGCGAGGTGGCTATTGCGTCCCTGACTGAAACTGTGCGGCCGGCGATGGTGCACGGACTGACGCCCTACATGGAGACGCTGGGCCAGACGCTGACCAACATGAAGGGCATCCGCCTGTCGGTAGGTGAAGGCCAACTGGCCGGCAATATTGCCGAGAACGTGCTGGGCACGCGATTGGCGACGCTGTCGGAGATCATCGATCCCTACGCCTCTCGCGGTCCGGTCGAAGCGTTCCTCGAGAACATGACCAATATCGCGTCGAAGTGGAACGGCATCCGGCTGTTGACCGACATGCAGAAGTCGATTGCGTCGGTGATGACCCAGAACCGCTTACTGCGCGGCGCAACGATGTTCGATCAGGTCGCCGAGAAGGAGCGGGCTTACCTCGCCTATATGGGTATCGACCAGTCGATGGCCTCCCGGATCGCAAAGCAGTTCGCGGAGCACGGCGAGACGGTCGACAAGGTGAGGGTGGCCAACACCGAGATGTGGACTGACGAGGTCGCGCGCCGGACCTATCGCGCCGCGATCAACAAGGACGTGGACAGCATCATCACCACCAAGGGCGTGGCCGACACCCCGCTATTCGCTAATACCCCGACCGGCCGGGCGATGCTGCAGTTCAAATCGTTCGCCCTTGCCAGTCATCAGCGCGTGCTGCTGCGCGGTCTCCAGGAGGAACAGTCGAGGTTTGTGGGCGGCCTGGTGGCGATGACCACGATCGGCATGATGGCAACGTGGCTCAAGGCAGTGTCCGGCAATCGCACCGAGAAGCTGCAGGACGCTACGAAGAACCCCGGCTGGTGGATCGCTGAAGGTCTGGACAAGGCCGGCATCTTTGCCATCCCGATGGAGATCGCCAACACTTTCGAGAAAGCGACCGGTTTTAACCCCATCAAGTCGCCGATCAAGGCGGCAGACGAGGGCGCCGCGATCTCGCAGAAGAACCAGAACCGCTCGCTGATCGGAACCGTGGTCGGCCCGAGTGCCGGCCTGGTGGACGACGCAACGCAAGTGCTCGGTGTGCCAAAGAAGATCATCGACGGCGAAGAGGTCACGCAGGGGCAGAAAAATGCCGCTGAGCGACTTCTACCGTTCAACTCCTACGCCGGCATCCGCCAGATGCTGCGCTACATCGTCAATCCGCAAGAACAATAGTCCAGTCCCATCACGACCAAACACCGCCATTCCGGCGGGCGCTTACCTATGGAGAATCCAATGCCTGCAACTCGTGACATCGCCATCTCCCGCTCTCGCCGCACTGCGGGCAACACCGGCGCAGGCGGTCCGGTAAAGCTTAAATCCTACACCGTGGCCGGTCTGCCATCGGCAGCCTCAGCCGGTGCTGGCGCCATCGTCTACGTCTCCAACGCCGCAACCGCGGCCTGCGTGGCTTGGTCGGATGGCACCAACTGGAAGCGTGCGGACACCGGCGCGACGGTGACCTGATGAAACTAACCAAAACACAGGCCCGTTGGGTGATTGTGGCGCGTATGCGCAAGCGGCGACGTCGGCGCAGGTCGTCCTGATGAGTATTCCGGCCGTCATCCAATACCCAACGCGTACACCTCCGAATGTGCGGGGGCGAAGCGCGTATGGCCCAACGGGACGGTGGGCGACGATACTTCGATCATTTATGGCCGCTGGAAATGACGAATATTTCCAGCGGGACGAAGTAATGAATATCAGCCTGAGTACTCCCCCGGAGCGGCCTCCAGAGCTTCCGGGGCTCGCTACAGCTCCGATCGACATTGCGTATTCATATTACCTGGAACGCGTCCCTGACGGCGTTCAAATAGGGATGGTGCGGGGCGGTGCTATCGACTCTGTCGGCGGTTTCGGATTCTCCGACGGCAGCGAGGTTCCTAGCTGGCTCTGGTTTAATGACATCAACCGAAGCGGACTTGTTGCGCTTTTCGAGGACATCTAATGGCTACGATCGATGTAAAAGATGCGGGTGGATCGGTCGTACCGATCGAAAAGCCGCTTGCACCGGGTAGAGCGGCTGCAGCCCTCTCTAGGCCAGTTGCGCTTTCAACCGAGGATAAGGCTTCTGTTGATGCGATATCGACTGCCCTCTCAACGCTTGGGAATTACCTTGATCAAGTTGAGGCGTTGATCGGAAGCACTAACACAGGTCTTTCTTCTGTTCTGGCTAAGCTGTCTGCGGATCCTGCAACGCAGACAACGTTGGCTGCAATTCTGGCCAAGCTGAATTCGAGCGTTGCTGTCACCGGGACCTTCTGGCAGGCGACGCAGCCGATTTCTGCCGCGTCATTGCCGCTACCTTCGGGCGCCGCTACGGCAGCAAATCAGGTTGCCGCGACCCCGGCGGGGACCAATTTGATTGGGCGCGTCGCTGCTGATGCTAGTGCGGCTACTGGCGGAATCTCATCGACCTCACGAATTTTGTCGGCAGCGGCTTCAACGAATGCGACAAGCGCTAAAGCTTCTTCCGGGCGGCTTTATGCCATCCAAGGCTTTAACGCCTCGTCGTTTGTTAGATACCTCAAACTCTACAATAAGGCGTCGTCTCCGACCGTTGGTACGGACACGCCGGTAAAGACGCTCGCGCTGCCTCCGAATGTCGGCTTCGCTTTTGACTGGCCGCACGGATATTCGTTTGCCACAGGAATTGCATTCGCGCTCACTGCTGGCTCTGCCGACAACGACACGACAAACGTCACGGCCGGCGACATTCTTGGCCTCAACCTGGATTATGTCTGATGAGCGGATTTTCAGGACCATCGCGCTCCGTCGAGACGATCTTTTGGGAATACACCAACGCACCAAACCCAGCGAACACCAACCATATCGCAACATCATCATTCGCAATTCCTGCGAATTTGCTGTCCAAAGATGGTGACGAACTTATCCTTGAGACCGATTTCATCTTCAGCAGCGCCACTAGCACAAAAGGGTATGGTGCCAATATTGGCCATAGCTCCTTCAGTTCCGGCGGTTTCTCGGGCGGTGTGTCGCTCTTTTCAAACGGAACGGCGACTGCATCGCAGAGCATGCGAGCCACAACCACAATAACGCGGACTGGGCCGACTGAGGCTCAGTACAGAACGTTTTGTTCTTTCAGCAACACGCAAACGTCAAATGTAATCTACGCGACCTCTACCGTTAACTGGTCCGCTTCGCAGAATATCGCGACAGAGGTATTTGATGTGACAGGCAATGCTGGCGCCATAACGATCAAGCAGACGCGCCTCACGTTGCGCCGCGCCCCGTAATCAACAAATATTAGAGAGACCGATAAGATGGTTACAAGGTCGACTGCCGCAGTTCGTCTGTTGCCTGGTGACAAAGAGCCGGTTCGGCTGGCGTCGACAGCCAACCTTTCACTTTCTGGGTTGCCAACTATCGACGGCTTCGCGGCGCTGGCAGGCGACCGTATTCTGGTTAAAGACCAGTCTAATCCAGTAGAGAATGGGATTTATACCGCAAACGAAGGTGGCTGGCGTCGTGCACCTGATTGCGTGTCGTCTCGCAGCATGATCGCCGGAATGAAGGTAACCGTTCAAGAGGGGACGGCGCACGGCGGTGACGTCTGGAATCTGAATACAAATCGGCCGAACATCGGCACAGACCCAATTCAATATTCTCTATATTTGAACACCAACATCGCAGATGAGATCAACGCGGCTCGTGAAGCTCTCGTCGCTGAAATGGACGCCATTATCGCCACTGCGATGTCCGCCGGAAAAGCAACGCAGGCAGAGGCAGAAGCGGGTGTAAGCAACGTCGGCTGGATGACTCCGCTGCGGACGCGTCAGGCCTTTGCGAAGACGATATACTTGATGAAGAGGCGTGAAGGGATTTTCAACGTTGAAGACTACGGCGCCATAGGCGATGGCTTGGATAGCAGTTCAAGTATAAATGCAAGCGCATTCGCCAATACGATTGCCGATATTGGTAGTAATGGTGGGAGAGTTATTATCCCACCCGGCGGACGTTTCCATACTAACGATTACCTGGTCAACGCTTTGCACAAATCCGGGATCGAGTTTGTCGGTGTCGGATCGGGCAACGGTCAGGAAACGAAAGCTTCGACTGTTGTGTTTACCGCTGATGGAAGCGCCGGTGGCTTGATCCGGTTAGACGCAACTCAAGCAATTGCATTTCGTCGTATTAATCTACTTTATAACCATCCGAACTTCGTTCAAAGCGCGCCACTCATTAATCTGAGGGCGCAGGTTGGCGAGGCAACCGCAGGCACGATTTTCGAAGAGTGCGGTACGGGAGGAACAAATAACTCTTCCAAAAAGGCAATTATCTTTG